>CAMWXH010000003.1 GCA_947178165.1 uncultured Porphyromonadaceae bacterium | reverse complement strand
CCCGCCACACCACGCCCTAATTTATTTCCCCTTGTCTATTGCCCTCTCCTAGGTTAATCCGCCTACTTGCCCTACTCCGCCTATCTCGCCCATAATGCCTATCCTTGCCTATCTCGCCCACAATCCCCAAATCCATTTACAAAATTAAGACAAAAGAACAAAAAAATAAAACATAACCAGCACAATAAGAAAAAAAGCCCAAGAAAAAGAGACAAAAACGCATACTCTCCCCTCAAATCCCAGTCCCCACCGCGAAGCCGTTCCCGCCAGGGGCTGTGCCCCGATAACTCCCACCACCGCGAAGCCGTTTCCGCCAGGGGCTTTGCCCCGATAACCATCTCTAAGAATTTTTCCAAAACCATTTAAACCCAACAATAACAAAAATCGAGAAAAAAAATAAATTGAAAAAGTAGGAAATCCCGAAAAAAAACATTATCTTTGCACCCACAAACCGAAATATGCCCAGGTGGCGGAATGGTAGACGCGCTCGTTTCAGGTGCGAGTGGTGAGAGCCGTGCAGGTTCGAGTCCTGTTCTGGGCACAATATCAGCGAGTTAACAATTTGAAATCAAATAAGTTAGCTCGCTGATTTTAATTTTAACTGGCAAATTACTGGCAAATGATCAATTTCCAGTTCCCCTCCTCAGCCAGTAATGCGCATTGACAGCATTAGGGCGCAATCAATGCATCATTCGTTAGTAGTCTCATATTTCAAGCTACTGACTCCAAATTAGAGAATCCTGCTGAGACTTATTTAATGTTAATGATAAGAGCATCAACTAAGGATAGCCAATAGTCTACGCTCTTATCATTAAAGATCATATCGCACCCGTAATTACCGATTGGGATCTCATTTAACTCCAATACGAGAAAGAAGATTCCCAATTATCCCGAGTCGTTTACATTCTTTTGATCCACATTTCGGGCATACAGGCGGATTTTCTTTTAGTTTCTTTTCGCGAAGCCAAGGTGATGGGCAGATAGGACCATAACCGATAATATGTTTGAATCGGGTACCGCACTCTTGGCATATCATCGTTAGCTCCTCGCCATCAATAATTGTCATAATAAATACACTTTTTGATTGAGAATACTCTGAGAAAGTAGTTGATCCCGCTTTGCTTTTAGTCCGCTGTCTAATGCAGTCCCTCGAAGAAAGATTCAACAGAATCGGCAACTGGAGCAACTTCATGCGTCTCATGTTTCCATAAGACTACTTTTGTTCCTTTGAGACAAATAAAGTTGCCGGCAGGATCATTTCCAAAAGGATAGAGCGAGGGCATTCCTTGTAACTCTTCGAGAGCGGAGAATACATTTTCTATGTCTTGAGGGTTGTATGACAACAATGTCTTAAAGACATCCTCGTTGCTACCATTGTCATAGAGAAACTTTTTTGGCGTAGGAGATCCATTGTTACCCTCCATAATCATCTGAATAAGATAACTGGGTAAGGTGATGTTATGCTTCTTTGCGACTGCAAGAATTTTACTTTCTTCTACAGGAGAAGAATATTTCCATTGTATACTCATATTATGAATTATTTAATAATTATCTGTTTTCACTGCCTCCTCCCCAAACAGAACGGCCGCCGGTATGTCCTGTTTTTTGGTGAGTGTCATAATCGATCAATTGCATTTTGCCAGTCTCTTCATTATGATGCCAAGTGTAACCATATGGCGTTCCTCCTTCTTCAATATTCTCCTTCTGGCGCTCATCGAATAGATCACGGAATGAAGGATCATTGTCATATTTTTCTTTTAACTGACGGTTACATTCCGCAAATTGATCTGCATCGGAAGCTAATTCAAGTTCTTTGGGTAATTGGGCATCAAATTTACTGTCAAACTGAGGAAAGACTCCCTCGACTTTCTCTCCGGTTTCTGTCGTAACGACTTTCCTCTCAAAAGGCACATCAGTTACAGGATGATTTTGTCCTTCTAAGCCTGAGTTTATTGTCTTAATTTGTTTGACTTCATCAGTATTCTCACTTTTAATATTTTCGTTAGAATTCTTTGAAATATCCATTTGCTCATTTACACTGGATGGAATAGATTCATCAAAGACTCCATCGATATGGCTTAATGGTTCATCATAGTCAGTCACATGATGGCCAGTTATTTCGCTATTACTATCATCTTTCCACCATGATTCAACTTGGGAATTGTCTAAGTCTTTACCTACAAGTGACTCATTATAGTCATGTGAATCAACTTCATGACTTGAATTTTCAGCTTTTGCTAATTTTCCCAGTTCAGACTGTTGGTCGCTGAGTTCTTTCATTATTTTTGCTGTTTCTATCATAGATATAATTATCTTTTTGTTATTGCAAGATGACGAAAGTATTTCGCGTTTTCATTCGGATCATCTAACAACATTTGGTGAGCTATTATTATCGCTGGTTCTTTCATACCTAAGTTATCTCTCAAGAATACAGAATCGACACCTTGAATGGGACTAAATGCAACAGGTGATTCTTTTCGTAGCCAATTCAGAAGCAACTCACGACTTTCCTCTCTAAGAGAGCATAAGCGACCAACTGTTGTTTCAGTTTGTTCATTGTCAGGATAACCTATTTCAGCAAGGCGCATCCTAACTAAGGATTTAAAATCTGAATTTTCCATACTTCTTAAACTCGATAATCCTTTGTAAATTCTCTAATAACTGTTTCGCCTGCGTATCGTGCATCAAGCTCTAACGCATTATATTTGTAGCCCCATGGATCTAAAGCATACGGACTATCATTCGTATAGAGTCTATCGGCAGCGAGCCATTCATTAAGTACGTTTGAATCTATGGGATGTAGACCACACATACACTCGGACTGATATTGGTGACGCATTTCATGCACTATCGTATCAATCAATTCAAACGGCGTTTCATTCTTATTGTTGACGAGCATTTCACTTACATGGATTTTTCCGTCACCATTATTATATCCAGCGCATCCAAAACCCGTATCTTCAATATACAAACCCTTGAAATTATTCAATTTGAAAGCGTCAGCAACATAGAAAGAATAATCCTCTACCAATTTTATTCTCGTTTCTATGGTACACTCGGACCAATTATAGATTATTTCTTTCGGGAATAATTCACGGGCAGCTTCGACACATTCAGATAAGCCAAAATCGCGCCCGACCAATGGTTCTACTTTCTCAATATTAGACTTTAGCCAATATCGAGAAGTAGAAATTTCATTGGGCGTTTTATCAAACGTGTTTGAGCCTATAAAATAATTCATCGCGCCTAAGATTGAATGAGCTTAGATTCTAAACCACGATACCAAGTTTGGTAGATTAACTCCCTTGTTTCTCCACCGAGTGAATATGCCTTCAACAAAGCTTGTCGAACAAAAATATTAACGGGGTTAGGAACCTCACCAATTGCTTCGATAACTTTTGCCTCTAATCTGGAATCTAAATCTTCAAAACTTTTCGATTCGGCAGCGATTCTTTCAATAGAACTACGAATACCGAGAATGTCTGTCAGCAAGTTTGCAAATTCCTCAAATCTATCTTTAGACCAAATTCCCAGACTCTCAGTGCGATTAAATTCATCTATAAGCTCTGATAATTGAATCTTTTGAGCTGTAGTTAGCATAGAAGATGATTTTGCTTCAACGACTTTCGCCTTATCAAAATCAACTTTACTTGACACTTTACCATGGACTAAGAACTTAACAACTTCTGAAAGGAATTCAGATTGGATTTCATCATCCTCAGTTGGTTCAAATGAATATTTAACCTCCTCTGACTTATCTCGCATAGTAATCTTACACAAGACGGGCTCTTCCCAGTCATTCTGATAAGTAACTGCGACACCAGTAGGTAGCTTCGCAATTTCATCCAACTGAGAATCTTTCAATCCAGCAGATTTCCCTGCAATACGCCTATCATCCCCGTCAGGCAATCTCATAATAAACTTGGTGTTAGTATTTTTAATTGCAGCGGGATCAACACTTGTCGGAGATTGGTCAACAATTACAAATCCCTCTCCATAGGTTCGTATTTCAGCAATGGAATTAGTAATCATTTCGACTGCCTTGCCTGCTAAATTGCTTCCCTCCTGAGATTGTTCTGTCGAGGTACGTTTAAGTATATTATGAGCTTCTTCGAGAACGGTTAAATGTTTGAGACCGACATTCGCTTCGGTCGCATTCACCATACGATACTCATTAAGTCTCATGACAATGATACCCATAATGAGAGCCTTTGTTTCCTGCGATCCTATTCTACTAAGGTCGATTATTGTGTCTTCGTCAAACAAGACTGAGTCCGGAATCTCCTCACCACCAAATATAGCTCCATTAAGTCCATTGGTAAGAGACTCAACTCTCGTAACGAGCGAACCAACATAGTTCCCTTTAACTTCCTCTGAATAGGCAGAATCCTTTATGACATCTTCCAACTCATAAAGTAAATCTTTGAAAGTAGGGAAGATTCTTCCATATTTATTCTTGTTCTTTACAAGATTCCATCCTGCCTTTTCATAAGACCGTATAATTGCTTTCTTTAATACTGCCGGCATCGCTGCATACATTGGCCAACATACATTAAAGATCTCCGTAAGACGGTCAATATGTTCAAGTACGTGGATTCCTTTGGGGAACTTAAAGGGATTTATATGAAGTAAGTGTGTTAACTCGGGGTTAGAACCGAAAACATTCGCTTTGCCAAACACATTTTTGTATTCACCTTTAGCCGGCTCAATTATCAGGACTTTGGCACCTGCGTGCTTAGCCTCATATATAAGCTTATATACAGTCTCACTTTTGCCACATCCAGTCGAACCCGTCACGAAGACATGTTGAGTTAAACTCTTTGCATCAAGTTCAACCAGGTTTTCTATATGCTCTATTCCCTGATCGAAAATACAACCGATGGGAAGCCCACGCTTAATTTCCTTTCCACTATGTCTAACAACTTCCTTGGCTAAAGATATGTTCTCAACGACCGGGAAACCCGGTACCGATTTTCTCGGCAAGCTAAGCATCATAGATAACTCCTTACTATTAAGTAATGACGAATTTTCTACAGGGAAAGATGCTTGCAAACCATCTTTTGAATATGAAAATTGAGGATGCTTAAAGCTACAAATAGTTGAGGCAATCTGCTTTAGTTCCTTCGTGTCGCCTTGATTTTCAGTGCTATACCACATATTTACTGCCGCTGATTCTACACCTGAACCTTCTCCTTGAATAATAGATTTAAAGATTGCAGCCCCAGTTTCAGCGGAAGCTACATCATTATCATATGAGAAGAAATATGACGCAGCTGACCATAGGCCAGTACTCTCTGACAGTGCAATACGTTCAAGTTGTCTATCTATTCTTTTCTGTAACTCCTCCACATGTTTATTATGGAGAGTTAATGTGAAGTTTTTGCCAGAACCGATAGTTGCAGTTTTACCGGAAGTTTCCGTAAACGTTTCTGTATGAGTTTCCCCATGCGTATCACTGTGATTTGTTGTATCACTCTCGTTGGTTACGGAAGTATCACTTGTACCTGTGGTTTTTTGTTTGCCTGAAGCACCAGCAGCAGCAAGTCCGCCTCCTGCTCCAACAGCGGCAATTGCAGCTCCAACAGGTGCACCTATTCCAGTAGCCATAAGTGCAACACCACCTACAGCAGCGAGCGCGCCTCCGATTATGCTTCCAGCCTTAGCCCAGCCGCTCTTTTGAGATACACTTTCGTTGACTGTGTGAGAAGTACTTTTCCCATCAGTATGTGATGTCCCATCGGTGTGCGTGTCAGATACACTGTCACTGTAGCCTGTACTTCTACTGAAAGCATTCGCAAGAGACTCATTAGTTGAATATGCTAATTGCTGCGTTGAAATAGCCGAAAGTTGTGTGTAAAGGTTCTCATAACCAACGCGCATTTCTTCTATAGTCTCCGCTGTTAGATTAGATGCGAGAATGATCGCTGTGTATCGTCGGCCTTGCATGGCAAGAGCCAATTTTTCAATACCTTGAACATAAGTTGCATTTGTGTATGTTCCATCTTCGTCCTTAAAAGACGGTACTCCAACAAATGAGGTTACTGTAGACGCTTGTTTAATTCTATGAATTAGGATATCTTGAGAAGAAAAATTCTCCCCCTTACCAACGATAGAGCAATCTTTCAATTGAATTCCCGGGAATTGGCCTTTCAAAGAGGCTTCAAGAGTATCTGCTACTCGACGTCTTTCTTTTTTTGCATCATCGTTTCGGATTCCTATATAGAAATCAGTATGATCTTCATATCCATCAACAACCAGAATTAATGAGCAATCTGCATATGTCATAGCACTTAGAGCACTGATGAATTTATCAGTAACAAATTCATCCTTCTCATATACCATTTTATTTATCTTGAATAGGATAGTATTCCCCCTCAAATCTTCTCCGGGGGACGGAATTACTTCCAGACTTTCAAGTTTTGTGAGATATTGCTTAAGAACAATATCATCTACCATTTCCATCGCATTATTTGCATTTTCAAGGAAATGATTCAGTTCAGTAGCATTGGCACGTGCTATATCACCTTTACTCGGAAGATGATTTGGATTGACAAATTCCGATTTCTGTGTCTCCAATTCAGTTGAAAGTGTCTCCGAATTTTCAATGGGTTGAATTTCTATAGAAGATTCCTCCATTTGAGAAACCGCCCCAGGAACTTTTGGTCGTTTTTTAAATCGGTCGTGTATAGTACTCATTTTCGTGTGTCCTTAAGCATTAACATCACACCACCAACAAGCACAGCTCCACCAAGAATTGTAAGTAGAGTTTTGCCCGCGCAAATTCCAACAATAGTCAGGATTGCGCCGCCGGTTGTTACTGTAATAGAGCTTGGTTTAACCTTGTGATCTTTATTAAGCTTACCAACTGGTTGTATTTCAGGCTCAACAGTCGCTGGCATTTTTTCTGCTTTTTCAAGTTCTTCCGCTTTTGACTTACCCACAATTTCAATTACAGCTTGATAGAAAGCTAATTTTTCAATAGAAAAATTAGAGTCCAAATCGTTCTTTACCACGAACATGAATCCCTCATCCCAACATTCTTGAGGTGGTACAGAATAATTTGCCTCCTTATTCTCGACGAAAAGATTGGGAAGCTTACTTTTCGCATAAGTTAACATCTCTGTGAAAGTTTTTCCACGAGGATCGAGTAACAACTCATTTGATAAAGCAATGCGAGCTTTTCCCACATTACCACTATCAACGGCTTGTATAAATTCTTGTTTCATATAATTTCATTTAAAAATTTACGAGTTTATTTACTCGTTCAATCATTGCTCGCATCCATTTAAGATTTGATTCCTGGATGTCAATTTCTTTTTGAGTCTGAGAAGACTCTTCTGTCGCACTTTTTAGTTCTTGAAGTTTGTCACTGAGGACTTTATTGATTTTAGAAAGAAACGCTTTGACAGCTTCCTTTATGCGATTTGATTCGCAGTCCGCATGCTCGGATGCAGCTGCCTTCGCGGCGATAAGCTGCTCTTGTAACGGTTCAAGGTATTCACTAACTACACTTGCCATGTTAACATACTCAACATTGTTAGGAATCCATTCTGTTACTTTTTTATCACGATAACGCGTTTCGTAACGCTCACTAAACCATTGCCACGGTTTCCAGAAAGAATTTTCAAGCTTGTGTTGATATGACACTTTTTCTGTACGAGTTTGGAAGCATCCTTCATCTTCGACGTTAGTACTTTTGGAAATAAGAGAATCTATATTTTTTAAATTCTCTGCCACAAAATCTAATGGACGCAAAGAAAGAGAATCAGACCCTGCCTCAATGCCTAATTCTGATAGATATCCCCTATACTCTTCAAGAATATCTTCCATCAAAGCTTTGTATCCCCTCTCAAGTATCGTTGCAATACGTGCATCCAACTGATTTAAAATGTCATCGCTTTCTTTTTTTACCGATTTAACTTGGCGAAGGGCTTCATCTTTCTTTATTTTGGTGGAATTTGAATAACTAAAGATTAGCCTTTCAATCTTCGTTTTCGTTTGATCGACATAATCATCTATCTCAAGAGTGACACTTCGTGAGAGATTCTTTTTGTCAATCAATCGAGACAAAGTTTGAGCAGATTTCCCAGACTCAATTCTTGACTGAATATCAGCAATTTTCTCATCAAGTTTCACTTTGAGATCTTTGTTCTTACGGATATCCTCTTTAAGAGTTTCAACGGCATTTAATTCTTTCAATCGATTATTAAATGCATCGACCAGGTCTTTAACCTTCTGTGCACGGGCATACTTATCAATGTATAGACCGATTGCTTCTTCAATTGAAACAATACCGCTATGAACCTCAAGTGCCTCAGTTGCGGAGAGATCTTTAAGAAGATCCTCAATATCGTTTTTTACAGAAAGTGGGAGATTGTTGTAATCATAATATGAATCAAACTTCATTTCCGGATACTCAGCGACTAACGGTCCAAATACAGGTAAAGCGGTAGGAACTTTAGGTTGAGTGCGACATTCCAAAGCAGCTAAGGCCGAAACAGGGAACAAGTTTGGAGAAAGGATTTTATAATCCTCCAATACTTTTCTTGCTGAATTTAATGCATCCTTTGGGTCTTCATCGTTCTCTGGATTAATAGCATCCATTTGATTGATAGCAAAAATATATCTTTCTCTTGACTGCTTTCCGCCCTTTTGCATACATTCACAGACGTAATCCATAAAGTTTTTCTGGTCATCTATGTTTAATTGACGGCAATTCATAACGAAAAGGACCAAAGACTTGTCTGAATCCTCAAGATTTTTATAGGTCATTTGTCTATGACTTCCATCTTGTGAGTTATTAGGTCCAGGAGTATCAACAAGAACAAGTCTCATACCTACACTATCAACGCAAGGTATTTTCCCATATATATCTATCGCCGATATTGATGGATCGCTATTCCATTCTTTCATAGTACGATAAATTATATTGGGATCTTCTTTTAATTTCTGACCTTTAGAATCATATGCTATGGCAGAGAAATTTTCTTGATCTGTATCTATTATGCGAACAATAGAAGCAGTAGTTGCCAAGTTGGCTACTGGCATAAGCTTTTTATCAATTAGTGCATTGATAAGTGTTGACTTGCCAGAACTCATCGTTGCAACAACATTGATTTCAAACTCCTGATTTTTTGCCTTCTTGAAAGCTTCCAGTATAGATTTGTCACGAAGTTGAGGTACTGGACCTGCTTGAATATCCTTAAATATTTTATCTACTTCTTCCTCTACTTCACTGGCACTGGGACGTGATGAATGACGCAATGAGCACGAAATCTTATCTGATTGATTAAGTGCACATTTCAAATCATCAAAATCCGTTTGAGTTCCATCGAAAAGAATCTCGTAATTTCGATCACTACATTCATCAACAAGAATTTTAGGAAGACGTGTCGACCATTCTTGTATTCTTAGCTTTCCAAAGTTCAACTTACTGTTGGGCTTCGGAGCTTTACCATCTATCAGAATCTCCGTCTGAATATGATAGGGATTGTATTTTATCTGTATTTTTTTCATTGGTTTACAATGATGGTTTCTAAGTTAGTTAATCCGCAACGGGCAATGTAGTCTCCCTCTCTGGAGCATATGCCAGTTCCATACATACCTAAGTCATAAAACAACGACGACATCTTTTCCTTTAAGGCTGAAAGTTCAATTGAATCAAACCTTGAAAGATTTCCATCAAGTTCTTTTTTAAGCAGATAGGCAGCTTTTCCTGAGAAGGGTACTATTTTTGCCTCACACTTCTTACTCTTAAGAAGAGTCTTGAATTGCTTCAAGCTTTCTTCTATAGAGTCATCGGCTGGGTCAAATCTATCAAGCTGGTTAAAAATAAATACGATTTTTTTTTTTTGCTTCAGGACAAAGTCTATCAACTCATTTTCACCATTTCGCTCGATATATGGTCCGTTATTCACACACAAAAGCAAATCATAATCTCCTCGTTTAATTGTATCATAGGTTATCTTACGATGAGATTCGTCATAAGCATAGTCAACTCCCGGAGTATCAATAATCAAGAGAGGGCGTTTCTCGATACTCCCTTTGAACCTAACTGATTTATTAGGTATGTCATCAAAAGAGTTTTCTATGCCACTATTATGAATATACGCAGATCCATCTGAATATATCACCGAATCAATAAAAGGATTATTGTAGAGATATGATATGGAAGTGGTACATACTGTTGTTTTTACCTTAGCAACTTTTTGACCGGTCAAAGCATTCACAAGAGTCGATTTACCTGCACTCATTGTACCTACAATCAAAATCCTTTTTATAGGATGCTGGCGATATATGAATTCGTCTTTATATTGAGTAACAAGTGTCTGCGGAAGTCCTACTCCATTTCCTCCTTGGAAGAAAAGATCATTCGCAGAATCCTTGAATCTCTTTGTAAATATTCCTACTGTCTTCTTGAGAGATTTATCATAGTTTGAATCTATTATGGGAAGTCCGGACTGGTACGCGATACGATACACGTCCCACCAGAAGCAGTCAGACATTCTAAAGAATCTTAGTCCTGACCGGCAAAGTTTTTGTGCGTTCTTAATATGACGCAGATCTTTGGTTACTACCCATCCACCTTCTAATGTTTTCCCTAAGAAGGATTCGCAAAGAACGTCATAACAGAACTTTGCCTTTTGCGTATTGTCACTATTGGACTCTATTAAGCAGAGTGCCTCGCCGAGACCTTGAAGATAGCGAATTTTCAATTTCTCAGGCAAATCCTTTATCGGATGATTTGACGGAATAATATTTGAAGTAAGTAGTTTTTGCATTCAGAATATATTCTTAGATTTAATTTCTTCAAGATTATTCGGCAATTCATGCCTCTTAATCTCGTTCAGATATCGTTCACATTCTGGAAACCTCAAGGGACTAAATTTTTCTATATGATGTCTCATATTCTTAGCCTCCTTTGATATTTCAAAAACTTCATTATTAAATGAATCATCGATAAGTTCACTACAAGCCAATCGTTCCAATTGCGAAAGCTTATCATCAATAAGACTTGCAATAATATTTTCACTAATATAATCTTTCATGCCCCATTACTTATTCATTTCATTAAAATACACCGTAACTGCGCTAAAGCTCTACGATGAATATTATACAGATTCGCTACCGTCACATTCAACTTCTTTGCAACATCTTCGTGAGAAAGATCTTGCAAATCCAACAACTGTATTACTTGTTTATATCTTTCGTTGGTCATAATGTCAATAGCCATTCTTACAGTTATAGTATCAACCGAAATCAAACTCTGGGTGAATTCGATGTCCTCTTTTAATAGAGTCTCCGACGATTCATTTTCTATCAGTTTGTCACGTTTCTTTAAGAAAAATCTTGTCGCCACAACGGTTATCCAAGTCAATAGGGAGCTTTGAAAGTTAAATTCTCGAAGCTTTTTCCAATCAGAATCAGCCAAATATAAGAATAATTCATTTATTAATTCTTCTTTATCGACTCTCCCACCGAAGACCGAGTTGATAAGATATACAAACAGTTTCGAACATTTCATAATAAAGAAATATTCGATTACCGCCGGATCATGCCGCAGAACCCCTTCGACAATCTCCCTGTCGGATAAATCGGTGTCTAACTTCGTATTCACTTTCAACTGTTGTATGTTAATAAAAAGTGTCAGCTACCTTGCTTTTTCCTCCTAAAATAGCCATCAAACCAACGATATTCATACAAGAGTTGCCAGTACAAGTCATTCTTCATACGTTTAGCTTCGTGAAATTCCAACGTGGTATCCATAAGAATATCGTTCCTCAAAGAATAATCTGTAATAGCACGTTTGACATCTGAAATGTTGTAATATTTAACAATGGCAGCCCAACATTTGCGAATTAAGCAAAGATTATTTGTAGTCTCCAATCTTAGATACTTAATGCTTTCTTCATATTCAGTCGGGAAATCCATCGTTCCATCTTCATTATACTCAAATGCCACTCCTCTAATAAAGAACATTGGTATTACTCGTTCTGATCCCCGAGGATTATTACAACATTCATGAAGTTGAGAGGCTATCTCTATTTCTGGATTACCCGTTCGGTATATCGCTCCACTACAAGAGAGAACCAAATTCTCATATGCACAAAAATGAGGATAAGGTCGCAAATTACTTAAGCGTGGTGTGTCTTTGTTTATCAAAAGGACTCTAACATTCTTCCTTAAGTGAGGAGTATGGGCATAATAATAAGCAACATCCTTTTTTTCAACCTTATGTGGCATTACATGCTCAATGGTTGACTTCCCTCTATCTTTTAAATCCAACTTCCTCATACAGTAGCAACAATACCCTTGTTGCTCTCTATACAATAAAGACTTGAAGCGCCCTAGCCTCTTGAACGTGTCAAAATCGCAGTTAACATAACAGTTATTCTCCTTATCCCATGCATCATTCAAAAAATGATTAACAAGACGATGAGCATATTTGCGATTCTTTTTATCTCGCTTATTTATCCATTGCATGTGTTATTATCAGTCTTGTTTGGTATTGGTGAATTCTGCAATGATATTATTTAATCGTTCTTCTGAAACAAAGCGAAGTATTTCTTTTTTCTTTGCTTCAATCAGTTCGGTGTCATTACGCTTATAAGCACGTCTCAGTGCATTCTTAAGATATAAGAGATCTTCATTGG
Organism: uncultured Porphyromonadaceae bacterium; assembly: GCA_947178165.1. Lineage (GTDB taxonomy): Bacteria > Bacteroidota > Bacteroidia > Bacteroidales > Muribaculaceae > Lepagella. The sequence continues at coordinate 52,964 of CAMWXH010000003.1, read as the reverse complement.
TTGGATTAACGCCGAGAGCGTCATATAATCCTGCATTATAATCAATACCATACAAATCAGGGAGGATATGAGGATGTTCTTCCCCTGCAACTAGTCTCAAAACCTGATTCTTCCCATTTTCGATTCTAAGACTTGTTACTACTAGAGGAGAATGTGTAGTCATTATAAACTGTATCTTTGGAAACGTCTTTCTGAATCGCTCTACCACCTCAAGTGAGAGTGATGGATGTAAATGAAGATCAATCTCATCAATCAAAACCAGCCCTTTTGCATCTTTGGGATTATTCTTATTTATTAGATAGGATCTATATGCTAAGTCTAAAACGATGCTATAAAGCCGATGATATCCAGCCGGGAGTTTTTCAAAAGGAAGTTCTTGAGCAGATTTTAGCTTAAGCCATAACTCTGGTTTTTCTCCATCTTTGAATGTAAAAAATATTTTTGTAATTTCGAAACTGTCATCAGCCTCATTGTTTATGATATGTGAGAACTCTTTCAACGTTGCTGAAATAAATTCTACTTCTTTGGTCGCAATAGAATTCGGATCATTCAAAGAAAGGCTTTTGGCCATTACATTAAGCAATCTCATTTGCCATATTAGGGTACATGATGACTCATTGTCCCACTGGTAATAGCCGAAGTTCTTTAAAATACCTTCAGTGTTATTTATTTCGCCTTTCGCAAAAGCAGAAATATTAGTGTGTTTATGGGGAAACGAATCAGAGAAATATGCTAATAATGGTAATTGACCTGTTTGTTTAGAAATATTCATTATTTGTCTATATGCCTCAACGTACTTTGATGGGTATAGGGATGCCCCTGGGACAGATTTCTTATACATATCCCATAGAATCTTCTCTCCTTCAAAGGTCATTTCTCCATGAAGGTTTGAATCAGGAACAGCTTCACCATTCTCAATAAAACGATAGAATTCGCTAGGTTTTATTGATGACATCTTTAAGTCTGGATTACCAGCAGATAAAAATGTATCACCCATAGATCTGTCGTTTGTAAACATAAAATTCATCAAATATACTAGACTTCTTATTAGCGAAGTCTTACCTGCACCATTTCTTCCAATGATAACATTTGTACCATATGTAAATGATGCAGTAAATTGCTTAAAACAAGCAAAGGAGTCAATTATTATCTTTTCTAAAAACATATACCAGTTAGTATTGTGGCTAGTTCGTTCTTGTGCCACTTCTTCTGATGCAAAATTAGTGAATTTTTCTGAGATATGAGCTATAAATCAGTAGGAAAGTTCGGGTGCAGAGTGCTGACTAAGGGGACGTTGGCTGTTTTCAGTGCGGGATTGGGATTTCATGGCTGGATAATGGCGTACCACCTGCAGATGGAGAGGTTGGATCGGGATGTAGACTGTTACCTTCAACCCGTTATGCTACTTATCAAGTAGACTGCAAACATGGCTACTAAAAGAACGGCTAAAAATGGCAGGAAACCCTCAAACTCAATATCCTTAAGATTTTTGAGAATATTCAGAATACTCCTATAGCCTTGGTCTCGTTTCTGCTCGTAGAAGTTGATTGCCAAGAAACAGAAACCCTTACCGAGCTTCTCTTCAATTGATTTCAGACGCGTTTCAAGAGATTTCTTATAGTCAATGAAGGTGTCGGCTGAGAGAAACTTTTGCTCGGCTGATTTGCGGAAACTCTCGAGTTCCTGTCTGTCGGCAAACATTGTCGGTAGCTGTTCATTATTGGTCCGGATTACGTCGTCACACACTCGCTTGACATTATTATTTCCTTTTTTACATAATCGACAAAATCATGCTTCAACCACAAGGTTATTCGCTGAATAGTTTCCACCATCATTGTCAGATTAGAATGGTCTGACCTGTTGGATTATATGGCTATGCTTTATATCATCATATCATCCTTATCATCGCAGCATCCTTATCATCCCTATCATCGCATCATCATATCATAGTATCATCATATCATCCATACCACTACGCTATATTCCAATACACTACATTAAAGAGTGTACTAAAAATTATTCCTGGGAATATAAGTTATCGCGCCTCCGCTTCCGAAAGGGTAGTCAGAAACGTCTGTATTTAAATAGGGAGAGTCTTCTATTATATCTCCTTGAAATACACATCTTGGAGGATTGTAGGTCTCACCATGTTCGCCAATCGAAGTGAAATTATGGGAATTAACTTTAATGACTATGCGGACTATCCCTTTAAAGACGCCTAATATATAATCGATCTTTTCTGCTTTCCATGCTGCCATCTTCCAGTATTTGCGGGCACTCTCGTAATCGCTGGCTCGGCGATATACCCCGGTTGCCTTTGATTGCTTATAACTTTTATTCTGGCTGACTAAAAGAAGTCTATCCCCGGGATTAGGCTCAATCTTTGGACAGTCATATAGGATATTGATTTCTTCATCCGTTTTAATACCCTCGTTCCACTGATGGTGACCGCTAACAATATTGGTAAGTATATTCTCCTTATTGAAAGCCGGATAAGTCAGTAGGTCTATTATCGAAGATTCAACAAGATATGCCTCTTGTTCGGTCAAATTATGGCGGATAATGTAATATTTTACATCTAATCCCAAACCCTTGATTTCTCTTATCGTGGATAACTTTAGATTTTGTGAGTCATCTACAAGTGCGGCCTGGGCATGCTGATAAACCCGGTTTCCTGTACCTTTTCCCACATAGAAAATGCGATTGTCGCGAGGGTCAATAAGTGCATATACATAACATTTAAGTCCCTCTATTACGCTTTGCTTAAAAGACTTTTCCATACTCATTTTGCAGTTTTATTCTTTAAATCGCGAGTGGAAACTTAGCGAAAGTCGGTCAAAGACCGGTTCGCGATGCCATCGGCAAAGTTATCCACCGCAAATTTAGATAATTTACTAAAACCTACAAAAGAATAATAGCGGTTTTTAAGTTTATGGAAACCATCAATATCCTCTTCTTCACTCCTCCGGCAGAAGGTTGATGTTCTTGTCGGCATAAGCGCGCAGGAAGTCTTCAAGGTTTGTTGTGTTATCGCATCCAAGGCGGGAACGGAGGCGGTAGCGCCCTTTCCACACGGATTCAAGGCTGATGTTGAGCGCCCGTGCTATCTGGCGGTTGTCGGCTCCGATTATGATCATCGAGGCCATCTTTACCTGCCCGCGCGTGAGCGTGGGGAAGTCGCGCTTGAGAGCCACAGCCACTGAGGGTTCCAGCTCTTCCTTTACTTTCACCGCTGAGTTGCGGTCCTCTTCCAGCCCTTTGTATGATTGCAATAGCTTTGTAAGCCCCGCCAGAAGAGGATTGTCGGTGAGTCCCGATGTTTTCTCTTTATCTATCACCTCCGCGATGTTGGCTATCAGGGAATCTTTCTCGTCGGTCATCATGCGGCGCAACGCCATCGCCTCCCGGGAATGGCGCAGCTTCTCTTCATAAAGGCTTGTCTTATGTTTCTTCTCCATGGCCCTTTGCCGGTAATAGAGCACGAACACCAGCGCTATGGCTATCACGCCAAACACCACGAGCGACACCACGGCCCATGTGCGCGTACGCTCCACCTCCATATTACGCTCCATAAGGTCTATGCGCGATTTCAGCTCCTTTCCATACACCTCCCCTACATTCAATTGTCCATAATAACGGTAAAGGCTAATGAAGGCCTTCGACATAAGGCGGAATGCCGAATCAAGCTTTTCATCATGCTCGTATGCCTCCGCACGCCTGAATTTGATGAAGAAAGTGTCGGGCCGATTGTAGCCGCCTCCTAAGCTTGCCTCGGCAAGCTTGAAATATTTTCCGGCTGAATCCACTTTCCCCATTTCCACGAACTCATCTCCCTTATGACGGTAGAGGAGAGGGAGCAATCTTCTATCGGGACGTATGGAATCCTGGAGTGAGATGGAACTGTCAACGTAGGCCATCCTCTTGGTCCGGTCAAAGAGAGCAAACAGAAGGAACGCTCTCCTATCGGGTGAACGCTTAACTAACGGCATTGAAAGCAGCTCATTGAGAGTCGATACACTTCGCGTTGAATCATAAAACTGGGTGATGTTCAGGGTGGCGGAATAATAGACATCGTCGAACCCATACTGACGGGCAACATCTATGGCAAGCTGATAATACCGCTCTGCACTCTTCCGGTCCCCAATCGAGGTGAGCATATTTCCGAGAACTATAGCCGACCGGCACATCTCGAAGTTGTCGCCTACGGAACGGGCATATTCGAAATTACGGCTTGCCATGAGATACCCCTTGAACTGATCTATCTCCTGGTGAACTTTGAGCGACCTCAGTTTATAGTAGTCATATTTATATCTTGTGGTGTCGAGCTTAGAGATTACGCTATCATATAGGGCATTCCATTCCGGAAGGTTTCCCTCCGCTTCCGAACGGCATAACCTGAAGTAATTATAGCGCAGCCTGACCAGCTCATTTTCGGGATGTCGCTTCACCACCTCAGCGAAACGGTTGAAATAGCTTTTATGACGCAGGCTGTCGGCCGGTGCTGTTCCCCTCGCAATGGATCTCGTTAAGGCGAGGGTAAGCGTATCGGCCTCCGGCACTCCCGATGCTGGCCAGGGGAACACCTGGTCAATGGGCCTCGGGCCCTTGCAGGCAACCGCTAATATGAATAAGGGAATGAAGTAAAGAAGTTTTCTCATATAGGAAAATGAATTAGACAGCATCCGAGACAAAATTACAAAAAAGTGAGGTTTATCCTTTAAAAATCAGTGCCAAAAGTGGATTTGTCCAAGTTTTGTCTATGACATTTTTAGCTTCAACAACCTGCATTATGTATAATTTTGCCGGAAACCAAACCTATTTGCATAATGAAAAAACTATTACTGACCACGCTAACCGTCATCGGGTTGTGCGCAACGGCAAATGCCTCCCATTTCATAATTAAGATGGACCAGGATGGCAACAAGGAGTATTTAAGGGGTGAACCCGAGGGAACGAGCGGCGAATCATCACGCACACGCTCAGATGAACAGCTCTTCACCGTCACTCCGGTCTTTATCTATGATCAAGCCAAAGGAATCAAACCCACTCCCGGGCAGGAAGCGGTCTCCTCAGATGGAAGCACGCCATATTCCTACTTGGCTTTTGATGATTTTGTGGTGATGCCATGGGAAATGCCGGCGGGTGAATATGACTTCTTCTTCTCTTTTGAGTCACCGGAAGGATACTTGTTTGTTGCCAAGGAGGGAGTGAAAATTGAGGGAGACACCGAAATTGAAGTAAATGCGGCTGATGCGTTCGTCAACCATATAGAATGGGATGCGGTGATGCCTGATGGAGAGAGTCCCATGACAGGCACCCCCATAGGGCGAAGAGATATAGAAATGGCAATACACATATTCCATACCCCTAACTTTTCACCGCTGGCCACTCTTTTCTATAATATTCGGAAGGAAGACGCTACAGACTATTCCTCTGCATGGGAGAAACAGATGATCTGGATAAACGATGCCTCTAAATTCTTTATGAGCCAAGTAATCACCGTAGTTGAGAATGGCGCTCAGTATTATATCAATATGCCTGCCATAGGCACTTCCACCCAGAAGATAATCAATGATAAGGATAACTTTAAACACTACACCTTGAATCAACCTGCCGACTGGACGGCGATAACAGGAGGGAAAGAACCTATTAAGAGAGGCTATTACGATTATTACGGATTCATAGGCACAAAACAATTCCTATGGGTCGAAGCGGTCACGGATACTCCCTCGGAAAAATTATATGACCAAGTATATTATTGTGGTCCCGATAAAGATGTATATTGTCCCCTTACCCTAAAACCGGGATTAGAGATATTCACTGAAATTGACCCCTCCATGGGCAGGCAATTTGGCATAACTCCTCCGGCTTTAGAGTTCACCGAGTCGGGAGGATTTCAATTCCAGACTTTCCGGCAAAATAATTCCTTCGACAGTTTCTATACTAATTACAATTTCGCTTCGGACAATAAGAAGCGACCCGGCCAAAATCCCTTCATCGCTTTGGCCGAGAATGAAAACCCCGTGTTTGGTTCGACAACTCCGTTCGTGCTCTTCTCGCGTCCGGCCGTTAACTTCGGATTCGGGTATATCGGGCGTTGCGGGGAATTGAGAACCCTCGACTATCTCAACCAGAAATTCTCCATACGCCTGAATGGCGAAGAGGTATGGAGAGATTATTTCAACCAGCGAGATTTCTTCTATACCGAGGATTGGCAACCGGGAGTAGCATACGAAAAAGGGATGTGGGAATATGAAATTGAAAGCGGTAACCTCACTGTAGATGGCCTGCAGAGCAATACTCATTGCCTGATGCAATTTGGAGAGAGCGACGACTTTACATGGCCCACTCTCACTGCACTGCAATTCCGCGACAAGGATGGCCACGTTACAGAACGTTTTGATAATCCTTCAGATGGCAAATTGATATTCATGGGAGGTGAATGGAGTACGAATGAAGATTATCCAAGCATATTTGAATGTGTCGCCCCCAAGGAGCTGACTGTGGAATATGCTCCATACGGATCTGAAGATTTCCAGACTTTGGATTATGAGCACATTGCCGAGAAACGCTATATGCCCGGCTACGGGGAATATTATGAGGCTTCATTATCACAGGTGGCTACGGAGAGCGCAACAGGATGGTATGGTGTAAAGCTGACAATGACCGACAGTCAGGGCAACCGCCAAACTCAAACTGTCACCCCGGCATTCTATGTGGCTCACGTCTCATCGGTAAACGACATAAACTCCGCGAACCCACTTGAAATAAGGGTAGAAAATGGAGAAATAATCGCTCCGTCCGATGCCCGGATTTACAATATAGAGGGCAAACGGATGATGAGTAACCGCGTGGCGCCCGGAATCTATATCGTGAGACGCGGCGCACAATCTGTCAAAGCGATTGTAAGATAACCTTCTGATAATCCGCTACATCTAATAGCCGTCCGAATTTCTTGCCAACATTGCGGAAGCGGGAGACATGCAGGAAGCCGAGCGATTCGTGGAATCGGCACGATTCAGTATTCTCCGCCGTGATGCAGGCTATCAATGAGATGTAACCCGCCGCGCGGCATTCAGCAATCAATCGCTCCATCAGCAAGCGGCCAATGCCCCGCCCTTTTGCTTCGGGCCTCAGGTAGATGGTGGTTTCCAATGTGATGTCGTAAGCCGGGAAGCTTTTCCATCTGTGGGCATAGCAATAGCCGAGGATATTGCCTCCCTCCTCCCATACATAATATGGGAAGCCGGAAGCAATATCCTCAATTCTTAGCAACATCTCCTCTTCCGACAATGGGACAAGCTCAAAAGTGGCAGTGGTGTTCTCCACATACCATCGGTAAATCTCCGCTATCTCCCTTGCATCCCTTGCCGGATCAACTTTCCTGATTTCTCCCATCATGTAAAAATAAAACAAAGAAAATAAGGGACGTACCGTGATACGTCCCTACATGTTACAATCATTCTACAAATTTTGCGAGCCGGTCATAGAAGGTTGGATCCTCGCCGGTGGTCAGGTCAACGAGCTTCCCTTCCGGATTGATGATCGCTTTCGTGGGGAATCCTTCTATGTTATAATCTGTGTAGAGCTTCTTGTCGTGTCCGTTGTAAAGGTTCAGCCAGGGTATCTGATGCTGTTTGACACCGGCGCGCCAGTCAGCTTCCGATTCGTTGCAGTCAATTCCTATGACCACTATCTTGTCGCCATACTTCTCGTAAGCCTCCCTCAAGGCCGGAAAGCCTTTGACGCACCATCCGCACCAGCTTCCCCAGAAATCGAGCACGACCCATTTCCCTCGGAAGTCTGACAAGCTCACCTTCTTTCCGGCCAGATCAGGAAGAGTGAAGTTGGGAGCCGTGATGGTTCCGGATGCCACCTCTGCCTTGCGAGCTTCTTCCTCATTTCTGGCGCTCTGCATCTCCTCCACCTGCTTGTTGTATAGCTCAGCGTAAGGCATAAGTATTGAACTCTTTGCTTCGGGCGTCATGTTGTCATATACCTTCTTGAAATCATCGCCGCTCAGGTCGAGAATAGCAAAAGGCACCGCCGGACTTTTCGGATGATCTGCCACGAATTTCTTCACGGCCGCGTCGTAACGGTCCATAATCGCTTTCGCCTCCGCCTCAGGCACACTGTCACGGCTGCTTACAAAGACCATATATTCCTGCTGGATAGGAGTGGTAACAGAGGCAAGTTCAGTAAGGTCGTCCATCAGCTCCGACCCTGTCACCTTATAGTCTAATGGTTCGAATTTGCTTATGGTCACTTCAAGCTTATCGCCCGGGGATGCGTAAAACTGCGGCTGCATTGTAGTCATCACCGGAGGTTCGATGGTGTATTGAGCCGGGCCCGCCGGATCCAGTTTCAACACTGCCACACCATCCTTTACCTCAAGCGTGTCATACACCATCTTAAGGTCTTCCTGTTGTTTGGCAGTGAAGATATTATCGATTGTAAGATGATTAACCACCAATGTTTTCTCCTTGAAATCCTTCGGGAGCCTGATGGTCACTTTCCCTTCATCTTTGGAGCAGGAGGCCAATATCAGAGCCAGCACTGCCATAAAAATCACCTTTTTCATACCTTTATTTTGATGTTATAATATACTTTATAACGCTCTAACAAACAATCAGAGGTATATGTTTACCTTACTCTCTTAATCGTGAATCGATGATTATGGTGACCGGCCCGTCATTAATAAGCGACACTTTCATATCGGCTCCGAATACTCCACGTTTCACTTCCCCTCCTAATTTCTCCTCCACTTTCCGGCAATAGGATTCATATAGGGGCACAGCTAAATCGTGTCCGGCCGCCCGTATGTAACTCGGGCGGTTCCCTTTGCGAGTTGAAGCAGTAAGCGTGAACTGGCTCACTGCAAGCACGTCGCCGCCCACCTGCTCCACAGAGAGATTCATCACCCCCTCCGGGTCATTGAAAATGCGCAGCCCGGCTGTTTTCTGTGCAAGCCACTCGGCATCCGCTTCCGTGTCGCCGGTCTCCACGCCGACCAAAACAAGCAAGCCCTTTCCAATCTCCCCCTTTATGTCACCCCCAACGCTTACCCGCGCCTCCGACACTCTCTGGATCACTATTCTCATATCCTTTTTTATCCGTAAAGATAATTAAATTAACCGAACTTACTAAATATAAAATGAGTCCATAATAAAAGGCATGAACCATTTTACCCTGATTCACGCCTTTCCTTTGATTTTTCTCAATTAACGAGGTGCGTTAAAACTCGAACTCTTCCATCGTGAGGTTAGAATATTTCTCGAGTTCAGGAACGAGACGCTTGAAATGCTCTGTCTCCGAATGAGCCTTCAGGTCCTCACGGCTCTCCCAGGTTTCGATAATCATATAGCGGTCATCATTCGTTTTCGACTGGTAAAGGTCGTAGCTTATGCATCCTTTGTCACGCAGCGAAAAAGCAACCAATTCAGTTGCAGCCTCCACAAGCTTCTCCGCATTTTCGCTTGTCTCGGCAATCATTGATACATTTAATCTGATCATATCTTAATAATTTATGTTTTAATTTGCCGTTATGCTTATACGCAAAACTTCGCCCCGGCAATGGGGTTGCCTTCATAAATTACAACGCCCGGGCATTGTTATGGGTTCATTGTTTTAGGCCTCCCCACCGAGGACTTGCAAAGGAGGCCGCATGAAAAACAAGGAGGCCGCATGAAAGATATGCCCTGGAAGAATGACAAGCAACTTGGAATAAAGAGAAGCTATATAATATGAAAGCCACTATCAGATACGTAGAACAGAAATTCGATGAATTCAACCGGCTGATGTTCGGGGGCAAACTCCCCAAACTTCCGGTAAGGATGTCGGATGCCGTCACATTCCTTGGAATGTGCGTGGCAAAGGTGCGCACCCTCCCCGACGGCCGTCGCCAGCATCACGATTTCGAACTGCGTGTCAGCCTGCGACATGACATCCCGGAGCGCGACCTTGAAGATGTGATTATCCACGAGATGATCCATTATTTCATTATGTATAACGAATTGAACGACACCGCACCTCACGGTGAGCTTTTCAAGGCCATGATGCGCAGCATTAACCGTACCTACGGCCGCAACATAACCATCAGCCGCAGGTCCACACCGGAAGAACGCACACGCACCGTGGAGGGGAAACGTCAATGGCACGTGATTGCTTCCATCTTATTCTTAAACGGCAAAAAAGGGGTCAAAGTCCTCCCGCGCGTGGTGCCGAAAATTATCGACTATTACCGGCAGGTCTCTTCCGCACCGGAGATTGCACGCGTCGAGCTTTTCCTTCACGATAACCCCTTCTTTAACCGTTACCCCACTTCGGCCGCCCTCCGCGTCCACGAAATCGACGCCTCTTTGCTCCATGAGAACCTTGCCGGTGCTCACACCCTCACTGTCAAAAACGGGAAGCTGATTCAGGGGTAAACGGCAGGATTTCAAAAAAGCTATCATAAAAGAGCATTTCGGCGAAAAATTTGTAACTTTGCATTATGTCACAAATCATAGAGATAGATTCCCTCTCCCATCCGGGCGCAATCCCCTTCACATCGCTCACCGAAACTCAGTTGCGTCTTGGCTTTGAGACCGGCGAACCCACCTTCATTGCCGAGAGCCCGAAGGTGATCCGAATCGCCCTCGATGCCGGATACGAACCTATAGCCCTGATGTGTGAACGCAAACATATCGAGGGAGACGCCCGCGACATTATATCTCGATGCCCGGAGATGCCGGTCTATACCGCCTCCCGCGAATTGCTCGCCCTCATCACCGGTTATAAGCTCACGCGTGGCGTGCTGTGCGCAATGCGCCGCAAGGAACTCCCCTCTCTCGGAAGCCTGTGCCACGGAGCCCGCAGGATTGGCGTAATATATGGAGTAACCGATACAACAAATATCGGAGCTATCTTCCGCTCCGCCGCGGCGTTAGGCGTGGATGCCGTGGTGGTCTCCGCCGATTCCTGCGACCCACTCAACCGCCGCTCCGTACGCGTATCGATGGGCACTGTCTTTCAAGTGCCATGGACGTGGAGCACCGATCCTGTGAAGGAACTGCGCGAACAGGGGTTCAAATCTATTGCCATGGCTCTCACTGATGATTCCATCTCACTCGACGACCCGGCGCTTCCTCTCGAACCGCGCCTTGCCATTCTGCTCGGCACTGAGGGCGACGGCCTCCCTGCGCGCGTCATTGCCGATTGCGATTTCACCGTGAAGATACCCATGGCTCATAACGTCGATTCTCTTAACGTGGCCGCCGCCTCTGCCGTGGCTTTCTGGCAACTCTGCCGATAATATCAATTTTTTTATTGCATACAAATTTTTATTGCATATAAATACACCCGGGCTTAAGGAGTACCCATAATTTTTATCTAAAAAATTACCCTTAAAAAATTTTTCATTTTTTCAGAACTTTTTCGGAAGTGCAACGATTTTATCCAAAAACTCGTTTTAATTTTTCAGTTTTGTTAAATCTTAAATTTCGTGAAAATTTCCTTATTTTTTCCAAAACTAATTTTTCGTTTTCAGTGTTTATGAGTCAAAATCGCAAACAAAAACATTTAAAATATCGAAGCTATGAAGAAGTTATTTTTAATCCTCGCAACCCTCCTCTCACTCTCAGTTTTCACCTCCTGCAGCGACGACGCTGAAAAGGCTATCGCAACCGACTGCACAGTTACCGTAACATTCGACAACGTGGCTGTTGTGAATGGCGTAATCTACACTACACAAGACTATTCGCTCGAAGTTGAGTCTATCACCATCACCTCTGCCAGCGGTTCCACAAAGGCCATCTCCGAGGTTGAATACGCTATCGATTCACGCGTTTCAAGCCGCGCAATCTTCGCTCCCTTCAACGGTCGTTTCGACACTCGCAAGCTCACTTCGGGAACTCACACTTTGGGTATGTTCTTCAACCTTCTCCAGAGCGACAACACTCTCCTTCCCGATAACGTACAGTATATGTTCACAGTCGTTCCGACAGTCGAGGATCTCCCCGCAGGAGCTGAACTCGGAACCTACACTCAGAAATTCAAGGTCACTCCCGACTGGTGATTAGCCCGCGAAATCAAGGCGGAAAGAGACCTGATAAAATAAAAAGCAAAAAGTATAAAGAACAACTATTCATAGCATAAATATACATTTCACTTATAACTTACAAATATCTTATTTAAACGGTCATTAGTATCAAATCCGGTGCCTCAAATGAATTGAGGCACCTTTCTTTTTATTAACACGCTATGGCAGTAGCAATATAAGGGAAATACTTCTTGTTTCGGTTTAATCCTTGCAAATCTTATATGTCTCTATATTATGTGTGCTCTTTGAAAAGCCAATCCCTATCTTATAGATGTTTTTCCCGGAACCGGTATAGAAAGGATCTGCATAGTTCTTAAGTTCTATTTGCCTGATGGCATCCTCGGCTGTGCCATTAACCTTAAGCTCTATTACATAAATATAATCCGGAGTTTTAACAAGGATATCAATAAATCCTTCCGACGTGTTATACTCAGCATTCACGTCCAATCCTATCAGGGAGGTTATGCAATAAAAAATGGTGTGGTAATAATTTTCATATTTCGAAACCTTGGAACGCAATTTAGAAGGGATACCCGACAGGAAGGATTTGAGAAGCCTGACAAACTCTTCCGGCCTACCCTTGCGCAGACTCTCACGCATAAGCGTGACCATCCCGCTCACATCCCCATCGCCCGAGCTATAGATACGCAAGATATCGTTAAGGATGCCCCGCTCAACCTCCCGGTTAGGATAACCGAGGGTGAATAATTCAGTCTCCGGATCATAATCCTTTATTGTCAGATAACCTGTCTGATAGAACAATGCCTCCGGTTCCGTGGAATATACCGAAATGTTTTCAAGCATCGAAACCGATACCGCTGATCCATTGAGCCTCTCCACGTCGTAGTCCTTCTCCATAAGCGATTTGGAGAGCAACGTAGGCAACCCGGACGCACACCAGAAAGAACCGATCTTTTTATCAGCCATAGCATTCAGAAGGCTATAGGGATTATAAATATCGGTCATCCCCTCGGAGAAGTGATACCCGTCGTAATTATATTTCAGCTTCTCCAATGTTTCCTCCTCACTCCAGCCATATTTATTCGCCATCCCTTTTATTCCACGCGAGAAATAGGAGCGCAATTCCTCCTCCGTTATTCCGCATATCCCTGCATAACGGTCGCTGAGTGAAATATCCTTCAGATTATTTAAGCCACTGAATACCGACACCTTCCCGAATTTGGTGACCCCGGTAAGCATGCAGAATTGGATATGCGTTTCCAACGACTTCAATACCGTATAGAACCCATGCAATTGTTCCCTATAGAGGCGCAATAGCTCCGGATTATCAATCGAAGCAGAAAGTGGGCTGTCATATTCATCTATTAAAATCACCACCTTCTTGCCGCTCCTGTTGGCTGTTTCCCTTATCACGTTCACAAAACGTTGGGCGGCCGTGGCCTGAATATCGATGATCCCCAACTCTTTTTCCCAATAAATCAGATGCCCTTCCAGCAAATTTTGAAGGCTTGACTTATCTATAAATGCCTCCCGGCTCATGTCGAGATGAAGAACGGGGTATGCAGTCCACTCCTCCGGTTCAAGCTTGTCAATGGCCAATCCCTTGAATAAATCCCTTTTACCAAGGAAATAAGCCTCAAGAGTGGAGAGTAACAAGCTTTTGCCAAAACGCCGCGGACGACCAAGGAAATAGAACACACCATATTTGACAAGCGTATGAATGTAGGCCGTTTTATCAACATACAAATAGCCCTCTCTCCTTATCCTTTCAAAATCTGATGTGCTTACCGGATATTTCTGCTCTTTCATTTTTCTCCTGTTGTTGCTTCAATCACATTTGCCTGTTCGGCCTCCCCTCTTTCCTAACTCGCTTACAAATATAATATTTATATCATCCAAATGCAAATCTCTCTCATTTTTGGTGCATCATAATGACTTCACACAGAGTGATTTGAGCGTTTATGCATCTTTTTTCAACTTAATATACATTAACCGGAAAGTTTTAATAAATTTTAACAATAGGGGAATTATAATCACTGAAAATAATTTGACTTTAATCAATTTATGGATTACCTTTGCGCACTTACATATTAAGACGCTTTTTTAATTTAGGATTAATGCTTTTCGGAACCAACATAACGACACGTGAAACGCGGAATGCCTTCAAGGCAAATCCGTGTAACCGATTTACCCCCCCCCGAATAGATAATTCCTTAATTATCAGCAACATACAACAATCCCGTGCAGATATGCCCCCATATCTGCACGGGATTGTTGCGTTTATGCCTCTCCCCGAAACCAATCAAACTCCCCCTCTCCTTAAAATCACAACCTTAAAAAACAATCATCTTATTCAAAATGGAATCGCGGTCAACAGGCTCCACCGCCTTTCCCATTAACCAACAGAGCCTTAATTTAAATTTAGTTCAACACACATCATGAAAAAGACCGTGACAATTCTGGTTGCCGTGGCATTCATAATGCTTTCGGCAATGGCCCGGGAATTTGTGATTCGCCTGAATAATGGAGAAGAGATCCAGATTCCGGTGAAAGACATTGCCGAGCTTAGGTTTGACGCAACTTCATCTGATATGGAGCTCCCCGAGGACCCCTATCCTTCCGCTCTCGACTTCAGTCAGAAAATGCTTCTACTCGACCACACAGGAACATATTGCGGAAACTGCCCGCTGATGACTATGGCGCTCGAGGAACTCGAGAAAGATCCCGCCTACGCATCTTCATTCACTCTTGCCGCCGTGCATTCCTACACAGGCGATCCGATGGGAAATGCACTTATTCAGGAAATCTCCAAACCATACGTGGCTAACGGCTGGCCTACAGCCACTGTCAATTTCCGCAAAAACGGTGTCGGAGCTTACGAGAAATATCAGATGACAACCGATAAGCTCAAGGCCCTTATCGATGCCGACCGCAAGGACCTCGTGCCTTCAGGCGTGGCTTCAATCGCCTCTCTCGACGACCGCAAGCTCAACCTCACCCTCTCTATGAAGGCCGGCCAGGACGGACGCTACCGAATCGGTGCATTCATCGTTGAGGATGGCATAAAGGCTAAGCAAGACAACCTTCACCCCGAAATCACAGGCGACCGCGATTTCAATACCCATAACAATGTGGTGCGCACTGTAGTAGGCCGCGATGCCGACGGCGGCTTCACAGGCATCGACCTCGGCCGTGTCCGCAAAGGCGAGACTGCCTTCACTGTTGAAAGCATCGACCTCGGATCAGGATGGAAACTGGAGAACTGCTACCTCGTGCTTTACCTCACAGAGAAGGTGGGTGACGACTACGTATGCGTCAACTCCGCTTACGCCCCCATCAACGGCGAGGCTCCTTTTGAGTATGATTCCGCCAATTCCGCAACCGACGACTACTTGCATCTTGCCAAGACATTCGTCGAGATGCCTTCGGCGGCCGGTTCGCAGGCTATCGATTTCGATATGGCCGAAGGCGCTGATGCTTCCAAGGTGACTGCAACCACTTCCGAAAGCTGGCTCACCAACCTCACTGTGTCGGGCACAACAATCTCCTTCTCTGTTGAGGAGAACGCCACTCCGCTCACTCGCACAGGAAGCATATCCGTTTCTTACGATGGCGCACGTCCGATCGACATTACCGTGCGTCAGAAGTCAAGCAAAAGCGAGCAGGACGCGCCCTTCTTGATCGAGGCTTCCGTGCTGACTCCCTATTCCGCCAGCGTTTCAATCACGCCTAACGGATATGATGGCAACTACCTCTTCCTCGTGGCAAAGGCTTCCACAATCGATTCATATATCGATGCCGGCAACCTTCAGGGATGGATCGACGGCGACATCGATTGGCTGAAATCAATGGCTCATAACAACAACATGACGCTCGCAGAGTTCCTCCCTCACTACAAGCAGGCATACACCATGAACGGCGAGCCAACCATCATGACCTACTCCAGCCTTACCAATAACACCGAATATTATATCTATTGCTACGGCCTCACCCTCGACGGAGAGGTGACTACCGAGTTCTGCAAGCAGAAATTCGAGACCAAGATGGTTGATAAGGTTGACCTTGACTTCACTGCCGAGATCACCAACGTTTCAAGATATGGTGCCGACGTGAAGGTTATCCCGTCTGACGATGAGAACTCATATTTCTGGACCTACGTTTCCGAGATGGACTGGGTGAAATATGACCTCGACTTCATCATGGACAACATGATTCAGAACGTGCTTTATGAGGTGGCTACCGGCGTGAATATCTTCGACATCATCCACATCGGTCCCTCTCACGAGGATATCAAGGGTCTCTGGGCCGGCACTAAGTATCACCTCGTCGGCTGGGGTATGGATGAGAAGGGCACTCCCACAACAACACCGAAGGAGTTCGCCACATTCACAACCCTTTCTGATGAATATGAGTCAGACTGTACATTCGCAATCGATTGCCCCACAGTTCTTGACAGCGATATCCAGATTCACATTGTTCCGACCGACAACACTATCCGCTATTATGTAGCATGTGTCGAGGAATCAAAATGCACCGGCTATGACGACAACCAGATGGCTACCCGCCTGATCAATATGGAGAACAGCCGTTTCGAGAAGGGATTCTATGGCGCCGGTGCAAACTGGGGCAATGTTGATTGGGTGCTCTCAGGCGAACAGACCAAATGGGGCCGCAAGGATCTCGACTGGACTTTCACTCCCAACCATACATATCGCATCTATGTGTTCGGCGTGAACGGCCAGGGTGTGCGCAACACTGCAGTGGCACGCATCGACAAGACCACACCTTCCGCAACTCCTTCCGACCTCGTGGTTGAGATTGCACTCACTGAGTCTTCCTACGACAAGGCTACATTCACCTTCACACCCTCCAACGATGATGAATATTACATTCCTCTCCTCGTGCAGACCGATGAGCTCCAGTATGTAAGCAATCCCGACGGCACCATCAATGAAGCTGAGCTCTGCGATGAAATAAGCCACTATTATGATGACGCTCCCAACTATTACACAATGCAGGGCAAGAGCTCTCGCCAGTTCAACTGGGTTTCCGATACGGATTACACAATGCTCGTGTGCGGATGGTCGGGCGGAAACACAACCCATTTCTACAGATATGACGTTCACACTCCCAAGATTCCTTTCAACGAAGGCAAGGGTGATGTAAATGTGAAGTGGGAACTCCTCGATGGCACCGAGCTTTCTCAGATCGACTATAACCGCTGGAAAGATTATCAGGGCTTCGTGGTGATGCGTCTCGAATTTGAACCCAACGAGGATGCCGCATACTACTGCGGTGGCGTGTGGATGCCTCAGAGCACATACGAGGATGTTGGCGGCGACGACTATCTGCTGATGCTCGACCAGAACCCAGATGTTAGTATCGTGAACCGCCCTACTGCTATGTACCGCACGCTCTCTTACGGCATCACCTACTCCCTCAGCTACATAGCTAAGGATAAGGAGGGTCGCTTCGGTCCCTGGCACTATGAGGAGTTCACTCCTACCAAGGGTGTCAACATCACTCCGGCCTACGACTTCTGGACCAAACCCTCTAACGCTCCGGCCAAAGTGATGGCTATTGCTCCCGACGGCTCGATGAAGGAGATCAAGATGGCTTCTTTCGGAAAGGAGAAGGCTAATGAAGCTGAATCTGCCCGTGTGGTAAACGCCATTCCCGCCAAGAAAGCGCAGGCCAAGAAAGCCGACGACCAGCTCGGCAAGAACTGACCGTGAACTTGAAACTGACCAAAAACTTTTGGATTTGATCATAAGCTGAAGATCGAAGTCGTCCGGATTTATTTCCGAATGGGTCCGGACGACCTCAAAACTAACACTGACATAATAAACAACTAATATAAAACGATATGAAGAAATTTGGATTATTGGTGTGCTGCGCACTCGGGGCTTTCTATGCTTCCGCCGATAACACCGTAAACCTGGTCGTCAACACAAACGACGGAGAAAAGAAATATGATATCAAGACAATTGATTTCATAGACTTCAACGAGGATCAGGATGTGATGAATATCCACCTCGAAAGCACAGTGGAGAATATCGACATCGCCAATGTCGAGGATATGGTGTTCGATGTTGTTTCGGGCATCGAGGAGATTCGCGACTATGATCTCGCCGACGATCTCCACATCTCAATCAATGGCGGCGTGCTCACAGCATCTCAGGAAGGCAAGACTCTCACAGTGCGCGTGTTCGATATGAATGGCCGCGCCCTCGACATGGCTACGGCTGATTCCGAAATCAATTATTCCCTCGCCGACCTTGCAAAGGGAACCTACATCATCGTGGTTAACGACAAGGCAGTCAAATTCATCCGATAACTTAAAAAAATATATATATGAAAAAATTACTTTTCGGCGCCGTGGCCCTCTTGTCATTTGGCGCATTGGCACAGTCTCTGATCATCAATATGAAAAATGGTGATATCACTAAAGTGCCTATTGCCGACATCGCATCTCTCTCATTCAAGGATTCACCAGTTCAGCCGAACGTGCCCCTCTCAGTGTTCACCGACCCCATTCTTCAGAATGCCGTAGCAAAGGCCGCTTTCGGTGATGATGCAGAAGGTAAGACTGAACTCACTCCCGCTGACCTTGCAAAGGTTACTTCAATCAACCTCAACTACACAGACGTTGCATCGCTCGAGGGCATCGAAAACCTTACTGAGCTTACCGAGCTTATGATTAGCGGTTGTGAGAAGCTCACCACCGTTGACCTCTCAGGTCTCGAGAAACTTCAGGAACTATATGCAAGCATGTGTACAAGCCTTGAGACACTGACACTTGGCAACAAGCCGGCACTCAAAGAGATATATGCTTATAACAATACCAGCCTTACATCAATGGATTTCGCAGGACTTACAGCTATTGAGAGCTGTGCAGTTTATGGCGCGAAGATTCCGGCTATTGAAATTCACTCAGAATCTCTCACCAGCCTTAACTGCGGTAATGCGTCTCTCGAAACTGTTGATCTCAATGGATGTGATAACCTTACTACGCTTAATCTCGATAACGCACCCTTATCTGAATTCAGCATTTCTGAGTTTTCAAAACTTGAAGAGTTCTCTCTTCAAAGCGGCAAGCTCAAGAGCTTTACAACAGAAGGATGTAAGGAACTTAAAAAACTTATTCTTAACTTCAATACTTCACTCACGAAGGTTAATGTAAGCAAGAGTATGAAACTCAACACCCTCTCTTGTTCCTCTTGCTTCTACTATGGTGAAGAAGGAGAAGTAACTATGACTGAAGGGCAGGAAATAGCAACCATGAACGGTGTACAAAGCTGGATGATCAAACGCGTTCCTCGCGAATGGCCCGATGATGTTGCTCCCGAGCTTTCGGATGAGGCTTTCCGTAACGCAATGATCGACGCTGCCGATAAGGATGGTGACGGCAAGATTTCTAAAGAGGAGGCTGAAGCCGTAACTGAAATTAATGCTTCGGGTCTGGGTCTGACATCTGTTGACTTCACTTGGTTCAACAATATCACCTCTCTTGACCTTTCTGATAACGAGCTCACATCACTCGACCTTTCTTCTACACCCAACCTTACTTACCTCAATGTAAACAATAACAAGATTGCAAGCCTTGACCTTTCAACTGTTAAACTTCAGTATCTCTATGCAAACAACAATGAGCTTACTACAATTGGAAGATTCAATGGCTACGCTTACATTGAAGTTGAGTTGGCAAACAACAAGCTTACTGCTGTAAGCCTTATGTATCAAGGAAATCTCGTTAAAGTTGACGTATCTCACAATGAGATTACAAATGCTGATATTCGCGAGAATGCCAAGTTGGCTTATATGGATGTTTCTTACAACCAGATCAAGAGCATGACTATCTGGTCACTCAAGAAACTTGTGAATGTTAACTTCAGCAACAACCCCTTCACTCAGCTTAATGAGGCTGACCGTTGGACTATTCTTGAGACTATCGATTGCTCAAACACTGATATCACCACTCTCAACCTCAGCCAGACAACAGAGCTTAAGAAATGTGTAGCTACCGACTGCGCTAATCTTGAGACTATCTATGTAGCAGAAGGCTCAGATGCAGAAATCGTTAAGGGTGACAACACTAACGTTGTTTATGGTGCTCCTGCCGCTGAATAAGAAGTTATTCCTCCGAATGTAATTTAACCGTGGGGTCGGGTCTTTGCCCCGACCCCCGTTTTTTCTGACTAATACAACTGAACGTGAAAAAGATTCTAACCTTTACGGCGATTGCCTTATGCAGCGGCTCTCTTTTCGCCGCCCCGCTCTCACCCTCTCAGGCGTTGAGGAGAGCTCAGAAGGCAACCGACATGCCAATGAAAATAAAGGGAGCCGACAATGCGAAACCGGTTTTCACGGCCAATACACATGCCGGCACGCCCGCACTTTACGTGTTCCCGAACAGCGAAGGCTTCCTGCTCGTCAGTGCAGACGATGTAGCCGTTCCACTCCTTGGATATAGCGACTCAGGCGCATTCGACCCCAACAACCTCCCCCCGCAAATGGAATGGTGGCTGGGCGAATATGCCCGACAGATCGAGGCGGCATCTGTGGCCACGACAGGCAACCTGACAGCCACACGTGCCGAAGCCTCTCCGAAGGAGGCCATCGCCCCTCTCATGAAATCGAGATGGAACCAGGCGGCGCCTTACTACTACGACTGCCCCGTGTTTGAAGGGAAACATTGCATGACCGGATGCGTGGCAACATCCATGGCTCAGCTGATGTATTATTTCAAGTATCCCGCCATCGGCATGGGCGAGGTGAAATACACCACCGAAACCTATAAGAAGGAACTCGAAATAGATTTCTCCAAAAAGCCTTTCGACTGGAAGAATATGCACGACACCTACGATTCCGATGCCACACAGGCGGATGGGGAGGCTGTCTCTTATCTCATGCAATGTTGCGGCTACAGCGTTAGCATGAACTACACCCCCAATGAGTCAAGCACCATGAGCTACCTCATCGCGCCTGCGCTCATCAACAATTTCCAGTATGACAAGGGCCTCTATTTTGCCAACCGCAATACATATTCCCCGCAGGAGTGGGAAGACCTGATATACGACAACCTCAAGAACGTGGGGCCGGTGATCTATAACGGAACCTCCTCTCTTATCGGCGGTCACTCCTTCATCTGCGACGGCTATGACGGCAACGGCTATTTCCATATCAACTGGGGCTGGGGCGGAACTTCCGACGGCTACTTCCTTCTCGACGCCCTCAATCCCGAAACGCTCGGCATCGGCGGCGGTTCGGGCGGTTTCAACTTCCAGCAGGGAGCCGTGATTGGAGCTCAGCCTCCGGTAGAAGGCTCAGAGGCGCATCCCTACAACCTCACACAGTTGGCTACGCTTCAGGCAACCTGCAAGGATAACACTCTGGTGTTCTCCCTCTCGGGAGCTAACAATGCATTCTGGGTGAACAGAGGGCCCACGACATTCCGCTTCTCCATGGGCGCGATGTTCGAGCCTGTTTACGGCACTCCGGGCGACACATTCACCAATGTTTGCTATCTCGTGGGCACCTCAACCACGGGCACACTCGACCCCACTTTCTATTACAGTTCGCTGCGCCCATCTACATCGGTGGAAGGCATGAAAGATGGTAAATATAAGGTCACGATCGTGACGAAAGACCTGATGGTGAATGATGCTCCCTGGGTTCCGGTGCTTTGCGACTACCGATACAACAATTATGTGTATGTCACCAAAGCCGGCAACGACTATGCCGTCGAGGTGCCTCCCACACGCATCCTCAAAGTGGCCTCGGTGAAAGTGGAAAGCGACCTCTATCTCGAATGCATGGCCAAGATTGGAATCACGGTGACCAACAACTCCGATGATGAGCTTACGCAGGGCTTCGCGCCTCTCGTCGTGTATGGCGGACGCAACATAATGATGGGCGAGAGTATGATCATAAAGGTTCCTGCCGGCGAGACCGTTTCACAGTCGATTTATACCAACCTTTACGCCATGACCACCTCCATGCCGCCAAACAATTCCAAAGTGGTTGTAAGGTTCTATAATCCGGAAGATGGCATAGATGCGGTTTACAGAGAGGCCCAGACTGAGGTGGTGCTTAAGAAGAATCCCGGAGCCCCTATCCTCACAGCTTCCACCATAGCGCCCGACCTGACTCCGGACGATGATGGAGTGTATCATCTCACGGGTGGTGATGAGTTCAAATATGGACTCAACTTCAAGGTGGTTCGCGGCTACTTTGCCTATCCGCTTTATGCCATAGTCAAGGATGCAGAGGGCAACACCGTGGTGCAGAAGAAGATTGGCGAAAACGTATCTTTCATGCAGGCCGGAAACAGCGTCACGCTCGATGTGGCAGTCAGCTATCCGCAGTTCACCGAAGGAGAAATCTATGAGACTTACGTGGCCTACTCCAAAGATTACCAGCTGACCCCGATAGGGGAATCTCTCAGATTCACAATGAAGAAGAGCGGAATCGGAAACGTTGCCTCAGATGCCGAAGAGCTTCAGGTAGCCTATGATGCCAACGCCAAGGAGATACGCATACTCAATGCATCAGGCAATGCACGCACAGCAATTTACGATATCGCCGGAACGCTGATGGCAGAAACCTCCGCCAACATAGTTTCCAACTCCAACGTGATGTCTAACTCTTCCAATGTGATTTCCACTGCCAACCTTACCAAAGGAGTGAAAATTGTAGTCGTAACCGACACCAACGGCAAAACCGTAACGAAGAAGATCATCCTCTAAACCGAAGAAGATCTAATCCAAACGTAGGGACGCACCACGGTGCGTCCTTTTTGTCTTACAACGCCAACGTATGCTTCACCTATCCCTATATGGCATGTCTATAAAAATTTTTCGACGGCTGAAATTCCTGTTCCAAGAATAATTTGTAAATTTGAATCATGAACTGGAGTTTATTAACCGGCATCCTTGCCGGATTCGTTGTTGCCCTCTCTCTTCTTATCCTTATCCTGAGATGGCGAAACGGACGCGCCGCTCGCAAAGGAAGAAAAGGAGAACGCATTGTAGCAAAGGAACTTAATACCCTCACGAAACGTGAAAATATCATTTTAAACGACCTGCTTATACCCACCGCCAACGACCGCACTTCGCAAATCGACCATATTGTGATTTCCACGCGGGGCATATTCGTGATTGAAACGAAAAGCCTTGCAGGACGCATCTCGGGCTCGGAGCATGCCCAATACTGGCGTCAGAATCTTGCCACGCAATCACGCTCCCTCTATAATCCCCTGCTTCAGAACGCCGGCCACATCAAAGCCTTGCGACGCATACTCAAAGATATTGATGAATCTCTCTTCATCTCCATGGTGGTTTTCACAGAAGCGTGGCGACTCGATATAAAGGCCGACGATATAATAATTCCCCGCCGATGGTTGCCAGACCGTCACATCCGACGCACATTCATCCCCTCCGAACAAAGGAAAAAGCGATGGTGGAAGCCGAGCCGCGAGGTACGTTTAGATGAAACGCACATTGTCGCCCCTATTGAAGAACTGACCCAAGAAATCAGCCGGCGAAAAAAGATAATCCCACGACACGACCTGCAGGATATTGCCAACCGAATACGGGAAATCTCTTTAGACGGCCGAACGCAACAACGCATCCATAAGGAGTATGCCAAGGAAACATCACGAAACATCTCGCGCGAGATACGCCAGGGCAACTGTCCCCGTTGCGGAGGGCGACTGCTTGTCAAGCGAGGCGACCACGGCGAATTTATAGGATGTGAGAACTATCCCTCCTGCCGTTTCACCTGCTCCATCGACCGGATGCATTGACCGGGATTAAGCAAAAGGATAGTCCGGCTTGTAAATAGGAAACAGTTTCTTAGTTTACTTAAATCAAATTTCTACAATTGTCTATAATACTTTTTTGAAGGCTTTTTACCTCCTTAATTAAAGCACTCCCCTCTTCTTCTGAAAGAATAAACACATTCTGGTAATCAGCTTTTTCTCTCATAGTCTGAAGACGACTATAAAGAATTCCTGCCTCCCGAGGAAATTTACCAGTCAATATGTAATACTTTCCAAACTGAGCGGATGTTCCTTTGTGAGATTTTGTTTGAATCCCATCATGCAGCATAAGAGCTGTGACAGCATGAAATATCGAATAATACAACCTATTGGCCACCAAATCCCAGTAGCCTAATTCTGCAACCTTGACGGCCTGTTCCAGATTGCGACAGGATTTTTCAACCAGGAGTTCAAATGCTATTTTCTTATGTTCCCGCGAAAGACTCATAACAAGATGGCCGAATTAATTACATTTTGATAGAAGGCAGTGTGTGATTCACTTTCCCACTCTGACCGAGAATAATGAATGGGGGTGATCTGTTCACCCAAATGCCATCCTAACTCCGCATACGGAAATGCATAATTTGAAAAATCATCAGAAGTATGCATCGTGTCTTCTGTGACAACCAAGACATCCCAGTCTGAAGAATCGGATGCATCTCCTCGTGCGCGCGACCCAAAAAGGAAAGCTTTCCCTTCGCCATTAGGGAACATCCTTCTTGCACAATCTCGCAAAGCCGATAATATTTCCTTCCTTTCTGACATTTTAAACAACCTTTGATATTTTACAAAGATATATCTTTTTTATTTCATACCAAAATCTTACAATAAAGTTCTTCTTGAAAGAATCAATCCAGAGTATCACCAGCAACAAAGTAAGCTGAAAAATTTATAGGATGCGAGAACTATCCCTCCTGCCGTTTCACCTGCTCCATCGACCGGATGCATTGACCGGGATTAAGCAAAAGGATAGTCCAGCTTGTTATAATTAGTGAATCGCGAAGCCAGAGCTTCACTACTAAAGACACACAATTATGGAAAACAAGACAATAGAAGGCAATCCTGCCTATCTCAATATAATAGAGCGCACGAGCGTGCGCCGTTTCAAAGATGAACCCGTAAGCAAAGAGCTGCAGGAGGCCATCATTCGGGCTGGCATGAGTGCCCCCTCGGGCGTGAACCGTCAGCCCTGGGAATTTATAATCGTTGACGACAAGCAACTTTTATCAGAGCTTGCCAAAGCCTTACCCTACGCAAAGATGGCCGCCGAGGCACCTATAGCGATTGTGGTGTGCGGCAATACCTCCCGATTCTTAGACGGTGACGACTCCACACTCTGGGAACAGGATCTCTCCGCGGCCTCGGAAAACATTCTCTTGGCCGCCCACGCCTTAGGCTTAGGCGGAGTCTGGACATGCCTCTATCCTCATCCCGACAGAGAAGAAGCCGTAAGGAAAGTGCTTAACATCCCCACCAACTTAATCTCATTTAATCTCATCCCCATCGGCTACCCCCTCACCGACCATAAGCCAATGGATAAATGGCACCCCGAAAGAATGCATCATAACAGGATGTAGGAGTGTAAAATAAAACTTTTTAAAAGACCGCAATATTTCGGTCTTTTATCAATCATTATCCATTTTTATCAGTATGCTCCAATGACCTGTCTTATCAGAACCGATTCTTTCAATCATTTTATCAGTCTTCATTTTCTTCAACTGATAGTTTACCGCATTTCGATCCTTGCCGATTTTGACGGCGATTTCATCTATTGTGATTTCCGGATCAGCCCGCATAATACTTATTATGGCATCTTGAATCGCAGTTAAAGGGGGGCAAGTTGAATTTACAGTTGAATTTGCAGTTGAATTTACAGTTGAATTTGCAGTTGAATTTACAGTTGAGTTTACAGTTGAGTTTACAGTTGAATTGTTCTTCTTCATGTATAAAGGAAGGGTAAGCCATACTTCATTCACCTCATCTTCCTCATGTATATCAGGTTGAGGGAAACCGATAGTTTTCCATGCATTTAAAATTTTACGGAAACCAGATCCTATATTATCACCGAATCCAACCATACGAAGCATTTTTTGAATCGTACTATTACGTGCCTGGGTGTAGTCTCCATTATAGATACGTTCAGGGGAAATGCGAAGAGTACCGGGATTTCGCATTATAATTTTGTCTGTTTTACGATCAATCCTCAAAACACCTCCCAATCTGTAGTCGCAATAAGTCAGACAATTTATGAAGCCCTCCCTTACACCTTCATAAAGTTCTCCACCATCCTTGCGTACTACTCCTTTAAGCTTACCCTCCGCCGGAAGCGTGAAAAGCAGTTTATTTAAAGCGTTAGAAAGGAAATTATATATGTTATCCACCCAGCGACCATCATCGGTTAATCGGTCGTTCCATTTTTTGCTCTCGCCAGGATTAACTCCTATAAGGTTAAGGTAATCAAATCTAAAGTTAGGAAAGACCTGATGAATCGGTACACTTTTTCCAAACATCAGAAGACCAGCCACTGTAAGACCCTCGACTTCTTGCTGAGGATTCACCGCATATCCACCTAAGTTCATAAGAAACTCAAGATCTGATAGTTTCTCATAAATATGACCAGGATTATGCCCATTGAACGCCTGTCGATAACCGCGTAAAGTTTCCTGATCAACAAAATCCATCCCATATCGATTAAGGATTTGCGCATCGGCACTGTCCGAGCTATCACGGATAAGCATTGCAAGTTCCTCCTCTGTAACGTGGCGATCGCCTTCATGCACACGCTTGTATGTACCACCTTGGAGGTTATTATTAATGTAAATTGGTTTTTGCCGATAATCTGCTTCTGTTACCTTGATATACACTACGGTTAACCCATCTACTTCAACCGGGCGTACATCACTATCCACCAGCACACTCCGATTTACCTTCTGCTTATTGTTTATAATATTGAAAAAATCCGTAACAACCTTATAAGCATCTGAAACACCCGTGATCTCAAAACGCTCATTTAGTGGTTTCTCCTTATGTTCAGTGACTCCAAGGAGAATTACACCGCCTCGAGTGTTTGCGAAAGCAGAATATGTCTCCCAAACATCCTTTGGAAGCTTATCTTTACACGCCTTGGTCTCAAGATGAAGCCCTTCGCCGGTCTTGATCAGTTTCTTTATTTCTTCAGCAGTAATCATAGTTACGCTTCGGTTTGCTAATGAATTTAAATAAGATAAAATTATTATCGGCAATGGGCTTTTTGGACTAAGCTTGATTGCCGATAATAATTTTGTATATTCGATTTAGAGTCTAAAGGATCAGAATTTTCCGGTGCGTTTAAGCTCGTTTACGCGGTTTTGAATCTCCTGGTATTTTGAGCCGAGGTTATTCCGGCGGACCGGATTATTTCCATACTCTCCACGGATAACCTTCATAGCCTCAGCCTCAACGTCACTCCCCTGAATTGAAGTTGACGGAACAGTTGCCTCGGCCGTCGATGGTTGACTTGCATTAGCAGTAACGGTATTGTCCTTACCGGCATTTGCCACGCTTGAATTAGCCGACACTTTACCCTCGTCCATAGCAGCGCCACCCTCGGCACCGTTTTCAGCACCATTGGTTGAATTCTCAGCCTCCGACGCAACCGCCTCATCGGAACTGCCCTCAGAAGGAAGAGAGGCAACAGAATCATCATTTGCGGAATCCGCAACCGGAACTGTCTCCTCCGTCTGCTCAGGAGCATTGGCATCAGTCTTATCACCCTTCTTAAGGAAAGTCCAACCCAAGAAAGCGAGCACAATCGCAATACCGATTAAAGTCCAAAGCCACGCAAAACCCTTCTTCTTAGGCTCCTCCGGACCAAATTCGATAGCCTTATCGGTAGCCTCCTCCGAAAGATCCGGTTCCAGCACCGAAGCCGGCACCTCCGGTTGAGGAGGATTCACACCCTCCACAGGAATCACCGGCTTAACCAGCTCATCACCCTCACCAGCAACGCCAGGCTGAGCACCGGTCTCCTCAGACGGTGCAACAGTCTGAACACCCGTAGCTCCATTTTCCACATCCTTCAACAACTCATCATCAGATTTAGAGAGGTCAATCCGCTCATTATTCTTTTTTGCCATAATTATTTTTTAAAGCAATTCAACTTAAACACATACAACATAAAGTCCACATCCACACTCAAATCTGTATGTCTCACAAATTTACTTATTTAATTTTACTTTCACAATCTTTCGTTAAAAAATTATAATTTTTCCTCTAAATAATTCCAAAATGCACTATTCTAAACCTAGTTCGATATAAAGTAATTAATACTCATTCATTTCCGTCCTTACACGAGAAAGACATTACGGTATAACTAACTTGTTAACAGTAATAGAATAACGATTAATTTACTTAATTTCATAATCATATTTTATATTTATACTTACTTTTCTATATATTTATCTTATTAATTCAGACGCAAGTATAAGTAGCCCTTTCATAACCTCTTAAATCTATGCAATCAAAGCACATTACCATATATATCCGCTACAACTCCAACTCCTTTTACGGAATTATAGAGGGTTAGGCGTCCGTTCAATTTCGCAAGAAGTTTGCGATATCCCATCATATCTTCTGTACCTTCATCAGTCAGCATCCTTATTTTATTATTTCTAAGAATAAAGATATGGCCGTTTGTTTCATCAAAACATTCCTGGATGTCACTACCAAGAAAAATATTATGACCCTTAAGGGAATCTTGCATATAATATCCTTCTTCAGGAGCATACATCCAAGTAAATCGTGTGGCAGATGTTCGATTCACCATACTATAACCCGGCTCTACTTCTACACATCTTTTAATTACATCAAATAATCCTTTTAAACCATTCTTATAAATAATTATTGAATGATCCTGAGCATAAAACTCTATTTTATCATAATTATAAGGTGTCAGTCTCTCACCCGTAAATAAATCGACAATCGCTTTTAAACCATCGATTTCAACGAAAGCCATTTTGAGAGTGGGATCAAACCCAATAGAATCAAAGACCGGTGGCAGAATAATATTATTTACCGACAATAATCCCTTATAAGACTTATATTCGATAAACGTATATCCATTTACATTACTGAGTAAAGTATATTTCTTTCCATTCGCTTCAAAACGCTCCAGACGTCTCTCATATTTCCTTTCTATTTCACTCATACTTAATTAATTTTCTTTAAATAGCTATTAGATATTTTTCTTAAAGCAAATGAAGAAATACCTGAGGCAGCAAAATCATTTAACAGAGATTTATGATTTTTGATATATTCATTTTGGTGAAGAAACATAAGAGACCTTCTCACCTCTACTGATATGTCTTCCTTTACCTTGTTTCTATTATATAACTTACTATTAACAAAATCAACAGTTCTGCACACCCTATCAGGCAAGACAATATTAAGCCAACTGATTTTCAAATCTCCAATCGAGTGAAAAAAAATATTTCCATTAATTTCAAATTCGGATTCACCATTAGTTGAAACATTTTTTAAAAGTAGATCTTTGTCATAAGAATCCACAATTAAATATTCTCCACTCCTAAGTTTTAGAAGAGATAGAAAACTATTATCCCCTGCATTCAGTTCTATAATTTCTCCGGGCAAAATATATTTCTCCGGTAAAGTTCTATCCCATGAGATCGTATCACCTGAATTGTAGTCTCTAATCGAAAAAATAAATTCATTGAAGATATCTGTGTTAAATTCAAACCCAATCACAGAACATTCATTCGCTACTTTACGAAAAATATAATCATCAATGCGATGATCATAAATAAATTTGTTAAGGGAAGTATCTAAATAGATACTTCCCGTGGATATGTTTTTAAAAATTATACTATCTCTCTGAAGCGCAGCCCTGATATTCATTACAGCCCTCCATATTTAAGTTGATGTTTATCCAGCACTTTTCTGACCGCAAGAATATCAATTCCATAGTTTACATTCTGCATATCTTTAGCACCCAGATCATGAATAGCAACTACCTTACCTGTCGGATCTGCTACCGGACCACCGCTATTTCCAGGATTTGTCGCCATCGAATACTGCACAAGAGGTCTTTCCTCCACATCCCGATATGCAGAAAGGTCACCAGAAGTAAAAGATCCTGTCAATCCGTATGGATTGCCGTAAGTTGCTATACGGGTTCCCTGTGGCACATGTTTATCAGCAAGATCAAAATAATCTACTTTTTCATTTGGATCAAGCCGGACTTTAAAGATAGTAATATCAAGCACCGGATCTGTATATATGATACCCTCGATCTGGCGCTCTCTTTCAGCATATATTTCACTATCATCATGAGCCTTATCATTATAGAGATATGCCACGCCCTGTCCATCCGGCAAAACATGGTTATTCGTTAAGGCCAGACCTTGATCATTAATAAAGAAACCGGTTCCTAATCCTCCGGGAACTTGAATCAAGAAAGAACGCATTTTCATATACAAGGCTAAATCAGTTATTTCTTCCGTTTTGCCTTTTTTGGGGCGCATAACTTCCAGACTATCGGCCAACTCAGAAGCATCAAAAGCCCGAGGGTTATCAATAACTATCTGATGATTAACCGATGGTTTTGTTTCATCCAAGATCACATAAGCAGGAATTTCCTCATCATAATCCTCCATGTGGTTTTTAATCTGACGATCGGCAACCAAAGCGATATCCTTTCCAACCACATGCGCTTTCAGATAACTCTCAACCCAGCTGTTATTATTTGCCACACCGATGACTCTAACTCTCAAACCTGATTCAAGAGTTATAACGTTCCCCTCTGCGCTTTCAACTCGTTCACGAATCTGATCGATGTTGCTCTCATCCACCATTTCATCCGTTTCATTATACTCATCATGACCTCCACAATTCTTTACACACAGGAAGACCACAACAACCCCGAGAAGAATTAGTATTACCTTTTTCATTATGATTATCTATTTCTTCCGATTACTAAAGGCTCGATAATCTCCCAACCACCGGTAGATTTCACGATTTTTCCTTTGGAGACAATTTTATAATCATCCTGTTTGGGAGCATTCTCCAATACTACCACTCCTGATTCTATTCCGCCACTGAAAACAGGGAAAAGACCGACCTCTTCATTAAGATAAAATATTCCCTTTTCTGTTTCAGGATCGAACTCTATAATAAATATATAGTCATCCGGATCAATATCATCTGCAGAGGATTCCGTCGGATTATCTTTCTTCAACTGTCTATTAAGGAATTTATTAACATCCTCACCGGTCAATGTAGGCTCTTTTGCATACCTTTTTTCACTAAATGTCTCAGTAGCCGAAGATGGATCTGGGTTCTCAGGAGCTGAAGATATACCTTCCTGCACATGTTCTGATGATGATTCTGTCACCGCTGTAGCGACATTCTTCTTTTCCGAATAAGAATTGCAATCTTCCTCCTTTGCATTTTCTTCCGGAACATTCTGAAGCATTTCCACCAAAGAAGTCATCGAATCGCATATCAACCGAATCTGATCCGAACGGGAAGGTGCCGGATTTACAACATTTATAAATCTGAAGAAAGCGTTAACCAGCTCATTATACGCACTTACAAAACGTGGGTCTTTAGTATCCATAATTAAGAAAGAGAAATAACAATTTTAGATTCTACTTGCCAGTACCCTCCTTTTTCAACCAGAGTTCCCGGACGCTTAACTTCAATTTTCCTGACACTTGAATTAAATTCAAAGGGCTCAATAAATGGTTCGAGTGCCGATAATCTATCAAGAATCTCCGCTTCCACACTCGGAGCAAAGGTATAGGTTCCAGTTCCTTTTGTTTCGTTAAGATCAAACTCAAAATTTTTACCGCTTTCCGAATCTGTAAGATTATTTTCAGTTACGATTAACATATCTTTAGTCGGGATAGAGATATTCCCAAAAACGATTTTTCTTACATCCTCTCTCCTTATCTCCCGTCTGGCAGAAGGTTCTGCAACAACCTCTCGTGGCGACTGTGCAACCGTGTTGCGGGCAATATTCTGAGAATCCCTTGACGATTTAGCCCTCTGCTGTAAATTAGAAGATGCGCCCCCTGATTTCATAGCAGACTCTCGTCTCAGAGAACCATCATTAGGATTCCGAAAATTCTCTTTATCATTGATTCTTCTTGAACTTGGTGTATTGCGAGGAGTATTCTCGACTTCTTTTTCTTGTTGAACCTCAACAGATTTTCTTTTCTCCAGAAAAAGAAATGCTCCAATTCCTCCGGCAACTCCTAACAATAGTGAAATCAGCATATCAAATAAACTATAACCTGAACTTGTTTTTTTCTCAATGTCTCCTTTTAATTCTTCAATCTGACATTTTAAAGAGTCAATTTGATCTAACTTAACATATTCAGATAATTTATCATCAGAATATACCTGAGGTTCAAATCTCTTTTCTTCCTTTACTACAGTCGAATCGGATTGTCCACCTGTATCGTTTTTACCTTCTTCGGCAGCTAACGCTGCCAAAGAAAGTAAAAATGAGAATAAAATAATAATCTTTTTTTTCATAGATTGAATCATTGAATCTATTCGACATTATTTTTTGGAATGCGAGGTGGCAAGATTAGCCATCTCACGACCCAACATGTATATTCCATGTTTCAAAGGCCAAAAGAAGAGCACATCCTTTATAGGCCGGTCACTGTCAGCAGTTGGATGTTCATGATTTTTCGACAAATCAAATCCCTGAGCGGCCCACTGTCTGAAATCATCAGCATTCAGCTTCTGAGTATTTCCTTCAAGATTGGATGTTGCCTTGATGAAATTCTTGTCAGAGAAGAGTTTAAGGAATCTATCAACCTCTTTCTTCACAGGTTCGGAATATTTATCGACATTATCAATCTTGATTTCCACTTCATCTTCTTCATCTTCTTCGCCGGCATACAGATGATAGTTCAATTCCTCACTTTTAACTACCTTATCTGTCAGGCCGGCTTTAGTAGCATTATACATCAGTAGTGCGCCTTCGGCTGTCACCTTTTTTGGATTTTCAGTAAATCCCACGTTAAGAGATTTCTCTCTTCCCTCTTTATCCACTACCTTAAGCCCGGCATATTTGAAGATTGCACGGATTATCTCGGAAAGGTAATCACTATCTTCAGTGATGTATTTAAGGTAAAGAGAACCCATTCCGGAGAAGTAGATATGTTTGGGCATTTGCAACTGAGCCATTGCCAAAGTTCGACCCACATAATAGATAATGGAAGCAAAATGCACTAACATAGGAAGACGCATCTTATCGTTTACAATAAGCTGCTCAACAAATTCATTGTTTCGGTTGGAAAAGATATACCCTATAACATCCTCTGAGTTGGTGGATGAGGCGGCATATTCCTCGAAATTCTTCTGAGCCTTCGTATCGAGCAAAGGTTTTATCTCCTTCTCGAAAAACTCAAGAAAACCATTTGTCTTATCCTTTCCACTCACACCATCCCCCCAGAGATCATTGGCCGCAAACTTCGCAGAGAAAGAGAATCCCTTCATTTCCCTTGGGGAATCCTTAACCGGACTTTGGATAAAGATTACATCTGTTGAGCCGCCTCCTATATCTATGTTTAGGAACTCATCATTATAATACACATTGTCTTCCTTTTTTGAAATAGCTCTATACCATGGAGCAATTCCCTCATAGAGATTCAGACGCTTCCCATTTGCAGAACGAACTTGCTGATTGAAAATATGAGCCTTTGTTCTTACTTTCTTTGCGGCTTGACTCCAACCTCTCATAAGAGAGACAGTATTCTGCATAGTCTGAGGATAAGTGAAATAGAATTCGAACTCAGGATCGCCATCTAATTCCGCAACTTTATTCTTACATATCCATAATAATTCTTGAAAGACAGCCTCTGTCAGTTTCTTTACATTATTATCAAGACTCCATTTCAGTTCAGTTGGATATGAATAAAGTTTCTTGCTATTACCATACTTATCAGTACGGAAGGCAATATTCACGTCACCAAAGAGATCCTGTTCACCCTGCGATTGCTGATAGCGGGTACAAGCCATTGTACGAATCGGGAATTTCAGATGCTTTGTACCGATTGCTTCCGGCACAAACTCCTGCTCAATCATCGGGTTAAGATCAGTGGTCATACCCTCCGATCCCTCCATATTAAGCATTCCCATCTGGGCACTCTCTTTTGAATATTCGAGAGTTTTGATTTCATTATCCGCCACCCTCAATTCGCTACCTTCATTTGTGGTATATGGCTTAGCCAATGCAAAAGCCACATTGGTATTTGCTGTGCCGAAATCTACACAGAACACATATTTATCTTTGGTGACTTCCGCTTGTTTGAATAAGGGTACGATCATACCACCGATCCCGTTTTTAACCAGGCGAATAGCAGTAAATGTTCCTGACTTTCCACCCTCATGCTCAGCCATAGAAGTTCCGACAGTATAATATTCCGTGATCTTCTTCCCTTCCTCAGTTCTCTTCTTCCTGCTTACGATTTCACCATCCAAAGGAGTCACGAAATCTTTATTATAGAATTCAAGATTGAGGTCGGTCATTCTGGCGACAAGGATCTTATAGAGATCTTCATCTTCTGCAGACGTGCCATTATAAGTATAAAACGGGAATATGCCGAGTTTGAATGGGCCATCATTAGAGAAATCAATAAACTGATTCCCCTTATCAGGTTCGTATGTCCGGGTAAAATTAACCTTACCTCCTTTCACCGGAATACTTATAGATACGGTAACTCTCTTACAAATCGGAAATCCTTCAGGGATGACCTTTACCATTTTGGGAAGATCCTCTGCCTTGAAAAACTTAAAGAAAGTTGGCTTTAAGGGAAGAAGGAACTCGCAATTACCATTGAATCCGGTGAAGAAGCGTTTGTTATCGATCATATACCCTAACTTCATGATCGAATCCTCGAAAAGATCGGACTCAGTTATATATGGGTATTTCGGATTACCGGGCACCCCGGGAAGAGTGCGTTCAAAGTATTCACCCTCAGGTTTAGCGGGAAGAGTGGCTGGATTATACGGAGTTCTATACCAATATTTAGCATAATCTCCCAAACTTGTTGAGGAAAGAACAAGAGGAGGATTATGAGCCATATTGATTTTTTGTCCACCTAAATTGGTCTCTACCGGGAGAGTATCGACTGTTGGTTGGATCAAATAGTCACTCGATCTGTCCGGCTTCATTACCTTGGTAAAGAAAGATACTCCTCCCGTCGTTACCGGATGAGGGGGACGGCTACTCTCACCATTTCCACCAGAAGTCAGCTTCAAATCTTTATAGTTTTTTTCAAAATACTCATTAAGATTCGGTCTTATTAAGGTGTTGTAGGCATTATAAACCGAGGTTATACCGGCAGGGGTGCTTTCATACGAATTAAATGTATAGTGAATATACATATACATATTCAATAGCTGCCCTCCTGCATTTTTTGCAAGAGAAAAGTCCGGATTAAACTTATCTGCCAAAGCATACATAAAAGTTCGGAAATCGGCAGAACGCTCCACCAATGAGCACACTTTTGTTGTAGGTTCAATCGGAGGGAACAGAACGTTTCCCTTTCCTCCATAGAATCTCCACTTCTTGCTACTCATCTTCCGTCTCCAATTGGGAGAAGTATAGACTAAAGTAAATGGGGATGTTCCACCGATGATCTCACCCTCCCACTTAAAGATAAAAATCTTTAGAGCTGATTTCAATGATGTATGTAAGATTGCATCTCGCAAAGCAGTGCCCAACTTGGCATGTTTAACCTTAATCGGATTCTCTTTTTTAGCATTATCCCCATAAGATTCATCATCAATGATTTCCTGCTCATTAGGTGTGGCAGTTGCCCCCAACAATGCGGTATCCACATTCACATCCCATTCATGTATGGTGAACCTTTTATCTTCTCCATATTCAAAAATAAACTCAAGGAGGTCAAGACATTCAGCCACCAGATGATGATAAAGGGTTATGTCTCCACCTGTTGCTTTATAAGCCTTTCCCTTATTGCCATCTTTAGACTCAAGGGCATTGAGTTCTTCAAATGCAGTGTCATATAAATATAGTCGGGCAAAGGGGGTAGGAATAGATGTTGCCATTTTATTAAGCGCAGTCTCGTTGACAACAGCACTATCGGTAATTTCCGTGGTCCGCATCCCCGAATTTCCTACCTCCACGAAACCATCATTACTTACGATATTCCTTGATGTTCCGTCAATACTTAAATCGTTATATCGAGCCATTTTGTTTTTCAGTTATAAGATTATGTTGTAGCCTCCGCAGTAACAACCTTAAGACTTTTTGAAGTGAGCATCCGGTTACGTTCAGCAGCACGACCTTTATCAGACATAAATACCTCCCGACAACCGCCAGTGAGAACAGCCATCAGCATAAACGCTTTATACTTTGAATCCAGAGAAAAAGTGCTTACCGCCTTAAGTTGAGTCCACACATTCTTGGTTCCTTCAGCAACATCGGTTTCCATCTCCAGATGTTCCTCAGTCTTTTTTATTCCGAATACAGATTTTTCAGATTTCAAATCACCTGCGATAATGAAGTCAGCAAGAGATTTTTCCCTATTGAAATTAAACAGGAAAAGCCCATGAGAAGAATGAGACTTGAACTCTTCATTCCAGATGGTAAAAAGATCGTAGAAATTCATCCATCCATCGCAACAACAACAAAGATCTTTCATCTCTTTGTTTTTGTTATTCGTATCATCTATGACAGCACGTCCATCTTTAAAACATTTCGAAAGTTCAAGAGTCTTGTACCAGTCAAGTTCCTTTACAATCTTGGAACCCTGAGCCACCTCATCATGGAAAAATCTCATGGCAAGAGCAAAGGAGGCAAGAGGATATATGACACGCGACAGTTCCGACTCCATGAAATTAGTGAAGTTAAGACCATTCTGGTTCTCATCTTCCTCATCCGAATCAATAAACTCTAAACCTTCCTCTTTAATCCTATATTTGAAATATTTGGTTGAGTTATCTTCCGTGGTGTTTCTTTCAGCGAAATGGCAAATGCTTAACGCGCTTACAAGGTCAACAATATGAGTTGCATTTTTTTGTGTCTCTCCTCCTTCGGAATATTCAAACGTAGATGGCCGATCATCTCCAACATAATATATGGAATTAATCATCTTGTTTATACCGGAAAGGTCATAGAAATTAAGAGCAGCCTTAGTCTTGGATTTAAATATCGAACTCCTTACGGCCTTCTCATCCTTAGATCTGAATGCAAAATAAGGACACACCATCACCACAGAGAGGTCTATATTTTTCACCTCTGTCTTGTTGTTGGTTCTGATTGCTTGAACCAACTCCGGGATACCGGAGGAACCGGTGCCACCAAATAGAGAACCTATAATTATGACTTTGTCTCCTTTCTGACACAAAGTGGTGAAATCGCTGAATTCTGTTGTATTCTTCAGGGAATGGAACACAATACTTCCAATGTTAGGATTGCCTTTGAATCCTTTATCCATCTTGAGTTTCAATTCCGCATTATTATCATCACCGGAATCATCGTATAGAGAATTCATCAGATCAGCAGTGCGTTCCTTCTCATATCGAAGCTGGTTGGCAGCAGTCCATTGCTCAAAAGTTTGCTCACTCTCTTCGCCAAATTCCATAGCGAAAGTGCTCTTACATGCCGGTGAAACCTCCTGCATTTCAAGTATAGGAGTTGAAAAGAATAATCCGCTGAATTTTTCCTCATCCCTAAGTCCCTGCGGATATGCAGATTTATGGATAGAATGATATTCAGCCATAATATCCTTTGTTCGTTTCGTGTCTCCGTTGGTCGTGTCATAATCTATAAGGATCGGGAAAATCTTATCTGAAGACTTGAAAGGAGTGACACCGGCAGCCAACAGCATGGTGAAGGACCGGATTACGCGCGATCCGGTTCCTCCAATACCAAAAATAAAATAATTTGCCATTTCTTGTTAGTTATGATTTAGTAAGGCCATTTAATCGGTTTTGTTTTTGCAGCTTCCGACATACCCTTGAATAACATCGAGAAGATAAAAAAGAAGATAGCACACCAAATAGTGGTGTTTACTGAGAATGTATATCTCACATCACCCCCTTTGTTGAGATTGGTCGCAATCTTTTTCTTTTCTGTGGTAAACCCTTGCTTCTCTCCCGGTGTCATATCAGACTTTATCAAAGTATCGTTTCCGGGTTTCACTGCCTTATCCATACTTCGATAAAAAGAGTATTTATAGGTAAGTTTCTTTTCAAGCTCCTTCCCATGGGAATATTCCTTCTTAGTAGGCTCTTGACCAATTATTACAAAGTCACTGACAAGGAATGTTACAACCAATGCGAAAATTCCACAAATCCACCAGTTTCCCATCTTGGCAGTCGTGACACTTCTACCAAGAATGAAATAATATACTATGGCCAATATCAGAGCGGCCACGAGAGCCAGTAGGATACCATACGTGAATCCTCCGGCATGTTCAAAATAGAATTCGTGTAGTTTTGAGGAATACTTTCCATCCCAATCTACGAGAAAATAGAAAAATTTCATGATATCTATATTTTAAATTATTCACTTATTGCGGAATGATTGTTATTTCAGCTTCAAGGAGACTTGATTGACCTCCTGTGACTCCCTTATGTATTGCTTGAATCAAATCAATAAGGAGATACGTCTTCTCTGCATCCGGGGTGGTATCATCGTCGGTACTATACTTCTCCCATCCCTTCAAAGCTGGATCTGTCATTATATATCGGATCGTCCATTTCTTTTGTCTATCCTGCAGACCCTCTACAATTTTTTCCGAGATGTCAAATATCATATAATTATCATCTATGGTAACTTTTATATTGTTTTGAGGTTTCCCATCAATCTCAATTACTGACATATCTTTAATCATGCTGTTCGAATAACTATCTTTAATCCATTTAGGGATCTCAGCCTTTATTCGGAAACCTTGCGTACCAGTATATTTGTATTCTTTTGTTCCCTCCTCACGCTCAAAATCCTCAGCCGATGCCATATCATCTTTCCCATCAGCCGGTTCAATCAAGAAATTCATTTTAGGGGCAGTTCCAATATATATTGCTTCCGCATCCTTATAGACTTCCTCAATCTCTCCATTACGCACCTTCAGGTCAAAATACCGTACATTTTCGGGTTCACCGAGAACAAATATGAAGAATGGACGTTCTCCTTGATATGGTACAGGTTTATTTCCTTTATTTAAGTAATTTCCGTTAAAATTACCTTTCATTCGATAGATGGATACAGCTTTTCCTTTGCTCTTTAGTGCTTTTTGGATTGCATTTGTAAGATTTCCCTTATCATAATCAGTAAAACTCTCACTTTTTTTTGTTTGAAGCGGAGTGGAACTGATAATTCCATCCGACAAGAGCATCGTAAGAGTATCTTTCCCTGCCATTTGAGTCATCTCTTCAAAGATCTTATCAAATGTCGAGGCTTTTCCACGAAGATTTTTGTCAATCAATTTATCGGTTAATTCAGAAGAAGCGATTTTATGCACTGTATCTCCCCACACATAATACTCCGCATCCAAAGTTTCAACAGCCTGTTTTGCACCGGATAACGCGTCTGTAATATTCTGTATATCCTCCTTACCAAAGTAATCGCGCATACTTCCTGAAGCATCAATAAAGACTTTGAGAGTTGTAGGTGGAATATCCTCATCTTCTACTACCACTGGTGGTTTAGTAGTATCTGAATCCGTTACATTATTTCCATTACCTCCACAGGAATAAACACCCAGTGAAATGAGCAATACGCCCAATATACTGCATACCACAAACTTTTTCATGATCTATTGAACAATTACAGATGTTTTCTTTAATAATTTATCACCATCGAAGTAGCCAAGACTAACAATATCAAGAATCACATTCTCAGAGTCTTCACGATCTATTTTTTCAACATGGCTTCTAACATTAGGAACTTGATAATCAAGATTCAGCTGCTCACGACCTGTCAGATTATCAAATTCGCCCTCCTTAAGGTTCTGAACAAAAAGTATAGGAATCTGATAGCGATAACCAGCCAAGGAGAGAAGCTGAGCCAACGCCGAGTAGGCTTTCTCTATTACAGAAATCTCTAACGCACGTCCTTCCTCTCTTGCCTTGTCCAATACAAAAGGAAGCCGACTATATGCCCACCAGCGTGCTATTTCTGTAAAGGCATGACTCTCAATATTATTTAAAATAATTTCCTTGAAGGATTTTTCAAGATCTCTCACGGAGGTATATTCTCTATCTTTTAAGGAATCAATCTCATTAGTAATCAAATCTACACCTTTGCGAATTTTGGCACACATGCTCTCAACCGTATCAGTTTCGGCATCAGAATCACATTCTTTTAGGAAATCGGAAGATATTGCATCCTTGAGATCCTTCATCACACTCTGATAAGTTTGGATCTGTGTTTCCAAATCCTTTCCGAGTGTTTCTGATAGGTCATTCTTTGCAACCATCAATACATCCTTTTCCTCCTGAAGTTTGGATTTTTCACTTTCAAGATTCCTTATATTATTTTCAAGAGTCTTAATCTCCTTCAGAGAGGTTTCAATATCGGATTCAGCCTCCTCAAGTTTAGCTTTAGTTTCTTCAAATTTCCTTTTTTCGGCATTAATTTGGTTAGTCAACGATTCTATATCATTACGATATTTTTCACATTCTTTCGCCCTGAGATTATTTGCTTTTTCCGATGTCTTCAATTTAGCTTCCAGATCCTTCCGCAATGTCTCGCCTGCAGAAATTTTAGCATTCATTTCTGACATCTCTCTTTGCAACCCGGCGATTTCTCCTTCTCTTTTAGAGATAAGAGCCTCATTATGCTGCTCTTTTCTCTGAATGCTTTCAATTGTTGAAGCACTCTCGTTTAATTGAGAGTTCAGTTCATCTATTTTTTTATAAAGCTGACCGACTTCAGAATTACCAAGCTCTTCGATTAATCTCTTTTGATCAGCAAGAGATTTGGAGAATCTCTTTTTTTCTACATTTAGATCCTCATTCCTCTTTTCGAGCTCCTCAATCGTATCATCCTTTTGCTTAATGATCTCTTTAATACGAGAGAGCTCCTCTTCCCTTTTCTGATATTGATCACTCAGCTCTTTTTTTTCTTTCTCCAAAGAAGCATAGTTCTCTTCAAGGGATTTCTTAGCACTTTTTGCGAGCGTTAATTGGTTATTTAACTCGGAATTATCATTTATTTTTTCGTTTCTAACCTTGTCATAATTACTGCGCAATTTTTTTATCTGTTCAGACAATAGCCCCAAGAGTTCGTCGTCCGAACTTTTCGCGGATATATCATTACATCCCATCTTCTGCAGTTCCTTTGTAATTTGGAATCTAAACGTAGCTACTCGTTCAACATTCACATTTTTATCAATAGCTCCTTCATTTTCGGATGACTCTTCTATGAAAGCTCCGGATTCCACCTCACTCTCCATATCTTCTGTTAGAGCGGAGGTGTGTTCTTCATCGGTTTTCGATAAATCAACTGTTTCATTCTTGTTACCGGATTCTTCTGGAAGAACAGAGGAATTTAACTCTAACTGTTCTTTATTTATATCAGAGTTTTCATTGTCTGTTCCCTCCTCAATCACCATATCCTTTTCATCGACTACAGAAGATTCCGATGTGGTTTCCGACATCTCAAATTTTTCTCTGAAACTCTCTATTAGTTCCGGTGCATATATCCACTTGAGTTCTTTCCCTTCGGATTCTTTGTTACTTCCCTTTTTATCCTTTTTATTATTGGACTTTTTACTCGTTTTATTTGAATTCTTCTTACTATTCCCCTCTTTTACGTTATTATCAGATTTTTGTCCCACAAAGCAGTAGGCCTCACTTAACTCTAATGTCTCACCTTTTTCATCCTCTCCGGTATGGTAGGTCTTTATAAACCACAATGGTTTATTTCCCGGACATTGAGGGAGAGGTAAATCTTCAGGCCACTTCTCAAATTTAGCATCAACCGGAATTGCTTTCCTGTTGAAAGAGAGCATGTGTCCATCCACATTAATGTTAACCTTTTTCTTGTCCTTTGGATAAATCACAGGACATTCCTTACTTCTAATAAAGAAAAGGTTATATCTCTTTTCTTGGCTTTTTCTGCCAAAAAGTTTTTTAAACCATCCGGATATGTTCATATTTCTAAAGATAACAATAAAGTTTTTCAAGTTAATTAAATAGTCACCGGCCAAACACTGCGTTTGATCGACTCATCTGTAAGATCGTCACCTTTGGGTGCCTGACCTCTTGTTCGGCGCTGCCCTATGTAAAGAACCACATTATTCTGAGTGTTAATCTTCATCATCAACGCTTCCGAACTCTGACCATCAAGAGTGATCTTCTCCATTTCAGCAAGATAATCCCATTTTCCTGCATTTAAAGCTTTTTCTGTAGAATCCGCATCCAAATAGGATTGAATGACAGTGAGAGAGGGGATGTTATTCAAGTTAGGAAGACTGACTCTTTCACCATTATATTCTCCTCTAAGATCTGAGGGGATATTTTTATAATTCAGCAGCTCTACGTAGTGCCAACGGCCAAGATCCTGATAAGCCACACCAAATGAAGCATACACCCGCTTACTTAGGATTCTTCGCAATGATTTCTCGCTTCTATAGTTCCGCGACATAATAGCCATTGCCCCTTCAGTTACCGCGACCTTCTGACGAGCAACATCACGACGACCGTTAACCGGTTCATCAAGACGGATGAATGATGCCAGTCCGCTTTTTTTATTAAAAGCCTTGACTGCATGACTCAGATTTTCACGCAAAGGATCCAGAAGACAACTTCTTCCGGACATTAACACGGTATCCACCATAGGACGATCGGAACCGGCAAACTTAGCCAATTGCATGATTATATCCTCGGTCACATCTTTTAAGAAGCGTTTAAACCTATCGTCATCCAGCACCTCTCCAATCTTAAACTTATTATATACCTCTCCATTACCACTTTTAAACTCGAGTTCCTTATCCCGGTTCTTTTTAGAGAGTAGTGGTTTTAAGGTATTTTTTATAAAATCCTTAAGACGCGAGCGTTCCTTCCCTATTTCTGCAGAAGCAGCACGCTGTGTCGAGGCAAGCGCCATTCCTCCCTTACCCACATCCCCTATAAGTTGGCATACAATTTCAGCCAATACAAAATCCAAATAATTCCCAGCCTTACAAGTACCGATCTTAGCAAGAATTTCCATCGTAAGCTTTCCATTCTGCTCAACAGTTTTACGAATCAAGGAAAGATCGAGAGTTCCTGCACCCATATCGAACACAAGAATAGTCTCGTTCTCATTCGGATCAGCATCTACAGGATGATAGCTCGACCAATTTTCAAGGTAATAGGCAGCTACAGCATCACTCTCACCCACAAACTCCAATTCGCGAACGGCAGGTATTGCTTTCGATACAATTGAACGAATGGTGTCAAGATGACGTGGGGTATATGTATTCGGATAGGTTAATACTAGCCGATTAACCAAATTTATATTTTTAACCTCCGGAATAACGAAGTAACTAAGCAATGCTTCATACGACTCCCGAAATACATTATCAATCATAACCAATGATTTTTCCGGGTTCTTCTCACGTATTTGTTCCGAGACAACTTTCTCCACGCCACCATTCGGATTAAGAATATCGTAAGAGAATGTCTGATAATCCACATTGGGTGGAAGAAGCTCATTTCCCACCAACAATTTCAGACAAGGGAGCTGACGTAACACTTCATTAACAATCATGGAAGATGAAGGAGACAGAAAGACCGCCAATTTATCATACTCCGTATCCTTATGGTCATTCTGCTCGCTACACAATGCAGAGACTTCTTTATTCGCATTTGTGTTTACAGGAGAATGCAATATAATATCCGACGACAGGAATTCAGTGTTCGTCTCAAGCGAGTCGTTCAGAAGAGCTTTTGCATCCTTGCCGATAGCTTTCTTGAGAATAACATTTTTACGACTTCTAAGATTCAGCACAGTGTCGTCATATTTACACACAATCGCAGAAGAGCCATAGTCAATACATAACCAACGAGGATTAGGTTTAAGATAGAGAGGCTGACGAATCTCAAATCGGAAATGTTCCGAGGTTAAAGAATCAAATGGTTTGCCAAATGAATTCTCAATATAATCGAATTCTACTGTCAGAACCGACATAAAATGAAAATCTTTTGTCTGTAAAGCCAGCATGACCTTAACTGGATCAAAAGTAATCATAAAATCCTTAAAAGAATTTCTTCCGTTACGAAGTATTACCCCCGCTGAGGAACTTAACTCTTCAACAGCACTATCGGTCTTATCAAAGAGCTCATTGATCCAATTTCCGTTTCGGTCCTTAACCATGGCGCCCTCGATACTTTCTGTGATAGTCAAACCGCTTACACGCACTCCCGCACCTGCGCGAGTTGTATCCGTGGCAAGATTTGACAAGCGGAACACACGATCACTCAAAGTGTTATCCTCAGCGAAAAATTCTATAACAGGAAGACTGATCACCTGACCATTGGAAATGCGACTGCTTATATTGCCTTCATGATCCAAAAGATTCAGAATCAATTCCGCACCCTGTGCATCCTGCTTAAAATCGATGAGTTCCAGCGCTCTTTCTCCTGCAAGATATTCCGCCGGATTATAGCTATGATGATACGCCCAGTTACATACGACCTGCAAGGTTTCTTTGGGAACCATGGGGTTACTTAATCTGCGCATATCAATATAGATGGGAAGGACAAATTCTTCACGACCCCTTACCATCTGAGAACGCTCATCATGTGGAGCGAGATTCCTGATTTCGTATGAATTCTTACCTGTTGTTCCACCTATGTGAATAGCGTCCGGAGGCAACTGACGTCCATCTGCAGAATCATTAATATCAATT
Source organism: uncultured Porphyromonadaceae bacterium (assembly GCA_947178165.1). Classification (GTDB taxonomy): domain Bacteria; phylum Bacteroidota; class Bacteroidia; order Bacteroidales; family Muribaculaceae; genus Lepagella. Next base: position 8,221 of record CAMWXH010000003.1, on the reverse strand, counting down.
TTAAGATTAACATCGATGTCAGGAGTAAATTTCAAATCAGGCGTAGGATTTGAAACCATAATTGACCCTATATCCACAAAATCGGCTTCACTTGAATAGGTAAAGTCTTCATCAAGCGCCAATCTTACGATTGGAGAAAGATGGACAGGAATCAGGTTGATACTTACCTTCACATCGTGACTTTCTATTACCTTTGAAACATCATCGTATAATACAATAGAAAAGGTCAGCCGATAAGGCTTTCTTTCAGAATAAGCCTTTTCCTTTTCCACACAGTCTTTTATCCTTTTGGGATCTATAACGACTCTACAGTAAGTATTTAGTTCTTTTAACTTAAAGATCAACTCCTTCCCACAATCCCCTTGACTACGCAAAAATACAAGTTGATCTATCGGACCATCGACAACCAAATTCTTATCAAGTCTGATATTCTCAATAGCAATCCGAACTTCCTTTTCAAGTTTTCCATATTTCTTAAAGAGAAGTTTCTTTATTCCTGAAGGCTCTTCAACCTTAATCTCCCATTCAATTTGAACAGGCACCTCTGGTCGATTACTGCTGGAAAGGTCAATATTTAGTTCTTCATTAAATATCATAATAACAGACTTTTCTATTTTTTAATTTTTAAGCAACTCTTAACAGGACCCAAACTAACTTTATCAGAAGATGGTGTATAAGCACTAAATCTTTTGATGAGATACATAATCAGAGCTACAAAAATCAATACTATGATTAAATCCCAAATTAGAACCGCATACAGAACATCATTAGGAAACCACCACCAAAAAATATCATATAATGGGAAGATTCCCATAACTTTGGCTTCATCCTGTAATTTCACTACTTGGCGGTTAGTCATACCGGACTTATAGCGTTCATTGTCAGGGGAGATGATGGTGCTGTCGTAGAATCCATCTTTTAATAAAAGGGACATTTGAATATCTACGGTATCTCCTGCCGAGATTTTATTTGATGGGATGACGAAATCAAATGAGCCATTCTCAGATCTCCCTAATATTTCGCCATTCTTTCCTCTAAGAATAATATCTTTTATCTTGTATTTATGATTTATGGATGAGGCATCCGTCTTAACCTTAAATCCGCCTCTCACTCTTTGAATAGGGAGTGGCGAAGGGAGATCTGTTACTGCATGAATAGAGGGCTTTTCGACCGGCACCACTTCATAGGGGACTATCTTATAAGCCTTATCGGGGGAGAGGGGGATCTCCTCCCTATCTCCTCCCCAGTATTTTATATTTATGCGCTCAAACTTATATTCTTCATTGAATTTGCGCATCGTATTAAAAACACCGGATTCAATCTTAGAATAATTGCCGAGATTAGACCCGGAAATTCCCTTTACCCTATCCCACTCCTGCCGGTAATTGTCGTCTGGGCCATTTACTTTCTCATCAGTAACAAGCAAAAGCATCGTTCTATCTGCTATCTTCATAGAGTCGTCTTTCTCCTTAGTTTCCATAATAATATATGGTTTGGCAAGCGATTGCATAGAACTTGGAGAGCCTTCAGCTAAATTTAAAATCGGCTGACCATTGGGCCAATTATTCAAATTTCCTGAGAGTGCGTATTTGTATTTCTTCCAAAGTATATCGTTTCCTTTTACATCTTTGTATGGACGTACAAATCTTTCCATAGAGGGATTGTTCTCCAAAGCATAGCCGACTACTGAAATATAATCTTCTCCATATTTGAAATCATTTCTCTCTAATACCGAGTCTATTGTTCTCAAAATTTTAGGATTCAAGTATTCGTTACGATAAAGGGGGATTGCTTGATCAAAAGCAACAATATAATGGGTGGATAAGTTTCTAGCATCAATCGGGCTTATAAAAAATAGAGCAAGTACACCTATACACATCAATCTAAGTAATCGATTATGTAAGGCTATAATCCTTAATCTTTCTATAAGATTAATAATTAAAATGTTATAATATAAATATAATCTCATCAAGTTGTTATCCGTTTCTTCAGAATAGTAAAAGACTGCTTTGTTTTATTCTACTTTTCATCCAAATCTCTTCGGAAGAGATATGGATGAAAAATAAATACCTTATATACAGACGACTATTTAGAGTGACGGAAGCGGTTTGCTAAACATTTTAAGATTTTGATAAAAATCCCAATTTATTTTACTCCATTTCCCCTTGTATTTCAGTTTTTTTGTTTACTTTTGCACTTAGTTAATTATCTCTTCCGAAGAGATTGGGTGTTTCTTGCTATTCTATTATATCCTGTACTTGGCAGTTGCAAACAGAATTTTTATCGGAAAGCATAGTCTTTTAAATTAGAAATAAAGCCTAAAATTTGCGTAAAAGCGAGATTTCTTGTTATTTTGCAGTCTGAAACGATTGATAAGTCATATAATCACGATTATAGCTATAATTTATTGCAGATGTTGTTCCCAACTTCGCAATTTCAGGAAATGTTAAGATGAAAAAGGTTTTGCTTCTCGGCTCGGGTGCCCTCAAGATAGGACAGGCGGGCGAATTCGATTACTCCGGCTCTCAGGCGCTGAAGGCGCTGAGGGAGGAGGGTATCTCAACTGTTTTGATCAACCCTAATATCGCTACTATCCAGACTTCGGAGGGCGTGGCGGATCAGGTCTATTTCCTCCCTATCACTACCCATTTCGTGGAGGAGGTAATCAAGAAGGAACGCCCAGACGGCATTCTGCTCGCTTTCGGAGGCCAGACGGCGCTCAACTGCGGCACGGAGCTTTATCTCAATGGCACACTGGAGAAGTATGGGGTTAAGGTGCTCGGCACTTCGGTTGAGGCTATCATGATCACTGAGGACCGCGACCTTTTCGTTAAGAAACTTAATGAAATCGATGCCAAGACTCCGGTATCGCAGGCCGTTGAGACGCTTGAGGATGCTGTGGCTGTGGCTCGCCGCATCGGTTTCCCGGTTATGGTGCGTTCGGCTTACGCCTTGGGTGGCCTCGGTTCAGGAATCTGCACCAACGAGGAGGAGTTTATCAAGCATTGCGAGAGCGCTTTGGCTTATTCGAAACAGATTCTTGTGGAGGAGAGCCTGAAAGGCTGGAAGGAGATTGAGTTTGAGGTTATCCGCGATGCCAATGACCATTGCTTCACGGTGGTGCCGATGGAGAATTTCGACCCTCTGGGAATACACACTGGCGAGTCGATTGTTGTGGCTCCTATCGTGTCGCTGACCAAGGAGCAGATCAAGATGCTTGAGGAGATTTCGCGCAAGGTGGTGCGACATATCGGCATTGTGGGTGAATGCAACATCCAGTTTGCCTTCAACGCTGAGACCAACGATTACCGCATCATCGAGATCAATGCCCGTCTGAGCCGTTCATCGGCCTTGGCTTCAAAGGCTTCCGGTTATCCGCTCGCTTTCGTCGCCGCCAAGCTTGCCTTGGGTTACACGCTCGACCAGATTGGCGAGATGGGTACGCCCAACTCGGCATACGTGGCTCCATCGGTTGACTATATGATTGTGAAGATTCCGCGCTGGGACCTCTCGAAATTCGTTGGCGTTGACCGCGAGATCGGCTCTTCGATGAAGTCGGTTGGCGAAATAATGTCGATTGGCAAATCTTTCGAGGAGATCATACAGAAAGGGTTGCGCATGATCGGCCAGGGGATGCACGGTTTTGTGGGGAACAATGACATTCATTTCGACGACCTCGACAGCGTCCTCTCCCATCCGACCGACCTCCGAATCTTCGCTATCGCACAGGCTCTCGAGGAGGGTTACACGGTTGAGCGCATAGAGGAGCTTACCAAGATTGACAAGTGGTTTATCGAGCGACTTGCAAATATCGTGAGATATAAGGGCGTGCTCGAGAGCTACGACCGCATAGAGGATCTGCCCGAAGATGTGCTGCGCGAGGCAAAACGTCTCGGCTTCTCCGACTTCCAGATTGCACGTTTCGTGGAGAATCCTTCTGGAAATATGGAGAGCGACATCCTCCGCGTGCGCAACCATCGCAAGAATCTCGGTATCACTCCGGCAATTCGTCGCATCAACACGGTGGCTTCTGAATATCCCGAACTCACCAACTACCTATACGCGACATACGGCGCCACCGAAAATTCCATTCGCTACGATATGAACGGCAACAACAATATCGTGGTGCTCGGTTCGGGTGCCTACCGCATCGGCTCGTCGGTTGAGTTCGACTGGTGTTCTGTGAATGCCGCGGAGACTTGCCGCAAGCTTGGCTATAAGTCGATAATGATCAACTATAACCCGGAGACTGTCTCGACCGACTATGACAAGTGCGACCGTCTCTATTTCGATGAGCTGAGTTTCGAGCGCGTTATGGATATCCTCGACCTCGAGACTCCGCGCGGTGTTATCGTGAGCGTAGGCGGTCAGATTCCCAACAACCTTGCAATGAAGCTTTACCGTCAGAACGTACCGGTTCTCGGAACCTCCCCCATCTCGATCGACCGCGCAGAAAACCGCCATAAGTTCTCAGCCATGCTCGATCAGCTCGGCATCGACCAGCCCCGATGGAAGGAACTTACCACCACCGAAGAGATTGACGGCTTCATCAAGGAGGTTGGCTTCCCGGTATTGGTGCGCCCCTCTTACGTGCTGTCAGGCGCGGCGATGAATGTATGTTACGACTACGACCAGCTTCACCGTTTCCTATCGCAGGCCGCCAAGGTGTCGAAGGAATTCCCGGTGGTGGTGTCTGAGTTTATGCAGAATGCCAAGGAGATAGAATTTGACGCAGTGGCCCGCAACGGCGAGATAATGGAATATGCCATCTCGGAACACGTTGAGTTTGCCGGCGTGCATTCAGGTGACGCAACGCTCGTGTTCCCGGCACAGAAGATATACATGGCCACCGCTCGACGCATCAAGCGAATCAGTGCGCAGATTGCCAAGGAGCTTAACATCTCCGGCCCGTTCAATATCCAGTATCTGGCCAAGGATAACTACGTTAAGGTGATTGAGTGTAACCTCCGCGCCTCGCGTTCTTTCCCGTTCGTGTCGAAGGTGCTCAAGAAGAATTTCATTGAGACCGCCACTCGCATAATGCTCGGAGAGAAGGTTGAGAAGGAGGATACCTCCACATTCGATATAGATTACATCGGCGTGAAAGCATCTCAGTTCTCGTTCGCTCGCCTGCATAAGGCTGACCCGGTGTTGGGTGTGGATATGGCCTCCACAGGTGAGGTTGGCTGTCTGGGTAAGGACTTCGACGAGGCTCTGCTTAACGCCATGATTTCAGTGGGTCATCACATTCCCGAGAAGGGTGTGCTTGTAAGCTCGGGCGATGTGCGCGGAAAGGTGGATATGCTTGAGGCATGCCGTCTGCTCGACGAGAACGGCTATCCAATCTATGCCACTGCCGGAACTGCGGCCTTCCTGAATCAGAATGGCATCAAGGCCATTGCCACCACCTGGCCCGATGAAGAGGGAGAGGGCGTGGATGTTCTTGAACTTATCTCGGGGCATAAGGTTGACTTGGTTATCAACATACCCAAGAACCATACTCGCCGTGAGCTTACCAACGGATATCGCATCCGTCGCTGGGCGATTGACCACAACATCCCCTTGCTCACCAATGCTCGCCTTGCCAGCGCCTACGTGAAGGCTTTCATCAATAAGCCTGCAGACCAGATTGGCATCACTCCCTGGAAGGAGTATTGATCAGATCGATGAAAAAGATAGCACAGCCCCGACTTTCATGAGCCGGGGCTGTGTTTTGTTCGGAAAACTAACATTGGGGCCGGCACCTTACGGTCAGGATATTTGGCGTAGTGATCCTTCAGCCTCTGAGATACGTGGGCTACCCCATCCTTGTCCCTGTAAAATTCATAGCCGTTCCCTCCTGTTATATAGACAGCATCCATGACGCCATATTCGCGCAGGGCATCGGCAAAATCATACATTGACTCCCTGTTTCGCGTAAGGAAATAATGCAACGATCCGTCGGGCAGCCTCCCTATGGCTCCCCGTTCCACTTTGCCTTGAGCACCACCGAGCGGTCGGCGGTATCCGGCAAATCCCTCTCGATGGAGCCTCTCAATCCCTGAAGTGGATAGGAGGTGAATGCAACCCCTAAGATGCTGTCTTCGGCAGATACCTACACAATGCGCATGCAACAACTAAGACAACCAGAAGGGCTGCCACAATCCATATCGCCAGTCTCTTTCATGATTCAGGTTATCTTCGTTTAGTTCCCTTTTCAAAGCTTTGGCGCTATCACGTCCTATCTTTATATGCTTCACCTTATCCGACACCGTCAGGCCGCCGAACCGTTAATGAAAACCTTGCTTATGGTAATAGCGTGGTGGTGGCTCTCTCCTTTGATATTAATCGTGGACCGAAAAGATCGTTTATTGAGCCGGAAGGCCAAGTATTGGCTTATAGTCTTTTCTCCCTTAACCTTTTGGCTCTGTATTATATGGATCATTGCGATATTATTCATGATATGCCCTCAAGCCTTTTTTGACGCTTATATGGACTGACAATTTACATAAAACCGCTTATTATTCCTCTGTTTAATGGAATTTAAATGGTAAATTTGCAATCTCAAGAAACTTAATGATTGGCATAACCATAACTATGAACAGCAATGATGAAATAAGGCCTTGGCGTAAAGTTCGCGACATAACCCTTTTAATCCTCTTTTGGCTCACGGTCTCTCCCCTGATGTTGACCGTGAACAGTCGTAAGAAATACTTGAAGGGAGGCACTATGATATGGTTAATAATCTTCTCCCCCTTGGCTTGGACCATTCTCTCAGGCCTTTTTCTACTCTTCGGACTTCCTCTCCTCACCCAGATGTTCCCCGGAGTGAAATCAATGTTGAACTCCTTTCCTGAGCTGAACTTCACATTTAATAATCCTTTCTCGCTGCAACGCTTATTTTTAGTATCCTATTTCCTGCCCATTTATGCATTATGCGTAGGCGTTTTATATGCGGCAATGGCATTCACAGGGTGGTCTTACCGGGAGGCATCGGTATATATTTGCGAGTATTTTGAACCGTGGTTCTGCGCGTTCGTGGCGATATGGATAATAGTATGGTTAGTGGCATGCATGAAAAAACTGAATACTAAAGGAAAACTGCTTAGCGCGGTGTTAATCATGTTTGAAGCTTATCTGGCAGGTCATAATGCAGGAATATTTTTCAATCGATTCACTCATTACAAAGGGATGAGCATTGACGCAATCTTCAAGTACGTTGTCGAATATCTCATCTCCTTAGGAGAGAAAACGGGGACAGACTATGTCACAGCAAACATCATTGTCTATATCTTCCCTCTTATGGCAATCCTCTTGGGTGCATATTTAGGATGGGTAATCCACACCTTAACCAAAAAATAATGCTTCTATTAGCATTTATATTTCTTATTTGTAATCTGTAGGACGATACGGGTGGTTGTGTAATCCACGAATTATGAGTAATTTTGTAACCTGGAAAGAAACGATATGCCTCTTACAAAAGAAGAAATAAGGTCGTTATTGAGCGACATTGAGAATGAACGCATAGAGCGCACGTTATCCACCGATAACACCAAGAAAATATCGGAGGCCATCTGCTCATTTGCCAACGACATTCGCAATACGAATAAGCCGGGATATTTTCTCATAGGTGCAGATGATAATGGTAATCTTGATGGACAGACTTTTAGTGATGAACAATTACGTTCATATGCAGGATTACGTAATACGGGAACCATACTTCCGCCTCCCGCAATGATGGTTTACAAAGAGACATTCCCGGAAGGCGAGATTGCGGTCATTGAAGTTCAGCCAAGCGAAGATACTCCAGTGAGATATAAGGGGGTTATATGGATAAGGGTTGGGGCAAGAAAGGCAGAGGCAAATACTGAGGAAGAACGCATATTGACCGAAAAGAGTCAGATGCATAGTTCTTCTTTCGATGGCCGTCCATGCCGTGAGGCGACTATTGATGATATTGATATAGAACTTTTCAAGAATGAGTATTTGCCGAAGGCAGTTTCGTCAGTAACTTTGGCTAAAGATAAGCGCAACATAGTTCAGCAGATGGCATCTTTGCGTTTGTTTGATACTCGTTTTAATTGCCCGACTTATTCCGGCATTCTGTTATTGGGACACGACCCGCAGTATTTCATCCCGGGTGCATACATTCAATATGTCAAATTTGCAGGAACAACGCGTGCCACAAAAGTATTAAAGGAAAACCGTTTCAAGGGCAATTTGATTTCAATGCTAAAAGAAT
>CAMWXH010000002.1 GCA_947178165.1 uncultured Porphyromonadaceae bacterium | reverse complement strand
GATATGTATTGTAGCGTAATCATAAATGTGAATGGTAGTATGGTTGATTATTAATCTAACATGACAATAGCAAAGATTTTTATGAAACTTAAATTATATATGGCGGCTCTGGCTATGGTGGCCTGTGCCGCAGGCGTTTCGGCAAAGAACAGGATCTTTGTCAACGACGAGGTAACAACCCATATCGTGATGCCGGAGAATGTGAAGATGGTGGATATCTCCACTACCAAGATTGCCGGGAACCAGTGTAATGACAATATCGTCCGCATCAAGCCTTTCATCGAGGGGCAGGATGACCCGGATCCTGACAACCGTCCAGCTCAGTTCCGCGACAATGAGTTTATCGGCACCCTTACCCTTATCGGTGAGAGACATATCGCGCAGTATGATGTGATTTATACCGCTACTCCGACTTCGGCAGCCTCGGTTCTCTATGTCCCTTATACCGATCTGGAATCTTACGTCAATCCTGACGTTACCATGCCGGAGGCGGAGATGGCGCGTTACGCATGGGCTGTCTATGGGAGCGGCCGCAAGTACAATCAGATTGTCTCCAAGAAGCACGGCATGAAGGCTGTGATAAACAACATCTACTCCATAGGTGATTTCTTTTTCATTGATTACTCTTTGGAGAACAAGACAAAGATACCGTATGACATAGAAGAACTGAGAATCAAGCTCACTGACAAGAAGGAGGTAAAGGCTACAAATTCACAGACTGTTGAGCTTACTCCTGTTTTCTCCCTCAATACAGCAAAGAAGTTCAAGAAGCATTACCGCAATGTGCTGGTGATTCCCAAGCTGACTTTCCCGGACGAGAAGGTGCTTACCCTTGAAATATCGGAGAATCAGATAAGCGGGCGTGTAATTTCAATGACAGTCCATTACGAGGATATCTTGAACGCTGACGGTTTCGATGCTGATATTCTCAACAAGATACCTTGGAACTATAACCGTACTAACCACTTATACGAGGCAAGATGATGGATAGATTTAAGTTAAGCAAATGGTTCAAGACTTTTATTGTTGCAGTAGTATGTGTGGTGAGCAGCCTCAGTGCTTCGGCTGAGAATCGTTTCACTGTTAATGCCGGATTCCTTTTCCCTGCAACCCTTGATGCCACTGTCGGATATGAGTACAATTTCTCCTACGGGCGTGCCTTTGAGGTGTTCGGTGAACTGGGGAATCATCGCAAAGTTGGGGAGGGTCAGTTTTGGAAAGGCTATTTCTGGAACGGCGGTCTCCTTTACAAGCATCAGCTGAAGAGATTCAAGAACAGCAATTTCTCTTTCCGTGCCGGCCCTGTGTTGGGCGCGGTTCAGAAGGAGTTTTTTATCGGACTTGAAGCGGGCTTCGAGTATGATTATGTGTTTGCAAACGGTATCGAGCTTGCACTGATTCAGAAGAACAATGTCTGTTTCCTGCATGGTGATCTCTTCCGGAACGGTTTAATGGTTGGCCTTAAAATCCCTTTCTGATATGAGTGTCGAGGAAACAAAGGAACAGCAGATGATGTATAACTACTTCCGTAGCTGCATCTATATATTCCTGATTATCGAGATTGTGATGAACCTCCCGGTTACGGCTGACAACCGTATCACGGGGTTCATCCTCGATCTGCTGTCGAGATTCAGGATTTTCAATTCTGTGGCCGGATGTAAGGTAGCCGAGCTTGTCTGCATCTGTATTGTGGCTATCGGCACTAAGGCGAAGAAGGCTTTGAAGTTTAATGTCAAGACTATGGTGGTCTATCCGGTCTTGGCCGGAGTAACCCTTGTGGGTCTTTGCTTCATATTCCATCACGGGGAATGGGGAATGTCGATGTTCGGATTCCCGGAAAGCCGTGTCCTCTACGCTTTCTGTTCGGTGGTCGGGACAATGCTCTTTCATCAGGGTCTTGACGGTATAGCCAAGTACTATAATATGAAAGTTGGCGAGGACCGTTTCAACTTTGAGAATGAGTCTTTCGAGCAGTCAAATGTCAAGGCTGAGACCCCTTATTCGGTGAACATCCCCATGCTATATTATTTCAAGAAGAGAATGCACCACGGCTGGATCAACATCATCAACCCGTTCCGAGGTACTATAGTGTTGGGTACACCGGGTTCGGGTAAGTCTTTCGGAATCATCGACCCTTTCATACGTCAGCACGCGGCAAAGGGTTTTGCCATGATGGTGTATGACTATAAGTTCCCTACTCTTGCGAAGACTCTGTTCTATCAGTTCTGCAAGAACCGAAAGAGTGGAAAACTTCCCAAGGACTGCGGTTTCAGGATTGTGAATTTTACAGATGTGGAGTATTCAAACCGTATCAATCCGATCCAGAGGAAGTATATACCTGACCTTGCGGCCGCTTCGGAGACCGCAGCGACCCTGTTGGCCTCTCTGAACAAAGGTGGTGGCGAGAAGAAAGGTGGTTCGGAGGCTTTCTTTACCAATTCTGCTGAGAATTTTCTTGCCGCGATCATATATTTCTTTGTCAATTTCCATCCTGTCGGTTTCCGGAACGGTAAGAAACTGAAACGTTTCATACTACATGAGGGAAGAAAGTTGGAGATTGTGATTCGTAACTGGGATGATTTCAATGCCCTCGATGAGAATGGCGATGTGGTGCTTGACTTCATTGACAGTGAGGGTAACTCTGTTTCTACGGATGAGGACAGGATGTTTGTTGAACTTAACGGATTCTCCTATACCGACCATACCGGGAAACGTATCATCATTGAGAGGTGCTGGTATGAGGATGAAGCCGGCAATGAGGTGGAGCCTGATACTGTTACGGGGGAATTTTCGGATATGCCTCACGTGCTGTCTTTCCTCGGAAGACCTTACGACCAGGTGTTCAACATCCTTATGCAGGATGATAAGATTGCCTCGCTGATGGCTCCTTTCAAGTCGGCTTACGAGAACAAGGCGAACGACCAGTTGGAGGGAATGGTGGGAACACTCCGTGTAAATGCCGCACGTCTTGTTTCTCCGGAAGCATACTGGGTGTTCACGGGGGACGATTTCGATTTGAAGATTTCTGACCCGGAGGCGCCGAGTTATCTTGTGATTGCCAATGACCCGGAGAAGGAACAGGTGATTGGTTCGCTCAACGCGCTTGTGCTCAACCGTCTGATTACCCGTGTAAACTCCAAGGGAAATATCCCGGTGAGCATCATAGTGGATGAATTGCCGACCCTCTATTTCCATAAGATTGACCGCCTTATCGGTACTGCCCGAAGCAATAAGGTTGCCGTCACTCTCGGTTTTCAGGAGTTGCCTCAGTTGGAGGCTGATTACGGAAAAGTGGGTATGCAGAAAATCATCACTACCTGCGGTAATATCTTCATGGGTGCCGCCCGTAACAAGGAGACCCTTGAATGGGCGCAGAATGATGTGTTCGGCAAGGCGAAGCAGACTTCCACCTCGATCACCATAAATGATTCAAAGGTTTCCACCTCTATCTCCGAGAAACTTGACTATCTCGTTCCGGCGGCTAAGATTGCTGATATGGCTACCGGTTGGCTCGCAGGTCAGGAGGCGCGTGATTTCACTGCGACCGATGACAGGATGTTGAATCGTTTTGACATCGAGCAGTCGGAGGAGTTCAAGACCACGAAGTATTTCTGCAAAACCCACTTCGACATGAAGGCTATCAAGGATGAGGAGAACCATTATGTTGAGCTTCCGAAACTGTATGAGTTCAGGAACGCTCGTGAGAAGGAGATTATGCTCAACCGTAATTTCAAGCGCGTCAACCAGGAAGTGGAGACTATGGTGAAGGAACTTCTCGGCATGGCGTGAATATTTTTCAGACTGTTACTTTTTTCATCTCTATAATAATGACAGAAAGGTCATTTGTTTCAGTGCCACTCCCGCTCAGGTTGAGCGGGAGTGCCCTTAAAGTGATTGCGGTAATCTCGATGGTCGTTGACCATTGGGCGTTTTTCTTTGTGGATCCGGCAAGTCCGCTCTATTCGGTGATGCGGTGTTTCGGCAGGATCGCTTTCCCTGTGTTCGCCTTTCTTGTTGCTGAGGGGGGCGCTTATACCCTTAGCCGTTGGCGTTATCTCGGTCTGCTTATCTTCTTCGGTCTGGTCAGCGAGATTCCCTGGATTATGCTCAACGGTAATGACGGGACGCATAATGTGATGTTCACGCTTGCCCTTGGTGTCATGGCAATATCTGTGTTCGACCGGCTCTGCGAGCATGGCCCGATATGCTTTCTGTCGGTTATTGTGTTCTGCGGTGTTGCATGGCTCCTCCAATCAGATTATGACTGGAGAGGCGTGCTGATGATTGTGATGTTCTATATGCTTCGTTTCCGTACAATAGAGCCGTGGAAAGAGAGATTCCGGATTGATTTTCCGAAACAGGCGTTCCTGCAGTTAATTTTTACCTTCCCGTTGATGATGCACTATGGAGTTACAGGGGGGATGCTTGCTTCTATTGTGATTTTTCTATATGACGGCACTCGCGGAAACATCAAAGGCGCAGTAGCCAAGTATAGCTTCTACGCCTTCTATCCCGCACATCTTCTTTTATTCTCATTACTTTATTGAATGAACCAAAATCACTTTCCGACTCATTATGGCATTGAAAAATATCGGTAATTTTGCAAAAATTACCGATACATTCTTCTGTGGCTCCATCTAAAACTTTTGTAATCTTTTCGTTGAGCTCTACTCAACCCTTTATCATAAGTTCCGGATCTAATAGAAAATCATACAGACCTATAACCAAAATACCATCGTCATTACGGTAAGGAGTCATGTCATCCTTGACAATGAGGACACGTTTGAAGGAATCATCTATATTACGGAACGAGTTGGTTTCCTGAATCATCTTCTCTTCATCCGGAATCGCATATGCAGATTGAATATAATATCTTGAATCCGAATCATTGGCCACAAAATCCACTTCAAACTGTTTCCTTATGGATTTGCCGTTCTCATCTTTTCTGATGGCTTCCACCACCCCTACATCTACTGAATATCCTCTGTAAAGCAATTCATTGTAGATAATATTCTCCATAAGATGAGTCTGCTCAAGCTGGCGAAATTCCAACAGGGCGTTCCGGATTCCCGTATCTGTAAAGTAATATTTAGACAAGGTGTTGATATATTTCTTACCCTTGATGTTGTATCGCAATGCTTTTTCAATGAGAAAGGCATCACAAAGATACCCGAGGTATTTTGAGATAGTCTTATTGGAGATGATGACCTTCTTCAGGCTTTTGAATGTATTGGCCAATTTCAACGGATTACAGGGCGAGCCTATCGAGGAGGCCAAGATCTGCAATAACTCGTCAAGTTCAGGCTTGTTCCTTACTTTATGCCTTTCCACAACGTCAGCGATATAGACTGTGTCGGCAAGATGCGTCAGATAATCTCTTTTTGCCTTTGCATCAGGAAGCAGAAGTGTCTGCGGCAATCCTCCATAAGTGAAGTAGTCCCTCCAGCATCTTGATAAATCTCCTCCTATGGCTGAATAATATTCCGAGAAGGATAAAGGATACATGTGGATGTCCTGTCCTCTCCCTCTGAACTCCGTCACCACATCCTTGGATAAGAACCGTGAATTACTGCCGGTTACATAGGCATCGACGTTTCTCATGTGAAGGAGACTGTTCATGACTCCGGGAAAATCATCTATCATCTGAACCTCATCCAGAAGGACATAGTATTGACCAGTATCTTTAATCCGGCTCTTTATATAATAGAGTATCTTATCCGGGTCGCGTAATTCGGCATTAGTACGGTCATCAAGAGCTATTTCTATGATATGATCTTCATCTATCCCGGTTGAGATGAGGTATTCATGAAAAATGTCAAATAACAGAAACGACTTTCCACATCGGCGGATTCCGGTGATAATCTTTATCATGCGGTTGCCTCTTGAAGAAATTAACTGTTGAAGATATGTAGGGCGAGGGATTATCATATTACTAAAAGTTGTAGATTTCTACATTTTTTGGTAATACAAAGTTATAAAGAATTTCTTGTAACCCAAAATCCTGACAGCATAATCTTAGTCATAGTTGTCTCAGAACCCTTATCACAGCCTGAATATACCCCTTGTCCTCGGCATATCCGATGTCGCGTAGCCATAACAGATAGTTGCCACCCTTGTACTTGTATTGTACTTTGGTCCGGTATGCCGTCACTGATTCGGTCCAGTGGTCAAACTCGTAGTATGTCTTGGTTCGGGGATTGGTGAGGCCGAACAGGTTGTTCTTGTTCCGGCATACCGACGACTTGAACCATCCAGTCTCCAGTATTGCCTGTGCCAATACTATCTTCGGATATTTGATGTTGTTCTTCTTGATCTCGGCGTATAGGTTTGGGATTGTCAGCTCAGGCAGATCTATGGTTCTACCAATCGACTTTGATGTTTCAAACAATTCCTTGTTTCGGGGTTTTCTGCCCCGTGCCTTGGCATATTCAAACCCTTTTTTCGGCAACGGGTAACCGTTACATTTTGGGGAACTTAGCGAATCATTGGTATTTGAGAGAGTTGATATGGAGATAACGTCATTTTCCAATACTATCCCATCATCTTCTATTGTTGCATCCTGTAAATCAGGGTTATAAACAATGTTCTTCTTCCCGGAATAATCTATTTCACTCTCTTTTGTAATCGTGTGGAATTGTGCCTGCACGGTTATCGAATTAATAATCAGCAGTCCAAATGTCAGAATCTTGTTGTGCATTTCTTTCCGTAGTCTATGAATATCTTTGTGCGTCAGAAATGCGGATTTTCACACCGCAAAATTAATACACTTATTTCAATAAAATGGAAAAAGACAATAAAAATCTTCAACCCGACCTGCCTTATGAAAAGTTACAACTTCTTGGCATCGACCGCGATAAAGCGGATAAGCTGCCTCAGGAAGTGAAGAAGGCATTGGTCTCCGGTGAAGTCACTCCATTACTGCAGGTTTCCATCAATGCCCGGAACGGTGAAATCATCACCTTGCCCCTCAAACTCCAGATGACAGCGGACAAAAACGGGAATCCGGCGTTGATGGCTTACCCTGTCAGGGCGGATCTTGACGAGAGCCGGAACAAGATTCTGAATCTATCACCCCAGGAGGCAGAACGTCTCCGCAATGGGGAGGTCCTGCGTAAGACTATCGACCTTAACGGTGAAAAGTCAAATCAGTTCCTACAACTCGATCCCGAAACCAAGTCAGTCATCCACAAGCGCATCACCGACCTGAAAATTGAGGAGAAGCTGAAAGATATGGAGAAGGTCAATGACATTGAATTGGGGACACAGCAGAAACAGGCAGTGCGTGAGGGCAAGCCCATGGAACTCAATGTAGGTGATGAGAAAGTTACCGTCGGCATCGACCTGAAGAAGCCTCAGGGTTTCAAGGTCATCAAAGGCGATATGAAAGAATGGGAACGTCAGCAGAAATTGAAGTATGACATCGAGCATCCTGAATATATCGGTCTTGTGATGACTGACAAGAACCGCTGGGAGTATCAGCAGGTCGTTGACCGGGATTCACACGAGAGGGCTATTAGACTGGCTCCGGCTAAGGAGGAGAAACAATCATCTTCCCTGAAGATGTAGTGTTCGAGTCCTATTGACGGACAAGCCCATATTAAACTATAACTATATGGCTGAAAGTAAAATCAATTCAAGAGCCGGGAGTCTTCCAAGCATGATGAAGCAGTTTGAGGAGATGAAGAAGAAACATCCCGATGCGGTGCTTCTTTTCAGAGTCGGTGATTTCTATGAGTCCTATAAGCAGGATGCGGAGAAGGCCTCAAAGATTCTTGACCTCAATGTTGTCAACCGCAAGGTCGGCAAGGAGGATGTCAAGACGATAGGATTCCCGCACCACGCTCTCGACACCTATCTACCTAAACTGGTCAGAGCCGGCAGCAGGGTTGCTATCTGCGAGCAACTTGAAGATCCCAAAATCAGGAAAAAGACGGAGAGGAAGGAGTCTGTCAAGTCCACTTCCAAGACCTCCGTAAAAGATGAAAAGAAAGATGAATCATTAAAAGAACCCAAAATGCCAAGAAAGAAAAAGGAAGAGGCCGTCATGGAGGCTCCTGTAAAGGAGAAGGAAAAGACGGTAAAGGCGGCTCCCACGGAGCAGAAGCCCGAACAGAAGAGCGAGGCCAAGCAGGAGCGCAAGCCCCGTGAGCCTCAGATGGTGACGGTGAACGGTGATAAGGTTACTCACGGCCATGCTTTCCAGAGTACCCTCAATAAGGAGGACTGGTTTTTCACCGCCAAGATCAATGGTGAGCAGTTGAAACCGCAGAAAATGGATCCCGCTGACCTTGCCGCATTCAAGAAGAAGGAGATTACGGTTCCGCAGCTTATGGAGAAGTATTATCCTACCAAACTCCAGGAGAAAGTGCCTGAGGTTGCATTCAAGACTCCCAATGTGATAGTCGGGCCTAACGGAAACCTCACGGTTGACAAGTTCAATGTCTATAAGGAGAAGGATGTGGAGCGTGCCGATTTCGGAAAGTATAAGTTCTATGCCAAGGTCGGAGACCAGCAGATGTCGGTGATCCCCTCGAAGCAGGATCTCAACGCCTATTTCGACCGCACTAGGACACCGGGGCAGCTTGTTGAGAAGAATTTCGGTGAGAGGCTGCATCTTAAATCGGCATACGAGAAGTATCAGAATCCTCCGGGTATGGAGCCGGGAAGCGGACGTGTGACCAAAGACCGCAATGACGGGAAATGGTATGTGTCGGCTGATCTCGGTGAGAAAGGCAGGACATCAAAGAAGGAGATCTCCTTTGATGACGGCTATTCCCTTTTCAAAGCTAAGACCGCAAC
Source organism: uncultured Porphyromonadaceae bacterium (assembly GCA_947178165.1). GTDB lineage: Bacteria > Bacteroidota > Bacteroidia > Bacteroidales > Muribaculaceae > Lepagella. The sequence goes on along the minus strand of CAMWXH010000002.1, from coordinate 84,063 downwards.
AAGGGATCAGCTTGCGGTCAAGCATCTCGGTACTGAGATTCAGGAAAAACTCTCAATGCCGGTGAAGCAGGAGAAGAGCCGGTCAATGAAAATGTAAAACCCTAAAAAATGAATTTTCTATTTATGAGCAATATGGAAAACAATAATATGGAGAATGAGCATACCCACGCACCGCTTTCATACGATGAGCGTGTACAGCTCCTTCAGGAGGGGAAGATAGGTCATCTCCGTTTCGTGCTTGAAGGTGATTCGGCACAGGATTTCATCGCATGGTGCGACAGCCACGGTGTCGAGCCGTCTGACGATGCGGCGGAGTTCTATCTGGAGCAGACGGAGATTGACGCTATGGAGATGCAACTTATCGACGACGAGGACTATGGCATTTGGAATGACTGAGAATCCTCGTCCGCAGCAGACGGTCGGCGCGGGTCAGGCCGCGCTTGACCGTTTCGCTCAGATGATGATAGACCGCATGGAGCAGATGAAGGCCTCAGATTGGAAGAAGGGCTGGATCGACGGTCAGGGTGGCGGATTGCCTCAGAATGTGGGTGGTCGCAACTATTCCGGCTCCAATTCTTTCTTCCTCCAGATGCACACCGCCATGAGCGGCTATCAGATTCCCGTATATCTCACGTTTAAGCAGGCCCATAATCTCAAAGCCCATGTGCTTAAAGGTGAGAAGGCTTTTCCTGTGGTCTATTGGGACATGCTCATCAAGGATATGAATGGCAAGAGGGTTCAGGAGCATGATTACCGGGCGATGTCGAAGGAGGAGAGGAAGAATCTTACGGTCATACCTTTTGTAAAGGCTTTCCCGGTTTACAATATCCAGCAGACCAATCTCCAAGAGGTGCAGCCTGAGCGCGTCCAGAAACTTCTTGATAAGTTCAAGGCTCCTGAGTTCTCTGATACCCGTGGGATGTATATGCACCCGGCTCTTGACGAGATGATACGTCAGCAGTCATGGCTATGTCCCATCAAAGCTGACACACCTCAGAACGGAGCCTATTATTCTCCGGCACATGATATGGTGGTGTTACCTATGAAGGCTCAGTTCAACCAGGGAGGCAGTCAGGATGAGATTTACCGCAGCGGTCAGGAGTTCTATGCGACGATGATTCACGAGATGGCTCATTCAACTATGACCCCTGAACGTCTCAACCGTGAGACGGGTGGACGTTTCGGAGATAAAAAGTATGCAAAGGAGGAACTTGTGGCTGAGTTGACGGCGGCGATGGTCTCCCACTCTATGGGTTTCGACAAGAAGATTACCGATAATTCCGCGTCATATCTCGATTCTTGGATTCAGACCTTGAAGGAGGAACCCAAGTTCATCACCTCGGTAATGACTGACGTTAACAAGGCTTCCGAACTGATCCTTGACCGTATTGATGCGCAGCAACTCTATTTGGGCGCACAACCTTACCTTATCAAGAATGACCCTCTCGCTCCTATGGACCCGAATGAAGAGATCCCTTTCAAGAATGCGGCCATTGTCAAGACCCGGGACGGTGGCTATGCCGTGCGGGCCTCTTTCGATGGTCAGGATTCAGGATTGAAGCCTATCGAGAAATCCACGGCTAAGACCTATTTCCAGTTAACTGACATGAGGGATAAGGAGGCTTTTCTTGCAATGACGGTCAGGAAGCATTTCGAGCCTGAGATCTCCCGGCTGTCGCAGGAAAGAAGTAAGTCCTTGGGTATCTGAGACTCCTGAGGATTCATAAATCTAAATCGGTATATTATTGTGGCGGATTATAAAGTAAATTTCAAACAGCTTAAGAACAGTGTAGGTGTCGATGATGTGGCCTATTCACTTGGCTACCGACTGGACAGAAAGGCCGGTGTCGGCAGATATATAGAACTTGTCCTTGGGGATGGGAAAAACAGACGCGACACCATTATAGTCACCAATACCCATAACAAGGCTTCTCAGGTATTCTTCCGCAGGAATGGTGATAAGGGTGATGTCATTACCCTTATTAAGGAGAACCTGAATTCCTTTTTCGTTTCCGGTAAGGATGATTGGGAGAAGGTGGCTAAGGTCATGGCTCGTTTCGCCAATATGCCGGAGCCGGAATACAGGAGCGACCGTGATTATGTCGGCTCTGCTCTTCCTTTAAGAAATTTTGAGGCAGACCGGTATGAGATACGTAACATCAGTGGCGATACCTTGCCGAAGGTTCTTTCAGACCGTGGATTTATTTTAGATACAATTCGAGTTTTCTCTGACCACATCCGACTGATAAGGGATAAAAGGAACGAGAATTTTGACGGCTACAACATAGGTTTCCCCTATACCACTTCCGATGAAGGTAAGCCGGCAGGCTATGAAATAAGGGGCTTGTCAGGCTACAAGTCAAAAGCATCCGGCACTAATTCTTCTTCGGCAGCGTGGGTTGCCAATATATCGGGAGGACGGAGTGATATGGTGGAGTCTGTCTATTTCTTTGAATCCGCTTTTGATGCAATGGCGTTCCATCAGCTTAATCGGGCACGTTTGCCTGAGAGGATCGCTCTTGTTTCCCTTGGCGGTACTTTCTCAAATAATCAGGTCAGGAATGTTATACAGAGATTTCCCAATGCACGGTCTTTCGACTGCTTTGACAATGATATTTCCGGCAGATCCTATTCCTTACGGCTCATGGCCATTGTCGAGGATATGCCGATGAAGATTACCAAGACAGATTCTTTCCTTCTTGTCGAGACAAAGGGTAAGTCTATAGAGGTCAAATCCGATAAGTCGGTTTCTTCACAGATTCTTGATAAAGTTCCTATAAAAAGGAAACTGGGTCATTGGACACCTCCGAAGAATTTTAAGGATTGGAACGACTGTCTCCTTAATAAGCCGATGGAATTGAAAGTTACTCCCGTCAAGTCTGACCGTGACAGGAATCTCTCTGAAAGACGTAATTCATCTCTTAAATTATAGAAATATGAAGAAGATAATAAATTCTCTGATTATAGGCAGTCTGACTTTAGCTCCTGCGGTGGAGATATATGCACAGCAGACCGACCCGACTCTGACGGCTGCTGTCATAGCCCAGACGGTGGAACTGAAGAACGAGCATAAGAAGAGGCGCAAGATTCAGGAACAGATCATCACGGCCGAGGCTGCTGTTACTGTCGCTCTCGACCGTGTCCACAATGTGGAGAACAAGATGCTGGAGTATCTTTCCAATGCTCAGGGAGCGATGCAGAACCTCTATCAGATAAAACGTGCCGCCGAACTTGTAGCAACGGAGATTCCACAGAACATAGTGCTTTGCACCAATGCTGTCAAGGGGAATCTCAAGGGTACGGCTATCGCCACTCTCGTTTCAAGGGAGATTACGGATGCCGGAGCGCAGATGGCGGCTCTTTACCCCTTCATGAAGCAACTCGTGACTTCCGGCACATACGATGTCAGCACCGCCGAGGGTACCACCGAGAAACATAAGGTTAATCTCCTGAGTGCCGGGGAAAGGTATTATATCGCCAATGAGGTCGTTACCCGTCTGGAGGCCATAAATACCGACCTCTTTATTCTCGCGTGGCAGATCCGTACCCTCTCATGGAATGACCTCTGGTTCTCTCTCGATCCGGAGGGATGGGCTTCTGTAATGTCGGGTATGAATATTGTGAACGGCCTGATTACCGACTGGAACGCTTCGGGTATTACTGGTGATTTCATCTTCAAGGCTGACCTCAATTTCGGTGACTGGTTCTATGAGGGTGGCAAGATTGTGGATGACAGGTTCATCCCCTGAGTCCGTTCATAGTTTCTTCTCCACTCTATAACTTATAACTAAAACTTCATACATAATAAAAAATGGATTCTGAAAAGAAGATTATCGGACGTTGCCCCTTATGCGGTGGCAATGTCATCAAGACCTGCAAGGGATACCGATGTGAGCACAATATCGGGGATAATCCTTCATGTGCGCTCAATATCAACGGCATCATAGGAAACCGCAAGATGTCAGATGATGAGATTACGGAGTTTCTTGCAGAAGGTCGTATCATGCTCGACGGCTTCTCGACTAAGGAAGGTAAGTCTTTCTCTACGATGCTTGAACTTGCCGATGATGGTGCGGTGAACATGCAGTCTGTAATCGGCAAGTGTCCCCGTTGCGGCGGTGATATACGTGTCGGGGCAAGGGCTTTCAACTGCTCCAATTTCTCCAGTCAGGAGAATCAATGCAACTTCTCGATATGGCGCAATATCGGGGGACACCAGCTTACACTGACTGAAGCAAGGGAGATATGCGAGAAGGAGATGACAACAGATGAACTGGAGATGTTCCGGGATGATGGTACGGTTTACCGCAAGCGTCTGGGCCTCTCTCCTGATAAACTCCAAATCGTGAAGATATGAAACCGGGAAGACTATTGTTTGCAATGATAATCTCGTGTGTTATCCTCTGGGGTTCTATCTTCTGTTTCATCAGTTGTTCAGGCAGCAAGGCTGAACAGGCAAGGCTTCTTGCTGAGAAGGCTCTATATGCCACTGCAGAGAATCCGGAGAGTATCGAGATAAAGGCTTTCAGCGAGGCTGATTCAGTTTTCGGCCGTGAGTACGTAACTCCGGAGGAGAAGATGAATCTCGCTATGGCGATGATTAAGGTGAACAGAAAGGTCATGGAGGAGACCGGAAACTTGGAGGATGTCGATACGCCGAGCAAGGAGGTGACTTCCCTCATGGAGCGTCAGATGGCGGCTGTCTCTGCTTTGCGTTCAGTCAGCCCTTTCAGCACTGACAAGCCGTCGGATGAGAAGAAGGAGTTCTCAGGTTGGAAAGTCAAGGTTGAATATACCGCCAAATCCTCTCAGGAGGTTCCTTATCATTCGGAGTTCTGGTGCATCATTGACAAGGAGGCGGAAGTGGTGATCAATTCTTTTGAAATCCCTATCCTTTGACTCCCCAAGGGTCTGATTGCCGTGAGTTATCCTCAGGTGTCAGACATAACTGTAATTCAAAAAATAATGAACGAATATGAAAGAGATTATCGAAAAGATAAATGAATTGGGCGAGGCTTTCAGGAAGGATGCTCTTGCACAGGCTGAGAACGGGAACAAGGCAGCGGGACTCCGTGCCCGTCGTGTGTCCCTCGAAATGGAACCGCTCTTGAAGCAGTTCCGCAAACTCTCTTTGGAGAAATCCAGGACATGAATACTTTACCCTGTTGCTCATGCTTTTGGCTTACTAATCTTAACACAGTGCATAAATATTTTATGATTAGATAACATAAGGTAGATTCATGTAAGAATGATGACTGCGGTCTTTGCGCGTGATGCGTGGAGACCGCTTTTCTTTATTGCCTCCTGCGGTCTCGTCGGCTGTGGATTTCTCCGATACGAAGTTACGGAGGGGGGTACCGACTGCAAGCGACCGCCTCCCGCTTGGCTGCATGAAAAAATCCGACAGCCTTCCGCGATTTGTGCCAAATCGGGTATTCCGTATTTTTTCATTTGCCACGCTTGCATTACGTCCCCTTTCCCTCCGTGTAGGATGTATCGTAGAAACACCCCGGACGAGAGAAGCCAAATGGCTTCAAACAAAAGGGAAGAAATTAAAACTATGAGGCGTTCAAAACAAAACATATCAATCAAGGAAATAAAGGTCTTAGGCTCTTATGCCAAGATGTATAAGGATTCAGAGGTGTACGCTCATTCTTTGCGGAAACTGTCTAAGGACGTGAAGAAGAATGATTCCACTGCCATAGCCATTGCTGCCCTTCTCCTTTCTCAAATCCTTTCCCCTAATGCAGTGTTGATTCCTGTTCCCCAATCTTGCGGTAAGGCTGACTATACTCTTGAACTTGCAAACACAATTCGGATTATACGCCAGGACTGCGAAGTTATAGATATTCTTTCGGGCAGGACGAGGAAGAAACTTTATGACATTAAGAAAACAAGAACAAGCCTTAAAGGGGTAAAGACCGGAATGAAGGTCAAGGAGGATGCCGACTGCATGGAGACATTGGCATCTCATTCTGACATCTACCTTTTGGATAATGTGCTAAACACCGGCTTCACCTTCAGCCGTGCAAGAAAGGCATTGAGGAAATATGTAAAGGTCGAACCTTCTCTATTGGCTATCAGTGCAACAAGTAATTGGTTAAAGTAATATTCAGATTATGAGATTGGCTATTATCGGCAGTCGTACCTGCCCTCCCATTGATATTGCTTCCTGTCTCCCTTTTGTTCCTGATACAATCGTCAGTGGCGGAGCAAAGGGAGCGGACACTTACGCTAAGGAGTATGCAATAAAGAATAATATACCTATCATTGAATTTTTGCCTGATTATCGGAAGTATGGCAGGAAGGCTCCGCTAATGAGGAACCTTCAAATCGTTGATAACTGCGATTTCCTACTTGCGTTCTGGGACGGCGTAAGCCGTGGTACAAAGTTCACGATTGACTATGCCGAAAGAAAAGGAATATCCCATCAGATCATTTACATAAACTGAGGGGATATTAATATAGTAACGTGAATTTACTTATTCTAGAATATCCTGAATCTTAGTGTCTCACCATAGAATTTCATTTCCTTTTCTACCTTTGCTTCGAGCTTGATTGGTCCCAAACTTTTATGATGGGTTAATAAGTGCATAAGCCATAGTTCAAAAAGAAAACTATTATGGTATGGCACAGCTTTCGCATAGCCGGTGACAAGTTTTGCTCCTGTAGACTCCTTAAATTCTGAGATGATGTTTTTTCCCACCTTTAAGGTATTACAAGAGCCAAAGTGAACCTTCCGTTCTGTAAATATCTTAGGGAATTGCTCTGCAATTTGAAGAAGACTTATACACTCTCTATTAGCAAAGGCTATCTCTCCTTCCATTCCGTGAAAGCAAAGATAAACAATATCAAAACGTTGATAAGACAATCTTGATAAATGTTCAAGGTAATATTCAAACTCGGCACGAGTCGCCACTTGTCGAAATACAAACTCTATTCCTTCAGAAGCATTGAGATACTGCAACAAAGGGCGTACCGATGATTCCTTTTTCATGTCATGAATGGACTGTTCCCATTCAGTTTCGAGACAAAAAATGCTACTCATGATTTATGAATTTAGTCGTTCCTTTAGCTTGGGATTGTGTTTGGAGAGGGTTTGGTTTTGGATAGCGTAAACAATACCATTATATTCCTTGACATAGACTTTCATCACCGACCATCCGTTCTCCGGATTCTGGTAAGTGATATGCTCAACAACGCATCGCAGCTTCACCATACATACAAATATTGAAAGTACCTATTTTCTTCTCGTATTTTGTTTTCTCTTCTTTTTACCCTTTTTCTTAGTTTTTTGGGGCGGTTTGACCTCCGGTGTTTTTACGCTTGCTCTTTTCTTTTTATTCGGATTCTCTTTAATTCCCAACCAACAATAAAAAGAAAATAGTTTTGATGGAAAATTTGGGTGTTTAATATTAAAAAGCCATGTCCGTAGTTTCCACAAAACATGATAATTGAAACGGTTAAGCGATTTTATAGTCTCGACCTTTTCACAATAAATCTTCTCTTTGTCTTTATCAATAATCTGCTTAATATCTACTATTTTTATGATTTCTTCAAACTCTACTGCTCCAACCTCACGACTTTCCAAAAAATAGCGTTCTAATTCTCCACAAGAACTTAATACTTCTGGTGTAAATTTTAATTTAACAAAATCCACATATCTATGAAAAGGAGGTATATCAAAGTCCAGTACCTTCCCATCTGAGAATTTTAAAGTAACAATGTAGTGAATTCCTTTATGATACGATGTATAATCTATATAATTTTCACTTTGTTGGTGAGAACATGGTACCGCATCCTTAGTATATAGTCGTATTGGTTTTACATAGCATGTTCCATAATTCTTAAAATATTGAGCAATAGGACTCCAACCGTGTTTAATTTTTCTTGCTTTAATTTTACCGTTATTAGTCAAAAGAATAATCGAGCCTGTTTGCCAATTATTCAGCAACTCTTCTATGTCAATTTCTCTGCAACTTTCCGTATAGTATAGCGGCTCTCCTAATTCAAATACACGAGTAGAAAGAGAGGGCACTATGTGATGATATCGATCATAATTATCATCAATATCTAAAAGATCAAGGTATACATTTGAACCAAATTTTAGATAGATAGCAAATATGATAAGATCTCGATCTTTAAGATTTTCTATTATTACACTCGATATATATGGCTTATCTGTTATAGTAATACTATACGTAGCCCTTACAGCTTGACCATGTTTTAACAACCAGGTCTTCACTGTGAAGTATAGTACTATGGCAAAGATAATAAATCCTGCAAATGTAACTGCAAAATTAATTAGCTCTGAATTTGAAAACTTTGAAAAAATTTCAATGAGATCCATCAGTCCCAGTCATTAAGATGTTCAACGTACCGCTCTATATCGAGAATCGGATTGTAATGTTTCCTGCCATTTCGACATTCCGGGCAATCACAATCTGAGTTCTCTATCGGAAGATTAGAGATAGATTCTTCTCCAGACTCAATTTCTTCCACTATATTTGTATTCTCCATTCTTAAAAATATTTTGGGAGATTGATTTCTATTAGCAACGGACTGTTGGTTGTATCTGTTACGTCAGTAAGTATCTCTGATTTCGTTAGATATGGTAACAGTTTCTCGCTCATCAGACAATAATCTATACGGAAACCTTGGTTCAGGAGTCTATACTCCGCCTTATTTTGAAAGAAATAGGAATAGTCTCTACCGTCAGGATGAAGATAACGGTAGGTATCGACAAAGCCAACCTGCGACATCAATGAGTTGAAGTTACGATGTTCCCATTCGGAGAAACAACCGTCGTTCTTTACCGAAACTCCGTCCCAAGCATCCTTATCTTCAGCAACAATATTCAGATCACCACAGAGAATCAGAGGCTTCTGATTGGCAAGTTTTACGAGATAGTCATGAAGTTCATAGTCCCAACGTTGTCTTATCTTGATAAACTCTTCGTTTGACTTATTGGCATAAGGAAAGTAGGCGTTGACAAGTATGAACTGATCGAATCGAATTACATTCAGACAACCTGTCTCCATTAACCATTCAGGCATATCGTTTCGTTGAGTCTCGAACTCAAAAGAGAAACCTCGACGGATGTATGAGCTTACACCGCCAAACAAGCCATCGTCCATGATGCCAAGCCAACCAAAGTAGCCGTCAATACTTGTCAGTAAAGCTCCTTTCTTCCTCACTTTCTGAAAGCACATAAGCTCCGGCTGCAACTCGGTAACCAACCGATTCACAGCCTCCAACCGCGCCTGCAGCCCATTTACGTTCCAAGTCAGTATCTTCATTTATCCTAAGATTTTTTCACCCAATGGATTTTGTTTATGACGTTTCCAGTTTGCAACGGCTGCTTCTTTACTTGTATTTGCATAGCAATACTCGCAGAGATGCGGGCATGTGTTATATTGTCCGATGTCTTTACTTACGATGCAACCGCAGAACTGACGTTGACCGTTGTCCTTGTTATTTTTCTTCTTAACAGCGTATGTTGTGTCATTGAGCATGATGGCACCTTCGGGTATTTGCGCGGCTTCGTCAAACTCATCAAATAATGATTGAGTTTTTGGCGCGATGTGGCGAACATCAACCTTCAGGAACTCCATCAAATCCTTATCATCGTATCCGAAACGAATCATTAGGTTGTCATCCACACAACGATTATGTTGAATACCATATTGGTCAATATCTATCTTTTCTCCACAAGTGGCCAACGTATAATTCCAGTCTCTCTCATGATTCATGCGAGACAGCTGTGAGGCGAACTCATTCATCTGGGACTCGTTCCATTCCATATAGTTGATGCCATTCTTATCAAGATTAGCTTTCACTTTACGATAAGCTGCTATATCGGCATAGCTGAAAACTAACTTCTCCGTATATCCTTTTAATTGATCTCCAATGAACATGACTTTATCGAGCAAATCACCTATAGAGATTTTTTCAGTCAGTATCATCGGATCGAATCGCCAGATCACACGTCCCTTTCCTAACTTATCAACGAGCATCTTAAAGGTTTCAATTCGCTGTGATAATGGAGCCACGCCTTTTTCGAGTCCCTCTCTTTCATAATCGTTAAGGGTATATTGTATGTAGCACTCTATCTCTCTTTCCTTAAGATAATCAAGATGCTTTAAAAGAGGTCGTGGATTCTTTGACCAGAATACTATGAAACGAGTATTCTGGTAGGATACATAAGATGGTACGCCGTTAAACGGATTAGTCCAAACGGAATATCCACGTCGTAATCGCTCGAAAAACCAATCGGCATAGAAGGCCGGAATATCTGTCGATCGACTCGCAGACACGATCACCGGAGCCGTTGCATCCACAACTACTCCATTATCGTTTATGATTTTTATTTTATTGCTAGCCATTTCCTTTCTAAATTATTCCCATTCGTCAGCTTCAGAGTCATTGGAAGATGAAGGGAGTTCTAGGGTTTCAGGAACACCATTTTCAACAACCGCTTTTGTCATGCAATCTAGCAGTTTGTCCAAGTCTGTTACACGAAAAACCTTATCAATATCATTTGTGAACTTGACAAGCGAAGGTATATCAGCCTCTTCGCCTAATCCGATAGCATACCGGTACGATGTGTTGAAGATGGTCAATTCCCTCAATCGGTTAAGACCTTCATCATAATCATCAGTTGGACAACCATCGGATATAAGGATAATCTTGATGATCTTAGACAATTCTGTGTTTTGGAGGAACTCACACAGCGATGAGCATGCCAAACCTAACGAAGTCAAGCCTGTGCAGAATGGTTCTTCCCACTGAAAGTCTTCAATAAGAATGGGTACTTCATTAAACCAACTAACATCTCTTGAGAAAAATTGCACACATATCCTTACCGGTCCATTGTCATAGTTATAATTAACCAGAGACTCTTTAAGATTCTCAAGAGCATCAGTTACAGCCGAAATTTTATGGCCGTTCATGCTGCCGGATATGTCTATCATCAAGATTATATCCATATCTATTAAATAAATTTGAACATTCTTGCAAACATCAGTAGTATCGGGAGTGCTATTATAACAAACCCTATAAGCATCAGTGTACGTGTGCTACCGTTTTGTGACTTAACTTCTTCTATCTTATCATGAAAACTCTTTCCCGAGTTCTCTATTGCAGAAAGAGTTTTGTTGTGATTTGATGAAAGTCTATCATCAAACTTCTCAATTCTCTTCCTTGTAGCATCATGGCTGCCTTTTAAGTCGGTCTTAACCTTCTGATATGCGGAGTCGATTTCCTCCTTAACTTCGGCCTTGGACTTACCAATCTCTGTTACCACACCATCAATGAGAGAAGAGAGATTGGGTAGTATCTCATCTATTTTATTACTGATAGATGTTTCAAGGGTTGCAATGACGGCTTTCAATTCATCGTTAATGCTTTTCAAGTCAGCAATCTGATTCTTCAATTCCTGATTGAGAGACTCGTACTTACCAATATGGTCATTTACACTTGTTGCCAATCGTCCTAATTGCGCCGAAAGGCTTTTATCGAATTTCTCCGAGAGATTATTAACCTGCTTCTGGAATTTTTCAATTTCTTTTGCAAAGGATTTAACAATCTTTTCTGTTGATGCTACAAATTGAGAGTTAGACTCTTGTAGTAGATTATCGAGATTTTGGTTTGTTTGGACAGTGTTCGCCTCAATTCGTTTGATAGTATCATCTGTTGCTGTTTTTATTTCGCTTTGTACAGATGCGAGAGAAGTTCTGAGAGCTTCAACAACTATTGTTGATTCATTTGAAATGACATTGGCTTTCTTTTTTAAGGACTTTAAGATGTCAGATGTTGTTTCTTCAATATTTGTTGAGATTGATGCCTGATACCCTTCAATCTCACTCATAAGAGATGTGAAGTCATCAAGTATTTTGGAGACATCTGTGGACGTATCAGCAAGTTGCTGACGAACCTTGTCGTACGCAGCAACATTATTCTGCACCTGTTGTCGCGCAGTTTCGATAGCCGAGAGATTTTCTCTCAGTGAGGCCAACGATGAGAGTATTTGTTGTGTATCCATTATGCGGTGTAGTTATTTTTAAAACCAGTGAGCCAGTCTCCGTTTTCTTCAAGTTCTGCTAAGAGTTGAAGTTCTTTGAGATGACGTATTTCTTTTTGAGAAGCGGCATTTCTATGGTTAATCGTGAACTCTTTGTAGAATTGATCAATCATGGAATAAAAATATTCTATATCATGCGTTTCCTCTTTGAATATTCTGTATCCTTCTACAAAACTCTCTTCAAGTTCATGGAGCATATTCTTGTCATTAGGCTGTCTCATGATTGTCAGGCAGAAGACATTGAGAAAAGACAGTACTGGATTTGTGTCAGTCTCACTTCGCCTGATTAGTCTGACAGCACCGCGAAGATGCTTGATATTGTCTTTCGGTGAGCCGGACGCTCCAATTACGTCATTATCGATGACTCGCATATACTTGAACAGAATATCAAAATCCCGATGTTTATCTTCTACGACATCATCGTATAGTGAGAATGGCTCATCGTTTTCTGTTCTGTATCCGACGCGAGCGAACTTAGAATTGAAATAAAAGAATATCTCATCCTTAAGATCTTCATTTATCTCTTTCCAGTCTTTGGTTTCGTCAATACCTGTGAGACAGAAATTACGCATATCGTCAATTGCACGTTTACGCTTCATGACGACTTTGTCGTAAACAAATTCTGTCAGATAACCAAGACAACGTAATATTTCTACTTGATCATCTTTTACTCGACGCCTATCAATTTTGCGAATACTCGCACGCTCTACTTCATTTTCAGCACGTTCTTCAGAATAATATCTCTGCAAAAATTCTTTTAATCGCTCATAATATGCCCCGGCTTTCTTTCTACGAGTTACAATCCGAAAATATTGATCATCTGGATTATTTGAATAATTTTGAGTATAATCATCAATAAGTCCAATAATGCACATTCGGTATATGGCCTTCGCTACATCTTGATACGTTTTGTTATCGTATGGTATCAGAACGACCAGTTCCTCACCCACATTACAATCCAGTAATGCAGGAAGAAATCCATTCGCATATCTGATAGCTTCATGCTTTATTCTTCTGTCATTACCAATAAAATAACGAACTCCGAGGATATTGAGCAATTCATGCATCTTGACTTTTTCTTCATATTCACCTTTGAAATTATTGTCAAAGAAATACATGACATTACCATAATCCGGGCCATTATATTCATAGTCGGATGATTGAAGTCGAATCCGATTTTCTCGAAGGTATCTCTGCAAATCTGGGAAGTAAATCCACTTGTATCTTAGCCCATAATCAACGTTTCTGAGTTGACATGTGCCATATTTAGAGCAGTTTTCATTGCATCTCCAATATTGTTTTTTGAGATTACCCTTATTATCTCGAACCTCTTCTCCGTTTTGATTTCTGACGTTGTCTGTATTACATTTGAGCCTTACGAAATCAGTTATAGGATTACATTGCTCAATAAACCGCATATCAATGGATATTCCATATGCAGTCATTATCGTTCGCAAATCTTCTTTCCTAAACCAATGTCCTTTTATCGTTGATATTAGTCCATATTGGTCATTTACTGGACAATTTTGAGAAATTCTTATAAGGTCGTAATTAGCAAGAAGAATTATTGACAATGCCATTTTGCGATCTCGGCCGGCTCGACCAGCTTCTTGCACAAAACTCTCCAATGAACTTGAATAGTTCATATTCACAGTGAATCGTACATTTGGTTTGTCTATGCCCATGCCAAATGCCTTGGTCGCAACCATTATAGGATATTGGTTATCCCTGAATTTACGCATATTAATCATTGACTGATTGTCGGTTAATTCATCGCCCAAATCTGATTTTAGATTAGATCCAGCAAATGAGCCAACTTCGCATAAATCGGATAAATTGCTTGCATTATATCCTACGCTAACCCCAGTAGTGTTCACATGAGGACAGAAGATGATACCCGCTCCTTCATAGACTTCGCGCTGACTTAAGTAATCATCACTGAGTTCAGCACTTAATGTTGAACTTTCTATAGCTGTTAATTCTTCTCTGTCCTTAAATTTAGATACTATAGTATCGACAGAGGCTTCCGTGCTAAGTTCTCTTAAATATCCCGGTATCTTAGGCAATAAATCCTTTAAGAATTTACTCTTTTGGTTATAAGCGTCCCACTTATCTCCAATATTTACAGGACATGGAAGATTGTGCAACAGCCCGTGGTCATTAAAATATGGCTCTGGTTTATATCCAACATCAACACGCTCTATTTTATACTGTAATTCGAGACGGTTGCTGTTCTCATATCTTACGATAGTATCCGGATCAAGTGTGAATGAACCATGCCCGGACAATTCTCGTTCGACATCCGATAACACGTCAAATGATGCCGTTGCGGTAAGACCAAACAGGGAGATTTCGCCTACCTTTGGTTTAACATAGCTATAAAGATTCCGCCCAAGATGAAGATATGAGAACCTGAAATCCTGTCCCCATTCGGAGACGCAGTGTACTTCATCGATAACACCATATGAGAAATATACACCAAGTTCGTGCATATTTTGAAGCCTCTCTCTGAACTCATATATGCACAATCGTTCGGGAGACATAAAAGCGAAGATAACCTCCGATGACTCCATCATAGCCTCATGCGCGATTCGCTCTTCTGGCAGAAGTTCGGAATTTATATAGGTACAGGCATCAATACCTATGGCACGTAAACCGTCATATTGATCCTCCATCAAAGACTTCAACGGGTCGATAACAACGGTAACTCCGGGTTGGAGCATTGCAGCAAGCTGATATGTCAGTGACTTACCGCCGCCTGTCGGGAGCAATCCGATTACTCCCTTATTTTGCATTGCCCGATTAAGTATAGGTAACTGGCCCGGGCGGAAAGCAATTTTCCGGAAAATCAGAGTAAGAAAATAATTCAGATGCTCTACATTTTCAACTATATTATCATATCCACCAGATTGATTGAGTTGAGTAAGTGGCTTATAGGTTATCCTATCCGAAGTGTATATTGGTCGAGATGTAGTCTGTTCACAAGATCTGATATTGAAATAACAATCATTTTTAGCCTTAAACTCCGAGAACTGGACATGCTCGGCATCAGTCTTATCCTTAAAGCTGATGTCGATGACTAAATCAAACTCCTCTTCCTTATTTATTTTTTTGACAGACGATACACACTTATTGCCAAGATGCAAAGGAGAATCCTTAAATTCGGAGTTTATAATCGAAAGGGTTATCTTTGGGAATCTCCTTTCAGAATATTCGACAGTAAGTGGGCCTAGATGATTGAACATCTGCTCCAAGTCTGCAAATGCCAATGCAGCGCATGGATAGTCAGCTTCCTTGACTATTACCTTCCATTCATTATTATCAAGCGATAATCGGCCTGTCAAGATTGCCTCTAAAACGACTTTCTGTATTCGCGCTATTCCAATGGGAGTATATCGGAATATATCCTCATTGTCTTTTAATGACTTACTGTCCACAACCTCATAACTGACAGCACCATATCTCTCAGTTTCCGATGTTGCCTTAAATATATCAGCAAACTGTTTTTCAATAAACGGGCTACACTTGGTTGGGATACCTCTGGTTATGACATTATTCAGAACTGCTATGACTGGATCTACATCGGAATAGACACTTGCCCCAATATCGAAAGGTGCCAGCACCTCAAATGCGCCATGGCTCTCAAAAGAAACTATATTATCGGCTTTCCAAAGAGCATCAAGCTTATATGATGCGAGAAACTCCCTCGGTGGGAAGAACGATAATGGAACAAGGAATGGTTCCCCATCCTCGCGGAGCATTCTAAATCCCTTCGTGACGCAACTGTACCACTTGCCGTTGCTCAGTTGCTTGTATTGAGGATATACGGAATTAGAGAAAATATATTCGTTGGCTTTTGCAAAATATCTGCTGAAAGCCTCGATTCGATGATTCCCATAATTCAACGGACCCATGCAGATAAAGTAATGTCGATAGCCTGTAGTGGCTATTATGTTTGCAAGCTTCTTTAGGTCTATTTCGGAAATATCGAGGATGTTGGAAAACAGATGGATACATACTGGTTCCTCAATATGTAACTTATCAAGTTCTGCTTTCGATGTCGGGTTAACTGATGGCAGATATAGATTCTTTGTCTCAATCTCAACATTGCTACCGACAGCCTGTAAAACATTGGCTTTGGCACGTTCCAATGCTACCGTTGATGGCTCGATGAGAGTTATCTTCTGGAGCTTTGACAAATGATTAAAATCTCTAAGTTTAGAGACAAAATGTACGGATGCAATGCCCTGACCGCATCCCCAGTCAATAATTTCAAGATTGGATGTCAGTTCTCTCCACGGGAATGTTTCAAGGGCTTTTTCCAATTTCCCCTTGTGCATCTCTCCGTATGAAGCTATATAGCAACATAGCTGTTCCTCATTAGATAGCACAGCAGTACCATGATTCAAGCCAAAGCATGACCAAGGCTTTTCTCGATATTTTAAAGGCACATTATTCCGTGACACCCGGATGATGTCATCAAGTGTCAAAGCATCAATTGCCTGTATGTCCTCAATATAGCCCATTGTATTATTCTGCTATCATTGAAAGAAGATTCATCACAAACCAAGGATCGAAACCTTGCATTGTTAATCGTTTGGCGTTTGTACCGTCACGATGGATCTCGATTCCATCGCTATATGGCGTAGCACCAATTATTTTCTTATAAGGAATCTTTATCCCTTTCATCATGGAATGAAAGATAAGATTCTTATTCGTTACAAATAGTGTGCCTGTACCGAGAGATTGCATCGTGCAGTGTTCAACAGGATGTCCTTTGCTGCCACCAGTACGATAGTAAACACCTCGACAAATCCGGAAAGACAACCCCCGATTACGTCCGACCCATTCTCGCTGTATTTTTTTTTCGTAAAGCGTGATGCCGTTAAACGACCATAGCACACTCTCGTTTTTACCAAGAATTACCGGCACACTCATATTCCGAGGTGGCAGAATACCTCTCTCGAAATTTTTAAGAATTGCGACCTGTCCGAGCTTCTCCAGATATGAGCCATTGAACTGAGCCGGAAGATTATTGATCGGTAGCGATAAAGCTGAGATATACTCGTCTATTTTACGTTGTTCTGAGTCTGTAAGCATCCCATCATCCAAGAAGTTTTTCGCCGTCTTGTCAAGTACATAGAGATAGGCATTTCTCTCATTAGCTACATTCATCGGTAGCGTTGATGTAACCCGCTGGCATCTCTTTTGCGCGGCTGGTAAGGTAAGTTGATCAGAGAAATAATCAACCATGAACCCCTTAATAAGTTTTTGGGAGAATGAATCTACCGCACCATTTCTGTTTAGATTGGCGTATGAAACACCTACAGCATTGATAAAGGAGTCCACCAGAGACAACTGGCTTGGGACAAATGGACGACGGATTGAGTCCGTATATGCGCGTATTGCCTTATCTGCAATATCCACTATATCCTCATCCGATAAGAATGATGAGGATTGGAGCATGTTCCGTTCACTTACGATCTCAGACTGAGATTTATATCCAGCGAAGAAAGAGGTGCAAACCTTCTCAAAGTCAGATAATGCTAAAGCATGTTTGTTCTCACACTCCTTGTGAGAGCGTGAGAACAAAATAGTTGATTGACCGCAATACTTACATGTTCCCATTGATTAGTTCTGTTTATTCAAGTTCAAATCAAATGTCAGAATTGTTTGCACGTTTCCTTCGATCTTCTCAAGAGATTCCTCAACTCTTCTCAAATCATTCTCCGCATAAGTCAATTCTATGCGTTGCTTTTCAATTAATTCGCGTGAATCTTTGAATCGCTCAATCTTCTCACGCAGAGTTGATTTTTTGGCTTCCAGTTCATTAGATTCCTGATGGAGTTTAGCAAGTTGCCATTGCGACATTAGCCGTGCATTCTGACGTACACGCTCATTATTATTCCAGTAGATACAAGCAATCGACATATCATCCTGACTACCCATTTTGCTAATTATAGGTAAATCAGAGGCTAACGTTTTCTTTACCTGTTTTGGACTCGAAGTCGCTATCTCCTTATAAATCCTGATGTAAAAGTCTGTTAGCTTGTCGCCATCGCCATATGTGTCATCAATTCCATCCGAACCGAGGAAAACAGCTTCAGGAAATGTACCGTCTCCGCAATAGACAAATCTAAACTCTGAAGCAGCATCACTATCGCAGATTGATGTGGTCTTATTGAGAAAACATTTGTCATCCCAGGGGATAAACTGATTGTCTTCCATACCTTGATCTCCAAGATTAAAGAATACCATTTTACCGTCTCCAATCTGGAAGGCAAACCAATAATCCTTGGTCATAACAAAAGCCATCAATGTGCATCCATATACCTTTTCCAATTTACCTTCATCGCTAATCAGGCTATTGGTAAAATCATCAAGATATTTCTGCTCTACATGTTGTTGCTCCCACTCTGTAATTCTACGAGTTTGAGCATCTTTCAAGATTTCAGAGTTCCACTGTCGGATGATACTTGAAACGAGCCAGTATAGTGCCGTATATACTTTGTCATCAGACTTCTCAGGATTTATTCCTATTTGGGTGAGTCTCTTCCCCTTGAATAGTTGGGTATTGGAGGTCTCCTTAACAAATTTCTCGATTGCTTTCTTTGCGCAACGGACAGCTATTTCAGAACCTTTGTCGCTTCTGAAATAGCGTACACCGCCGTGGCCATCGCTTACAATAGCCACGGCATACGCCTCTTTTGATTCTGCCTGTGAAAAGTCTTGACAAGGTTTGTTTGTTGCTTTATGACTTTCTCCCTGACATGTATGTTTCAGAGAACTTACTCCTTTCATATTGTGTCATTTTAATCCCATTCATCGTATGAGTCGCTACCTTGTTTGGGTTCAGCGGCAGTCTCTGCACCGGAGGTGTTGTCTACGATGTCTTTGATCTTTTCTTCTACAAGTTCTTGCTTTGTTTTCTCCGCAGAAGTAGAGCTTTGGCTACCGATCTGGGAAGATGTGAGAGCCATGAACTTAATCATGTCCTTCAGGGCTTCTATATTGTGAACTTCCACGATTGATTCCTTTGATCCAGTGAACTGTTCCAGAACGTTCACATCTGAATCAATTGAAATAGCCAACTTGATTCCGCTCTTGAACCAGCTATTTTCCCATAGCTTCTTGACACCGGCATCGAAGTTATCAGTGGGACCACCATCAGAGAGAAGGATGAATGCAGGAGCAAAGCATCCGCTCGGAGAAGACATGTAACCACCGTTACGCGAAAGTTTCTTGTTAAGTTCGAGACATGCTTCACCAAGAGATGTCATACCGGCAGCCTGTACGGGTTGCCAGATGAACTCATGTGCAAGCTTTGGCTCATCATAGAGCCATTGTGTACTGTTGGAGAACTCCAATGCTGCTACGCGGATTTCGGCGTCAGTATTGTTGTCGGAAATTTCGGCAATCATAGGGAGAACATTCTCGATTGCATCGTTTACACTCCCGATTTTAGAACCACCCATCGAGCCTGATTTGTCGATGATGAAGAAGAGTGTCATTTGCCTACGTGGAGGCCTTTCGCTATCAATTAATCCTGGCATAATTTTGTGATATTTTGGATTTTAGATTATTGTTGCTTTATTAGCTGAGTCGAAGATTACTTTAAGACCGGCCTTTACAGGCATCATTCCCTGAGGCTCAATGCTCTTCAATTTGCCGCTCGGAGTTTCTACCGTCCATTTTTCAGATGTCATATTCTGAATTTGGATGGGATACTTGTCGCCCGGCACTGTTACGATACGAGCAGTTGGAACATTGTCATATCCGAGATAGAAAACGGTCCCCGGAGTAAGCCAAACCGTACGATTCTGGAGCTGTATTCCACCGGCAATCTGCATGGTAGTACCGCAGTTCATGCACTTAGGAGATTGACGATCCGTTAGGAAAGTCTCTTCCTTGCATTTCGGGCATACTACAAGCATATCGCGAAGACCACGAATGATGTTCTGCCATCTTTTCTCAATACTTCGCTTGTTGGGGTCTTTCAGTTTCTCCTGAGTGAACTCTTCGATAAACGCATTGCGGAGAATTGCAGGATATACAGGCCATCTACGAATTACGTTGCGATGCACACCTCTTACAGGACGGTTGCTTGAGTCCTTCTCATCGTAGATGAAAAGTATCTCGCTTCCATAGAATTTCTTCTCAAATTTTTCCGTCAGACAAGGGCATTGAAGCACCTTATCTCCTTCAAAGGGATGGTTGCCATAAAAAAGCATGAAGAGAAGCACGGCAAGAGAGAAACGGTCGCTGCCCTTGTTGGGCATATTCTTTCCAAGTACAATCTCAGGAGCCATGTAACGAGCTTTACCGAGGATTCCCGACGCTTCACCTTCCGGCATAACGTTGTCATTGTCGCAGATCAGCACATCACCAGTCGCAGGATGGATAAAGAAGTTGCCATCGTTAAGATCTTGATAACTGAAGCCACTGAGATGAAGATTCTTAAAACCTTCACATATTTTCATAGCGGCATTGAGGAGTGCCTCGAAAGACTGGAATTGCACACGAGCAAGATAGAATTGCCCGAACTCATAATATCCCTCAGGACGCAATGGCATTATGTAGCCGTAGCTTCCTTTCTCTTTCATGGTTACATACTCAGGCCACAGGAATGCTCCCGAAGGAGCTCCTTTCTTAACATTGGATTCGAGATTCTTGTAAAATCTGTCATCGGGAGCATTAAGATACCATTTAAGGGCCATCTTTTTCCCGAGAAGTTCTACAAGGTAAACGATGCCCTGACCACCACTCCCCAGTTCTTTGACTACTGTTGCCTGAAGGCCTCCTACGAGATTTACTTTGTCATTTGTTTTTAATTCTTTCATTTATCTGAAGTCGTTTATTTTCATATATCAGCTAAGCGGCAAATGTAAACATTTTTAATCACATTCCTCCGCCGGACAAGTCGAATGTCTCTCCCGGAACCACACCGCTGGACGTTCCGCAGTTGGGACATGTGACCATTTCTCTACCATCGTAGCAAACAACTTTCCCACATCTGTTGCAAATGTAAAAGCCCTTTGATCCGCAATACGGACAACCGTTGAAATCATCGTCATAGACGATTGATCCTCTCACATGGGTTTTGTCATACCCTTCACGCGCGGCTTGTTCCTTACTCATCTTAAATGCCCAACAAAAAGCGTAGGCATTCCCGCGTTTGTCAACAGTTATTCCGAATGGTTTACGCTCATTCTCACACATGCCCATTATTGCAAAAGCGGATTCACTCAGTTTTCCCATGTTCTGTCGTTTTATCTGATTTCATGTATATCACACGGAACTCTCTGCATTTTCGCCTATCTTGCCGACCTGACGCAACTGAGAAAGCGTTGTATTTGTCGTAGATGTCCAGACCTCGGCCAAGGCTGATATTCCAACCGTCGTCAGTGGTTATCTGGCGGTCATGGAACTCTCTGAAAGAGTAATCGAAGTCTATACCGTAAGTAGTCATATCATCTTTTATATCGTCAAGACGGTCAATGAGAGTAGGTAACTTTTCATCTTCCTCCCATGTAACCAGTCTTACTTTAATATCTTCATCAGGTCGATTGTCAACAAGCATCGTCAGAAATTCTATGAGATTTCTGAGCTGCCATGATGTCCTCACAAAAGGATCTTCGATTGTAATCTCTTTAGACTTGGAGAGATACGGCATAAAGAGCTTTTCAAAAGTCACACCGGTCTGGCCAAGCCGGAATGACATGGCTCCTTCACGTTGCGTTTGGATTCGCTCTCTTTTCTTACGTGGCTTATCTTCGGTTGACGTTTTTTCTTCTGCTGATAGTTGTTCTTGCGGTGTCTCTGTCTCCTCTATGTTCAGTTCTGCTTTCAGGGCTGCAGAAGCATTTTGGGGTACAATTACTACATTGTTGACCTGCTCCAATGTCTCCACGTTTATCTCCTGTCCATCTTTAAGACGGATATATTTGAAGACTGCCGGTTCTGCCTTAAACGTTTCATCAACTTTATACAGTTGATCCTTCACTCTTTTCCTGCTTTCTGCCGCAAAATCAACAAGTTCATAAGCCTCATCGTTTGTGACGTTTCCATCCGGATAAAGAAGTTTCATCATTCCGGAAAATGTCTTACGTATGGCAAGATGATCGCGTTCAGAAAGAGAAACATCAAACAGAGCATACTCTTTTAGTTTGTCAGTCCAATCGTAATTGCGCAACTCATGAAGTACAGCTGCGATATAGTCGGTAATCAAGCCGTAGCCTTTTGAGAAACTGTCTTTCTTAAGCATCTTAATCTCCCACCCGGAATTGTATAGATGGATTCGGTCAAGGAAAGCACCCTTTATGAAAGACGTAGGTATGGACTCGAAAAGATGAGAGTTTTTAAGCATATATGGCACTGTATGCTTTGTATTGCCGACAAACACCATTGATGCTGAAGCCTCGTGCGTTCCCTTACCACGATTGAACGATTTGTTTGCAAGATAGTTCTGCATCGTATCGATGAGCACGGCATCGACATTACGCCCTTTCTGTTGTTCAAACTCATCCCATGCCACAACGTCCCAGTATCCGACCAGACCGAGAACTTCCCTGTCTCCTACGATTCTTACAAAGAGACGTGGGCTTGTGACATCACCTCCACTGACTAAAACTCCGTATGGTGACAGCTCCTGAAAGACATGGCTCTTACCGGTGCCTTTGGGGCCGAGTTCCATAAAATTGAAATTATTTTCAATATGAGGGAGTAACCGGGCCAACGTGATAAATTTTTCACGTCGGTTCATCTTGTCCGGATTCAGGCCTACAGTATGTATCAGGAAATCAATCCATTCATCCGTGGTAAATTTCTTTCTCTGGTCAATGTAATCCTGTAGGTCGATATTCGAGATCTGAATCGGTTTCAATGTCTGTATTTCCCACCTTACCTTTATATCATCACCTTGGATATAACCGATGGTAACAATACACCACACTCCATTACCGGAGAGTAGTTTAGGATTTTGTGTGACGTACTGGGAGCCTATGGGTACTTTCGTAAGTCCGAGATTGGCAAACGATGCCTGATACTGGTCATCACGCTCATTAAGAGTCACGTTTACCTTATCGATTATTCTGAATTTACCTTTCTCTCTTATCTTACCCTTTATCTGCTCGGCATCTGCACGGTTTACATAATTGTTACGTATGACAGACTTAACCTTCTCGATGCCTTCTTCGATAACCTGCTCGTCATCACTCGCACAATACTGGCCGAGCAGATATTCAAGCACATAAGTAGGTACGGGGAGACCTCCCTTCACCAAAAAGGCAAGGTCTTTACGAACAACCTTTCCTAAGAAGGAGTCCATAATCTTTTGTTGTAATGTTTCTTCTTCCATTAGAAATCCTGTTCAATAATGGTATTGTT
Organism: uncultured Porphyromonadaceae bacterium; assembly: GCA_947178165.1. Classification (GTDB taxonomy): domain Bacteria; phylum Bacteroidota; class Bacteroidia; order Bacteroidales; family Muribaculaceae; genus Lepagella. The sequence continues at coordinate 60,596 of CAMWXH010000002.1, read as the reverse complement.
TCTTACTGTTTCTTTAACGAGGGGATTCAATTGTCGAGAAGGATCGGCATCATATACTCGGAGTTGAAGCAGGTTTCCGACGCCTGATTCCTTTAGTTTCAGAGTGACATCGTATGTACGTTTAGCGATATTCATTGCATCTGTACTATCGAGCGACACTTTTACTTCATCTGACACCATCCTGTCTCCATCATAAATGCGGCATACTACTTCTCTCGCAACTACATCCATAGAAACCGCTTCCTTCTGAACTAATTGAAAATTCAGACGGCTTGAGACCATATTAAGATTGTTGTTCTTGATAAGCACATCAACCATTCGTTTGCTGCTTTCCCTGCGAAGTTTACTGCATATCACCGGCAAAACCATTTCCTGTAGCGATGCGCCTCCATGCGTGTATTTGTAACCTCCGGAAGCAGCGAAACGATTCGTTCCCATAGGGGTTGCCACAAACGTCTCAACATCTGTCTCGATGGTTGACGCTTTATTAATATTGATCTTTTCAACCTCATCAACCTTATCTCGCTCCGTAGTAAGATAATAACGGGTTGTGGCCTCAATATTTTTCTCTGAGATGGAGAGCTTATCCTTGTCTTCGAATATAATGTCATTGAGTAAGAAGCCATGATCGGAAGTTATGATGACATTACTACAATTCAAAGTCATGTGAAGGCTATTGACGAATCGTGCCAATTCTTCTACAGTCTTTCTGCAAGAGTCTGTGACGTCACTTATAGATTGGTCATGTCCTGTTTTATCAATTCTATCGTGCATCACATATACTAACGGTTTCTTGAAAAGTTCACGATGTGAATTTAGTTGTGTGGAAACCTCTTCAAAATTGACACAAATCGCATCATTTCTGTATCGGCATAGTTGTTCTGTCTTTTGTTTGACAGAAGACAGAATCTTACCGTCAGTCGTCATACTGTCACCCTCCAACTTCAAGGTGTTATGAGGGAAAAGAGCCGGCTTGCAGAATTTTGTCTCCGAAGGGAGAAGTGAGAGCATCGGCGACAACGTAGCGATATGTTTTTTCTTCGCGAGTTCCTCATACAGTTCTACTGCAACATCATATCTTAATCCATCACTGATAATAACCACAAGTTTATTCGGATCATTATAAGTAGCATAAAATTCGTTTTGTCTCAGTATTCCGACTTTGTCAAACGCATTGCCTGTATCCCTCACACATTCCAGCCATTCATAATTGAGCTGATTTGCCAATTGGGCATATTTAGCGTCAATTGTCTTTTTACTTACAGATACAGAAGATACAGTTTTTTCATCAAGTTCGGGCAGTAGATAAAAAGAATCCAGTATAATTCGATAAAACCTGTCTATCTTACTGAATCTTTCAGTATAAAGCGAAATATATTCCGAAGGTTTATCAAGACGTAGCCCACCAAGCACATTAACGGAATCGTAGAAATAGGCAACATTTTCAATATACTTGATCAAAGCCCAAATGCTTGAATCCTGGTTCAGCCTCAGACTCAGTGCACGTATCTTATCGATAGCTGCACCCGGATCTGCCACCACATCCTTTGTCAAGACTGACATAAGAATCGGAAGCATCAAATGCTCTGTTATAAAGAAATACGGTGCATCTGTACCATAGATATTTATTATCTCCTCCTCTCTGATACCGGAACCCAATTTCGACATCGCATCAGCGAATTTTGAAGAAAATTGCGGTTCACTGTTCCCTTTTTCGTATATACTATTGATTATATCGAGAATCCGACGGTCGCTGATTTTCAAATTACTGTAATGGTCTGTCGGATTAGCAGGCATCGACTGGGTGATAGCGTTATATTTCAAGATCTCCGCAACAGGTCGCATCTTGTCATTTATATCCGGATTGAATGTGACGCCGAAAATACTTTTCAGCTTATCGTCTACTGACTTTCTGACATCAAGATTCTTATATAACTTTAGATAAAAGTCATTTGACTTTTTATCATCCGTTTGAGCGGATAGTAGGATCATTTTTACAATGATTATATCCCATTCTAGAGTTTTCTTCTCTCCAAGGTAGGAAGAAATTATCGCGCGGTTTGCAAAATCGACTGTAAAGTTCACATCATCAAGCATTCCGGTAAGGAGAGGCATTACCTTCTTTGATGTAAGTGCGTCAATATTGTTCTTTACAAACGATGCTACTTTTTGGGAAAGTCCATACTGCTGCATGAACTCTTCATATCGCTCATCCTTAAATTCAAGATTCGAGGCATATACATCAAGAAGGGGAAACTTAAGACGTTTCTCCTCAGTATCAGGACGAAGTTCATAGGGAAAGACAAGCACGACCTTCTTTTCAGACCATTCCCTGAGCAAAGCAACTTTCAGATTCCACCATTTGCCATCGAAAACCTTAATGACATAATCCTCCGTCCATGCAAGCTCAGACAGTTCAGCTTCAAACCCTCCCATCCTATCGAACATGAATAGCACTTTCAGCCTTGGGTTCCTCTCAAAGTAGTTGTATATTCGTTTCTGTATCATCGTTAGTCGTTAATTTGAATATCAAGAGCAGTGTCACTAATGCGAACCTCATAACGTTTGCCCGTAGGCGTGGAAACATTCACAGGTAGGTGACTCTTCAAGGACGCGTTCTTTGCAATGAACGTTTCATCATCGAACATAATCTTCTCCAAAGCATGAGCATGATAGAAGTTAAAATTATTCGGAAGTTGCCTGAACAACTCATCATTCATTGGGTATATAGCTTTCTCTCCTACGCGCTTTTCTGGACTGAGGAAGAACACGTAATCCTTGGCACGACTCATAGCCACATTCATGATATTCAGATTATTTATATTGGCATTTTCCCCAGAATGAGTATTGGGGTAATTCATCACAACAATCATTATATCGCATTCGCCACCTTGAAATTTGTGTACCGTACCGCAGCTTACACTACATTCATCAGTATCAATCTTTCTGCTTGCAAGCATTTCTTGTATTGCAGAAGCTTGTTTCTTATAAGGACTGACAATTCCGATAGTGTAATGTTCTTTATCCGAATATGTGGATACCAGCTTTGCGATATGAGCAGCAAATTCATATGCAAAAATGGCTGAATACACATGCACGGCAGAATTGTCAACCGTATTAAAGTCATAAAGATGACTCATCGGTATAACTTCATATCCGATCACATTTATGGGTTCGACTGTCATATTCGGTATATCCAGGCTCTTCGGTAGAGCTTTGTTAGAGTCATTCTTAAGAATGCCGTCGTAAGAGAATTTACTTACAAGATTACCTATACTCGGAACCGATCGGTGCTGAACATCCAAAGCCATTACTGGGTATGGGAGTTTACCTTCTGCCGCCTCCTTGAAGCTATTCATACCCACCATATCGTAGATATTGAAAACATACTCATCAGGGAAGTCTATATTTGGTTTTACCGGGCGGATTTGCTTTGGATCTCCGGCGATGATAAACTTATCGGCCTTATTGTTAACCAAAAGCAGTGTGATTGGGACAATATCAATCATGGAGGCTTCATCCACGATGATAAGATCCCATTTCAAATCAAATATAGCTTCTCCGTAAGGCTGGACACTATCATACGGATAGCGAGCAATTGTTGTTACCATCACATTCTTATTGGATTTTTTCAAATCCATAGATTGGCGGTTCTTCAAGACTTGCTGATGATTACGTATGAGTTCCCGACTTTCAGTCACGCCATAACGGGATAGATAATCAGAGGCGAACATATCAACAGCTAAACGCTCTGCTATCTCATCTGCAGCTCTATTTGTGGGAGTTACAACAAGAATGTTATAACGAGCATTTACATGCAAAGCCTCTGATATTCGCTTTACAAGTTCAGTAGTCTTACCTGTTCCCGGAGGACCATAGATGAACTCCATATTTGACGGAAGCTTTTGAACAAGGTTCGTCCCCAAATTCCAATCCCTGTTTAACTGGCTAAAACGATTCGCCTGAGCCTCGGAGAAACCTCCTATATTTTGGTACTCGATTCGTAGCCACCTTGTCGCACTCGGAGAGCCAAAATATTGACTACATCTCATGTCGATTCCAGACTCATCAGATTCAAGAATTTCTGCATTAAGCACTTGTTTCTTGCCATTATAGACGACAAGGATTCTTACATTTGATGCTTCCGAAAGATTCGATGGAATAAAAGAAGATGGAGATACCAATCGATAAAGATTCGAGTCCTTATCAATTTGAGCCCAATCATATAAGTCGATATGTCTTTCTACTGACTTACCTTCATATACAGCTTCAAGTTGCATATCAATTAAATAATTGAACCACTCCAATGTATATGGAGTCAAATCATAGAGTTTATTTCTACGATCTTGTTTATCTTCCTCTTCCTTTGCTTTTCTTCGAGCATTATCAAGTTCCTTTCCCGATGATGACTTTGGTAAAGATGTATTTGATTTAGGAGTTCTTTTGATAGAAGCTCCTGAATTTGGATCGTAAACATCTCCATAATTGGGAGTGTCAGCCGGCTTATCTTCAATATCTAATACATCTTCAGTTCCCTTATGTAAAGGTTGCGAAGAAGTAGGAAGCGTAACTTTGGCATCACGTCTTTGCTCCCAACGTTTTCTGCTGCGTTCTTCAAACGACTCTTCCGGTCCATCAGGTATATCCGGAGTTTCAGAAGAAACTCCAGTTGTGTCTTTCGGCTGAGCCGGGTTTTCTTTAGAGTTACTTTGTCCTTCTTGTCCTTTGGATTGTTGTTCTACTCTTGATTTTTCCTTATGCTTGAGTTGTGTATGTTCAGGTTTGATCGAAGAATCATATCCTTCATTTGCGCCACTCTCAGCATTAGGCTTACCTTGACTCGATTTGTTTTCTTGATCGGTAAATTGTGCGTGCGCAGTACCGTTAGGATTGACAGGCTGCTCTTGAGATGCTGACTGAGTCGTGTCATGAGACTCGGGGACGGAAGCTCCGCTAACATAAGGTTGTTGGGCGTCATCCGGTATTTCTTCGACGATATCTGTCCCAATCTTGCTTTTGTCGGCATCTGATAAGTAATGCAACACATTAGGTGGTAAGCTTCCACCATTATGCTTTTCAACATAATCGGAAAAATTATCCAAGAACAGCTCCTGAAGTACTGATATATGTGAGCCTACAAGGTCAAATGTCTTAATTGCCCAATTCAATCGGCTCTCAAACATGTGCTCCTTACGACCCTTCTTATACGCAAAACCGTTATCTCCATTATCTAAAAAAGATAAGGTTGTTGAAAGGTCTTCGTTTCCTGCATAGAAATATATGATTTCATCACATCCTTCTATCTTTGCATTGTCGAGTTTGGCCTGACGTTCTTTATATTTGGTTTCCCAGTCACCATCAGGATTTTCAGTATAAGAGAGATAGACTAAGCGTTTCTGGAGCTCAGAAACTTCATACGTATCCTCAAAGACATTTCCAATTGTTTTATGATCAAAATCATCTTTATTCAACAAGGGAATGTCGAAAAGAAGGTGCAACTTTTGGAGAACCTGATTTGATTCAGGCAGAGATGCTCCAAAACATACGTATTCACTACCCCCAAAATGATCTACAATAAGTTTAGACTCCTTGGTTCTTTCAAGAATACATAAATCTTTTAATGGCACCCACTTTTTGGCACCATTACGCCATAACGCATTCTCCTTAAATCGTAATACGATATTCTTGTAATTACTTCTTAAAATATTCTCTGGAAGTTCCGACAGCCAAGTACATACTTTGATTCTGTCATCTTGATAACCTTTGTCATTTTCGCTTTTCCGCAAGAATTCAAGACAATCCATCTCATTCAGCCGTGAAGCGAAACCGTAGGAATACTCCATAGGTATTTCTACAGTTGGCAGATATTCGTCTTGTTTTTCCATGACCTTAATCATACGCACCAACTGGTTATCAATTGGATTATATACCTGTGACGGTTTTTTCATGCCACCTCCGGTAGGGATACAACGATACTTTTCCAGCGTATCGGTCGTTAAAAGCCTATCAAAATGAGATCTTGAATCTTTATTCCTCAACTGCGATGGAAGAAATACTCTCCAGAAATATGTTGAGAAAGTAGAATCTTCCAAATATCTCATTTCGGTTTCGCCATGGAAGCCCCATTTTACACGTCCCCTACTTGGATTAGTCAAGAACAAACGGATACTTGCCAATTCAGCATACTTCCGATATTCATCACTGACGTAATGAATATTCGTTATTCCATTAGCTTGATAATCACATATGGGATTATATATTGATCCAAGATAAAGATTACCTTTATCCATGGATATAAGACGATTATCTGAGGAGAAGAGCAATAAACACTTGCCCTTAAAAATAGTATCTGTCCATCCTACTTGTTGGTAGCAGTCCTCTGCCAGCTCGCCTATAATTCGATAGTGAGCATCAGACCTCGCATAAGTCTGTTGATTGGAAAGGAATATTTCAACCTTTCGAGCGGCTAAATCTTGCGCTGTCTTGATAACATCAATGTTCGTTTTATCTTTTAAGAATCTGAAGAAGTCAATAACGTTGGAGCGCAAAGTGGGATTATCCTCTGTATCTTTCAGATAATCGTCAGATATTTGCAATGGCAATACGATGTCATTATACTTCCCAGTTTCTATCCCCATATATGCACCGGTAAGGATGGTGTCCCCAATTTTGTGGTATTCTCCATCTTTACACTTTACATATAGGTTTTGCAAATATCCTTCAATTTTCTTTGCGTCCTCGTTATGCTTTGCTTTCAACTCTTCTAAAACACCAGCGAAAGCAAGTACGACATCATCATGCTCTGATTTATACTCATTAAGTTTAGGCAAAACCTTATTGAGCAGAACATATTCTGCCGAGATGCTGATTTTTATGTTCTTGAATAGTCTCAGCCAATCAATTTCATTTTCTGTTTCTATGTTGGCATAATCATCAAGAACGAAGTGAGCATCTGGGATAAATCTTCGGATGACTTGTTCTGCCTCTTTATCTTTTGAATAGACTGCTGACGCATACAGTTCACTTGGCAGCATTAGATTCCTATCGGAATCCGCCATGGGGAAATTACGGAACGCCAGACGTTCCTCATAGGTAGTGGAACTTTGCGCTGCCCATTGCCAGAATCTGAGATTCCTATTATACTCTTGAATATAAGCAATTATATCTTTTTTGTGATCAAGCAGATGCTTTACGAGTTCATTGTCTTGTAGTTTCCTATTTCCAAGTCTATCTTTGAAATAGGTTGTCATTTGTTCTGCATCGGTCGCAAAATATTCGGGACGAATAGTATGAAGAATGGATGCAGGTGCTATATCAAGTTCAACCAGCTCGCCGAGTTTGTCGGAAGGCAGGAAGAAGCCGGTACAAACTTCGCATAAGCCTGATTCTGATTCTTTGCTATTCTCTACTGGCAGAATAGTGAATACAGGCGTATTTTTAAGTTTCTCATAATCATCATCACTCAAACGGAGCGATGGATTTGCAAAGAACTTATGGAAACTTATATTGGCTTCTAAAGCATTATCAATATCCGAATAGTCTGTGTAGTTATCAAGGTTTTCAAGAATTTCTTCCTCGATATACTCGTCCAAATCAAATTCCTTTATACCAATCTCATCAAAAAAGGCTCGCCTATCAGCTCCATCAAAAAGGTCAGAATAGGCACTTGAAACAGAAGTCAGTTCGTATGACGGGAACCAGGGCTCTTCTGATAACTCTATGAGATCGTCTGATCGCTGATATACAGTCTCTGCAATATCCTTTAACGGAAGCATCTCAGATTCACCTTCCAATGAAAGAGGGATCTGATCTAATTTACTATATCCTATTTCACTTTTATACGCACGATTCTCAAATAAGAAATCAAGAAAACTTATACTCGTATCTGTTGAGGTAATATTCTTGATGACTTCCTGCCAAAGATGCTCTTTGACCATACACTTCTTGATCCAGTTCGACACAGAGAAATCCTCAACGATACCATTCGCCTTGAAAATTCGCTCTATGGCATCACGGTCTTCTCCCAAGAACTGACCGAGATAATCATCATCTACTGCATAGCAAGCATTAGCAGGTAACCAGTCCTTCTCCAGTAGTTCATCACGTTCTTTGGAGTCTGACCAGTAAATTACGGACGAAAGTGGCACATATTCATCATTTGTTCCATCATTTACCCAGATATGATACTTATTCTTAAGCTGTTTCGTCTGATCCGTAAATTTGACCTCCTTCTCTATATTCGTAAGGAAATAGAAAAAGTCAATGCTTGCCTGTTTATCAGCAATATATGAGATTATATGTTGAGACCTTTCATCATCAGCGATAAACGAACTCCATACCATCGCAGGGTTTATGGTTGTAATACCACACTTGGTTAAGAAGCGAGACAAATCATCTGAATGTTTTGCATACCCGTAATGGATAAAGCGTATCCATTCAGGCTTAACCCAAGGCTGCTCAGATAGTAATAGTCCCAGTTCATCTTCCTGATAAACATCTTCTTTTCCGATAGAAACGCCTTCGTCCAAGTATAAAGGCATTGTTTTAGGCATACCACCGGTATATCCCTTTGCCGTAGCAAGGAAGTTTAAGAAATGGATACTGTCTGTAATATTTTCAATACGAGAACCGTCTTCATTCTTATCGAAGTTTGCTGAAAGCTCTAAAGCTACCGACGATGGGACGAACATTTTGAACTTTCCTTCAATACCACGGAATCCTTCAGGCAAAATATCTCTTACTGATTTCTTTAAACGAGGAAGTCTATCCTCGAACATATAAAGTTCTTCGAGGTAGTAATCGATATTGTGGTAGAGTTTATTAGGCGATTCAATCTCTCCCGATTCGGTTAAGAAAATCTTATCGAATGAATTTAGGATGTTGTTTATCTTTTGAGATTCAAACAGGTATCGATAAAGATTGATGGCATTAAACTCATCTTTGACCCAATTCTCGAATTTTAGAGAACGAAGGATTGTCAGGACGTCACTGTTATTGAGAACTCTGCCAATATTATTCTTTGCTGAATAATATTCAAGCAGCATCTTGAGATTCTGATGCTGTCTTATCTCTGGATGCGGAAGATATTCACTGATATTTTCTACTCCTAGCAAAGCATAAAAGTCGCTATCTAACATTACAGGCTTGTCTGAAACAACAAAGCTCATATTGTCGAAAATGATTTCATTGATAGGAACTAAAGCTCGTTCTCCATTTTTTAGAATTGGAATACACTTAATCTTACCGATTTCTTGCTCAAAGCCCTTCATGAAGGACTCGCGGAATTTATCACCTTTTCTAAAGTCTGGAAGCAAATCAAATACAGAAGCGAGATCATAATTCTCCACATCGAGCATCAAAGATGCCCACCATTGAGCATACCTATGTCCAGCATCCTCCAATACTTTATGATTCCATTTATGCTCAGGCAGACTTTTTCGAGATGCGTCAGGCACAAAGTCCGCATTAATCAAAAACGGAAGATATAATTGCTGCTCAGTCGGCAGATAATTATATACTTGTGAGTTCTCAATAGGAATAGGGATTAACTTATTCCCATCGCGCTGGACTGCGAAAGAAACTGAAATTTCCTTGATTTTCTGGAACTTCTCAGGAATCTTTTTATCGGTCTTGAGACTTTCTTCAAGAATTGACTTGTAGTTGTCGTCAACCGAAATTTTAATGTCATTTTTTATGAGCCAACGTGTTCGATCCTTGTAGCGGTCATATCGAAGTATTCCGTCGATATATACCTCTACATGGTCAACATAAGGGATGAACACCAGAATCCTATCATCTACAAACACTTTTTCGAGATTCGGCTCATTCTCACTAGCATCTCTGAGATGACGAAGGGCGAAGAAGACATTCATGTGAGATGGAATACTTTTCAAAACTGATTTAATCTCATCATCAATATCTTCCGTGAGGGATGTGGGGATTGGCATGTATTGCCAGTTCAAGGGGAATCTACTACGGTTCTTAATCTCCTTTTCATCAAATCGAAGATTCCAATCCCCTGAACTCAGAAATACATAATCATTGTTGACAAAGACCGACTTGAAGCCCATGCCTTTATATCCAATAGTCTCGGTATTATCTCTTTTTTCACCTTCATTGACAGTACATATAGCCGCAATGTTCCTGAGATTGAAAGGGGCACCGGAGTGTATGAAAAACAGATAATGTTCTGTCAAAATAAATTTGACTTCAACCGGGATTTTATTATTATTCGCATCTTTAAGAGGATAATCATTTGAGTTCTGGAGCAATTCATAGATATACGTATGAGGTGCACCGGTTACCTCCTGATTAATCATCTTCTGATTCTGATTTGCATCTTTTCGGTTGGTGCCTCTCTGAGAAAGTTTCTCGTCAAGACGTACCTGAAGCATCCGCGTCTTATTTACAGGGCGAATTCCGCCTACGCAAATATACGAATAACTATTCTCCGATTCCCCCTCGATACTCCAATCAAATTCATAAAATTCATCTTCAATGAGGTCTGTTCGAGAAATGTATACCTTATCCGTTCTGGGATTACCCTCGAAGTCTTCTATGCGTTCACCTGCGGCGCCACGAAGGTCATCAAAGTAACCTCGTTCGCCATCACGGTGATACGATCCAATGATATATGTTGAATTTAGCTCGTTCTTTATGTCGTCAATAAAACTCATATTGAGAGGATGGTATTTAGTAAAGTCCTTTATTGTTGCGGAGCCAGAGGAGTTCTTTTTCAATGCTCGGATTATTGAGGCCAAGGGATTGGGCTTTTTTCAGGGCAGCGAAGGCTTCCTTGTAAAGATGTACGGATGAGAGAGCCATCTCCATGTTGGAATAGATCTGTGCATCTGTATATGGTGTGCCAGGCTGATAAGGTTCGTTCAGCGCCTGCCGGAACGCATTTATTGCTCCGATATAGTCTTTCTGACGGTAACAGTGCACCGCCTGATTGAAGTACATTGTGCGTTGTCCTGCAAGCTGCTTGAACCAACGGAAACGGAATCCAAGTTCCATGTGATTGGGATCAATATATCCTTGCCCATCATTAGGCTTCGTAAAGCCACATTTACGGGCAACTCCTTCCGATTCGTGATTCTCGGTGCAAATGTCAAGCATCACTTGAGGGAATGAATAGTTCTGAAGCAGATAGTTACTCAATCCCGTTAACGCTGCAGCGGCATACCCCTTACGTCTTTCGGAAGGCAAAACAGCATAACCGACATTCCACATAGGAAGGTTAGTATTACGGTTCATCATCGGTTCCGCCGAGATAAGACCCACTTCGTTTCCATAATTATCGTAGATGATGAAATTCATCGCGGCTTTCTGAACATTGGCTGCAATGATATACTGGCAGAAACTTCTTATGTTAGCCGCATGGTCATCGCGCAATACATAGAACTTCCTTACGTCCGGATGTCTGAATAATTCTTCTACCACCCATACATTTGAAGGCTGGGCGGGATGCAGACTGCAAATTCCGCAATCGATTATATTGGGTATTCCAGGTGTTGGCATATCTATTCTAATACTGTTACTGAATTGATTTTAAGCCATTGAAGCTGCTCTTCTTTAGCCATTGTTGTTCTCAATTTCATAAAGTCGGCATATAAACCTGCCGGAATATGGTATAGATTACTCCACTTAAAACCACAAGGAGTTACATCCTTTTGGTATTCCAAAAAGTATGGAATAGGCGTGGATGTTTCAATATGTTTAGAAATGTAATTCTTTTCATTGCGTTCTTGCATTTCGTCTTTGAATGGGATGAATCCATGTTCCATATCCAGTCCACCCCATTGACCGTTTCGCCGGACAGGAGATATCACTGTAGTTTCATGTAGTTTGTGAGAGTTCCAACTCCTAAGCCACTCATATTCTAATGGTTCAATGGAAGTCCCTTTGGGGGAAACTATTCCTACGAAATTACGATATTGAGCGAATGCCCTGTTGTTTGTAAAATTGCTTATGTCATAAATTCCGTTCATAGTACAAATGAACTCGCAACTTATATCATTGGGTCTTACATAGCAATCTCCAACACCATATTCATCAGAGAATATAGTATTTACATATTTTGAAGAATACCTTAAAAGACAACACCAATCACGACGCGCAATATCATTATAGTTAATTCCGGCTACAATATCTCCATTCGTATTGATAAGTCCTCTTTTATCTCCTTTCCATACAATTGCCAATCCATTACTAAAAGGTTCACATAAATCAAAAAGCGCATTAGGATCGTGACAGAACTGGCGAATTTTCCACTCCAATGACTCGCTCATATAACCAATCCACAAATTGTCTTCTTTGGCAACCGCAAGTCCGTCATTGTACGGTCCGAGGTTGCAGAGTATCTTACCATTAACATCAGTAATATCGCCGTGGGTAGTCGAAACTATTAATTTTTCTCCGTTAACAATATAACCTTTAGGCATCTTATGGTCATTTTGATTATATGTATATGCCGTAAAGGGTGTTGCACAGAACAATGGAGATATTTCAGCAACAGAACCGTCTATGTTGAAGTACATATATCTGTCGCTTAGTTTTGCCTCTATTATCTCAAATGTGTCACTGATAAAATTGGGTATCGACTCAAACACCGGTGGCAATATCTGATGCCCCATATAATCCAGCACTCCAAACATTCTGTTTTCAGTCTCTACTACAAGAAGCCTAATATCTGAACCGGGATTAACCGTCACAATACTTTTGTATTCAAAAGGGATAACTATTTCTCCGTTAGGATGAATTAAACCATATTTGTTATTTTTTTCTACCATCCATAGTCCGTCTTCATTAGTCAGTCGGATATTTGATCCTCCGGAAAAGACAAGTTCTCCTAATGCAGTATAAACATCGCTACATTCAAAGTTTTTAGCACAAACAATATGTATCCCAAAATCAGATTTAAAGTCGCGCATCTTGTCATACTCGAATGGAATAATGATGTCTCCTTTTGAATTTACACATCCGAACTTATCTTCTTGCTTTATGATGGAATAGTTTGCCTCGTCCTGATTGCCTTTGTTGCAAGCAAATACAATCATCCTCATGACAGTTTCTACTGTCTCCTCATTGAAGCCATCTGACTTGGAAAGTTCATAAGCGTAATACTTCAATTTAGGTAGATCAAATTTAGAAGTTGTCAGATTTACTATCTTGTTTGCATATCTCCCGGACACTATAGCATTAAGGATTCTTCTTGCATCGTTATTGCCGTCAAAAGCACGATAGTCAGCAAGAAGATTCACGAATCGTTTCTCCGTGATAATCTCCTTGCCGAAAATGTTGATGATATCGGCCATTAACTCCTGTAAGTGTTCCTTATGATCCATAACTCCTACGTATTTGAATTCTTGATTCGCTAATTTGCTTGAGAGGTTTTATGAGTTCGGATAATCTCGTCTGCGAGATAGATGTCGCTTCGGCAGATGAGATCGGCTGTGCCGTCATCGATGATTTCAAACAGGGGCGATGAGTAAAGCATATCCATCGCTTCTTCAAGCGGGATCTGTTGTTTTTCCGCTATCAGTTCTATGATGCGGGCATACTTCATATCTCGTAATATGCGTGTAGGCTTATCCATTACTATACTTTTTATGCTCAATAAACTTCAAACATTTGTCTATAGCCTTTTGAGTTATGAAACATAGTTGATGATTGGGCTTTTCATACGCGAGATTCTGAAGAGCCTGTTCTTTATTATATATACCGGCCATATAGAGGTCTACTGTCCGGTAGACCTTATCGTTAGCAACTCCGCCTTCGATAATGTCATACGACTTATAAACATCATTTCCCTTTCGGCAACTGCATACGAAGTCAAGCCATTCTTCATCGTATGATTCAAATATCTTGACAATCAGATCCGAGTCAGGAGTGTATTCAAATATATGCAGATACGCATCACTCCCGATTCTGAGGAAACGATCGGCATATTTGTCTGCCTGCTCTTTGAGTTTGGTCACATAAAATCCTTTCCCAAAGTCAAGAGCCTCACGAGAATGCACTACATCGGGATTAGAAAAACACTGATCAGAGGAATGATATACTAACATAATGCGTATCCTTTCTTTTTCATCAGCTGTATAACATCAGCGGCTACATATTCAAGGCTGAACGTATGAAGAACCTCATAGGCGGCTGCCAGATAATCCTTAATAACACCGGCAGCATGTAGCTTCTGATATATCCATGAACATGACTTTCCCGTCATCAATGCCAAAGCTCCGATGACACAGGTCACATAGTCTATTTGATTCTTTGTCATAGCCTTTAATGTTATTTTAGTTTGGTTACTATGTCGCCGAAGAGGGCGTGGTTCTTGATGATCCCGTCATCGAGGTCGAAGACCGGGTCGCGCATAGCCGACTGCTGGGCCACGACTTCCACACGCTCGGCATATTCGCTCAACTCCGGCAGAATCTTGTTGCGGAGGTTGTCGAGTTCCTTGCGTTCCTTGGTGCTGAAATCGTTGGAGCGTGCATCGAGAGCCGCGATTTTTCGCTCGATAAAAGCTCTGTAAGGGAGAAGATACTTTGAGCGGAGCACCTCTACTGTATATCGGTCCATACGGTGGGCATACACCAATGCCCGGAAAGCACCCTTCTTTGATGCAAACTCCCAATAAATCGGTCGGTTCTGATACATCTTTTTATGGTCTTTCCAGAAGTCTTTCATCAGATAGTCGTTGAGGCTCTTGCCCATGCACTTTTCAATAAAATTGATATTCTCCGCCAACTTGTCTTCGCCCCATACCTTTCGTACAAACTCTACCACATAGTTATAGAGATTGTCGAAGAACGGAGCATCCTGCGGAAGCACCGGAATTACGGCATCCTCGTCAATCCTGAGAGTCTCGTCAGAGCCTGAAAGGTTGAAGGTATATTCCGCCAACTCCTCCTCCGAGGGGTTCGGATGTGCGATATGCAGTCCCGGGCGGTCAAGACGGTAGCGCCCCATCCATGCTCCAACTATGTAGCTTATTAGTTGCTTGATGATAACATCGTCATGCCAAACAATCCTTTCTTCGGGGAGTTTGGCAATAATAGACTTAATACCGTCAATCATAAGGATGTGGCTACCATCATCCGAAACAGTCTCCTCTTTCTTAATTGATACTTCGCCTTGCTGCAGAATAGTTACTTCATCAAGCGGAACATCCGGAGTCAGTTCATCCTGCAGGCCGTAGATTTCGATAAACTGACGGTTTAGTTCCTCCTCGTTGGCATGAAGGCGATGGAAAAGTCGTGTCCATTTTGATATGTTTACGTTTACACAGTCCTCTAATTTGGAGCTGTCAAACACGTTTCCGACCATCTCCGTAACATCATTCTTCTCATCCTCTGCAAGCATATCGAAATCAGCAACATTAGCCTTACAATCGCATATAGCAGCGAGGAGAGGCGACTTCTGAAAATCCCACGATGTTTCGTGTGCGTCCCAGTCTTGTTTGGAGATTGCAATACAACTTTTAACAATCTTAATTATCTCTTGGGATGATATATGTTTAAAAGGAAACTCTTGAAGATTTCCTGCAGTGAAACTTAGTCCCGAGAAAAGTAAGTGTTTTATAACATTAAAAATCTTTGTATTAGTATAACCTAAAAAGCAGAACAGATCTTCTTGTCTATCGAAAAATGCAGTAGCCCCTTTGTGCCCAAAGAGAATACCATGATTAGAATATCTAATTGTTGCAATATCTGCTATTTCGGTCCATGTTATACCTTCTTTAAAAAAGAGATTTCTTTCAGCAAGTTTGTTATTATTGAAATTATTAAGATTATTTTTAATCCAAATAACGATTACATTATTACCATACCATTTTCGCTTCATACCTCCTTTATTCATCGGGTAGAAGGCCTCGGATTTATTATCAATGTCTGAAAAGGATCTCGCACAAAAGCATATATTTTTAAAACTCGGTTCGTACCAAAGACGAAGATATTTTTCATCATCACCTGTTAAAATTCCGTGGCGAGCTTTTAGAATAGAATTAGCTTTTTTCTCTTGTACTATTGAAAGGAATTTTTCTGAGATCCAGTATCCTAAAACTGCTCCGGGAATCTTCTCAAACTGCTTTTGATTTTTTACAACATAACGATACTCCTCTGCTAAAAACATATCTTGCTTTGATGCACAAGACTTCCCATCAATCAACCGATAATATATACCTTCTGACTGAGGCTTCTCTTTCGCAATAACGAACACTGCGTTTTGCACTACTTCACCTGAAAGTTCATCAAAAGTACGAGGTCCGAGATGAAGCAGTGAATCTATGTGTTGCTCATCTATAACCTTCTTACGCAATGCTTCAAAGGAGGACAGGAACATCCATGACTGCATATTGATCATGCCGTATTTTCCTCTGTCTTTTAGTCGGTCGATACATACGTCCATGAAGACTGAGAAAAGATCGGTTTTACTGTCGGGATAATTTTTTGCAGCATACTCTTTCAATCCTTCCACTTTGCTTGTAGGCATATATGGTGGATTCATCACGATGGCATCATAGCTGTCAGTGAGCGTTAGGATAAAATCCATCATCGGGAGTCCGGCCTTGATGGCAGCCGGAAGTTCCTCCTGACGTTTCCAATGCTTAACAGCCTCAATGAGCTGGCGACGGGTTGAGGGAGACAGGTCAAATTTGATGATAGAGCCCAGTGAGTCCGCATCTTTGAGCAGAACGATAGCTTCGGTCATTTGCTCGGAACATTCCTTCGTCTCCGCACCGAGGAAGAAATGATGAAGATAACCGGCGATTGACCGCGTATCGGCCAAATCTATCAACTCTTTATCAACCTCCGGAATGGAAATGACATGAGGCAAAGAGTGTGCATCGGCAAACGACACATCTTTCTGACACGCTTTCAGCAACAGTGCGAATGTTGCAAGCTGCCTTGCGCGCAGGTCGATGTCAATACCGGTAAGATTCTTCGTGAAGATACATTCGATAGCCTCGCGGCGTGAGTATGCCTCTGAACGATACAGGTCAAAGAGCAGGTCGAAGCACTCGTTGAGGATATGCCCCGAACCGCAGGCGAAGTCGGCAACCTTCAGATCTTCAAGTTCAACTTTTCTATCGGTATTGTTTTCAGTCTTGACAAGATATTTTGCCGATTCAATTATCTCTTCATCGGCATCTACCTGAGGCAGGATGGTGTTATGCACCATATATTTCACAATCCAGTTTGGAGTGAAGATCTGCGTGGCAGCAGGTATCTCATCAGCTTCTACTTTGCCTTTCTTGGCAAACACCTCATCCTTACGGTCGGAGATATAGAACTGATAGAGCCAGCCGATAAGTTCGGCCGACTTATAATCCTCCTCCGAAATAAATTGAGTTTCATTCAGCTTGGCGATAAATCCGTCTGGGCGAAAGATATTGTCGGGAAGAAGCAGCTCGACATAATCGTTGATGGAGCCGAAACAGGCATGAATGACGGGATTCGCATGACACCATGCTGTGAGCAGGAGGGCAAATTGATCGTATGTGCGATTGTCATCGTCCATCAGCCGGTCGAAGCGGGCACGTTCCTGTGCTGACATTGCCGGTACTCGCCCCATGCGTGCGTCTGACAGCAGGAGTGGCAGACCGATGGCCTCATCATAGCGGAGCACCGGTTCGCAAAGACCATTCATGGTCAATATGCGGATTGCCATCATGCGGTTGAACCATATATACGACGCTTCCTCCACCACTTCACGCACACCGCGCTCATGGATGCGGTCGCGAAGTGTGGTCCATTGCCGGTAGAAGGCTTCGGGATATTCTTCACCATTCCAAAGGACACCACCCTGCAAGGGTTGCGGCTCGGCCACGACGTTCCCCTTCTTGTCGAATCCAAGAAGCTGAAGTTTTCTGCTTACGCCATCCATCAGGTTGGTACGCGCCTCTGCGGCGAAGCGTTTTAGTTTCGTTGTCTCCATATCGGAATTATTTTATGATGGTGACGATTTTATTGTCGTTGATTTTCTCCATGATCTTCTCTTTAAGACGTGCGAGGTAGGCGTCAACCGCAGCCTCATTGTCAAGACCTACCACTCGGGTATCAAGGGTAAGGTTGCAGGGAAGTTTATTTGGCTTTGGTTGCGGTTGAGTCGGATCTCCACCCGTATGAGATGGAGGGGGAGTCTGTCGGCGAAGTTTCTCCTGCTGTATCTTTGCCGCCTCACGGCTGAAATAGTCGTCAGTGTTCAGATTGTTACGGAGGACTAAGATATTTCCGGGGAGGCATTTATTTCCGTAAATTGCCTCGGGCTCCGCAACTATCGCCGATTCCACACCTTCATCCTCAGCACTTCGGCGCAGAAGGTCGTAGGTTTTAAGATATTCCGCCTTAATCTCTTCACGGATTCTGTTGCGAACTTCGTTGAGCGCGTTCTCGACTTCTTTCTTCTTCTTGATAAAATCACGGATACGGAATGGCCATGAGAGAGTGCTCAATCCCTGAAGGTCGGAGGCAAGTTCGCGCTCTCCGTCTGCCAGGAATGGGAAGTTATCACGGTTTTCGTCGGCAAAACGAACTATCTCATCAAACTTACCAATCTGATCATGCACGAACTCCAGTACCTCCTTGCAGGAATCCATAAGACGGGCAGCATAAGCAGAGTCTTCAATGACCGTATTGAAGAACTTGGCGATGTCGCGGATTGGTTGCCATTTTCGCAAAAGATCGATGAAATCGCTCAGCGGAGTTATGAATGCGTATTTACGGTATTTCCTTATCTCTTCCTCATAATTTGCTATGAGGGTGGTCAGCGCATCCTGTGCCGTACGGTAGATCTGAGTCGAATCAGTGGAATGGAAGGTCTGGCTAACGCCGAACACATTCTTCCACGCATCAATGAATCTGTTTACCAGCTCCTGGGGTAGAGCCTCACCTTCGCGCACAGCAAACTTATTGGTCTCGGTCACAATTTTGGCCGCTACAGTTGAAGCGTCTACATTTCGGTTGTTGGCGTAGGAGAAATCACGGCGATGACGGCGCACAAGTTCATTGACCACATACATAGTGCATATCTCCAACCATCCATAGGGTGGCTGAGCAAACTTGGCAGTAATCTGCGACAGGTTGACGTCCAGACCTCCCTGCTTCATCAAGTGTCGCTCCAGTTCCTGTTCAGCCGGAGTAAGAGCGGCTCCCAAACCTTCGTATTCACCGGGTTGTACAGACCTGTTTATGGCAGCGCGGAGCGAGGCCGTATCGCGGGGAATGGATGTAGAATCCACCATTCCCGCCTGCGGATATATCGCAGCGAGATGATACCTCATGGCTTCGGTATAACGTTCCGGTCCTTTCTTGCCATTGAGCAACATGGAATCTATCTCGGAATTTCCGGACAAGACAGGGCTGTTGTCCAGAATTGCACGCATCTTGGGTATAATCTGAGTCTGAAGGGTTTCCAATGCACGTTTGCCGAACTCTTCACGCACCTTTGCGTTATCCTCGTTTGCAACAGGAGTCTCGGCGTATTTCTGAACCTTGCAGTACCAGGCGAAGTCATTACGCAGGCGGCTGTCGGCGTGGAAATCTTTTCCCAACAGGAAGAGAAGACGGTTTGAAGGATTGCGAAGTATCATATCTCCTACCTCTACTCCGGCATCCATATTGAATTCCACGTTGACATCCGGATTATTCGCATTGAGGAATGTCTTCTGCATGACTGAGCTGCCGACGGAAAAAGAACGTGTCTTATACTGTTCTTTCGGCCGCATTGAGGTGAAGTACTTCTGGATTATATCCTGAAGCTGTGTTGCTTGATACGTCGTATCGACAATCTGATTCTTGATGAGTTCCGCGACCTTCATTTCCTCCTCAGAATAGAAAGAATAGAACGGATCAAGACCCTTACGGGCTTTCTCCTCACGTATCACATTCTTTTCGCAGAGGAACTCCACAACCTTCCGCACCTCCTCCTTGACAGTCACAAACGGAGTGGTGAAGTCGTTGAGAAGAAGTGTGGTTATATTTTGCAAGGTAGCAGGGAATATCAGTTTGTCAGTATCAGATATGTTGCATATCATGAAGAGGACATTGACTACGCGGTGGGCAAGTCTTTTGTCACCGGGATATTCCTCTGCCATCTTGTCGGCATTCTTTATGGCATTCTGACCACGGTTTTGCAGACCTGTCTCGAACATATTGTCGTAGAGCTGATCAAAGGAAATAAGTTGACCAACCTCTCCCTCCGCATTGCGCTTTGCAGTAGCATGTACTACTTTGATGATGCTTCGCTCGTTGCCCTTCACTTCCTTCGCGACATAGCCGAGTTTCAGGAAGTTATTGAACACCTGCATGATCAGTTTGAACTGATAGGGTACAAACGGATAGAAATCCACAAATTCATCAGCCGACGTGAACCCTTTGTAAGATGCCGGTAGGGCGAAACGCTGGGAGAAGCCGTTTTCCTCTTTCTTATAAAGAGCAAGAAGGGGCTTCTTTGCCAACTCATTCTTGTCAAGGATGCGCTTCTGAGTGATATATTCCGGTTGAGTACCTTTAAGCGAAACCTGAACCTCGAATCGTCCGAGAATCTTGCCAGTGCTGTCGGTAGCCTCCGTCAGGTTACATTCTTCAATCACTTCCGACTGATCTTGCTGGGCGGTACATGCAATCCACACCTTATTGCCGCAAGATTCGGATAGGTGTGTCACAATCTCCTGAAGATTCAGGTAGCGGTCTTTGTCCTTATTGATAAATTGTGATACCTCATCAGCAAGAAGAACAAGACGGTAGTCCTCCCCCTTATTTTTCAGCCAAGAATTCAATTCGCGAGCGAAGTTCTTGATACTCATATTGGTGTCACGATTGAGTATTCTGAGACGTATGCTCTCAAGATCCAATGTAGGCGCGAGATCTTTTGCAATGTCAAGCACCCACTGTAGTTCGTTGTCCACAAGGTCGGCAGCATCGGTCTCCCAATCGCCTCCTTCTTCTGCAATCCTCTGCTTGAAGGCTTCAAATACACCTTTCTCCTGAAGGGGCTTTTCAAGATGCTGGGCGAGTGTGATGTTGAATTCGTTGAATCCCCTCAATTTATTGAACTCATTCCAGAACACATGCAGAAACACAACCTTATTGTCAGAAGAATAGTCTTTTGACGTTTCAAGATTGAAAATACGTGTGTCTATTTCAGCCCGTTTCAACCATGTATGGATAGCCTGCAAGTCTTCTTTTGAAAACTCCAGATTATTGTTATCGTCAAGCGGGTCTATGTCTTCCACGGCCTCGATAAGCCGAGACATTGCAAAATCCCTTGTCTCCGGAGATATGCAATAATCGAAATATTTCAAGAAATGAGATTTTCCGGAGCCGTAGTAACCGTTGATCCACATACCCACATGGTCATACGGCTCATTATTGCGTATGGCATTCAATATTCTATAAATGCCATTGAGAATCTCATCGGTGAATACATATTCACCAATTTCAATATCCTTAGTCTCCTTATCAAGTTTAGTTGCGCTGACGGCAGGATTGACCTGACGAGTAATTTTCTTTTCGTATATATCTTTTAAAAGCATGGCTTAATCTTCATTTACAAGTCGAATGGCACGATAGGTATGATGGTCGGGCAGCATACTGAAAAGAGAGAATGAATTCCGGACACTATTGCCAGGATAGAAGACAAGAAGCTTGTATGCATTGGAAATATTGAAGTCCTCGTACATAGCCAGCAGGTCATTGACTCTCAAATATGGATACATGGCACCGATGCCATATAGAAAGACATACGGTCGTTTCAATCCGTCCTTAATCTCTTTATGCTCCAGGATGCGTTCATGGAGATACTTGATAAAGTCTTTACTGTGTGCATTGCGCGACAAAGTATCCTGAACACTTCCGGCATTCTCCGGATCAGCATCTTCTTTATCCCTTAAATATTTCAACATCGAGGGATGGCGCAGAAATTTCTTCCCGTCCAGGAACTTGCAGAACTCATCGAATATATCTATGGTGAGCACATCCACGTATGAAGTCGGGCGTTTAAGATTCCGCTTGAATTCAATGATATGCTCTCTCATTTCATATTCTCTTTCAGCAGAATACTGATATATAAAGAAATTGTAGAAGAGATCTCCCTCCTCAGTATCCTGAAACTTCTTTGAATTGAGAAGCTCGTATAGTTCGGCCATCGTCATATCTCTCATATCGTCTGCTGCTTAAGGGTTTCAATCTGATATGGAGGCATAAAGGAAGCCTCTAAAAACCACGGTTCGCCCAAACCGTAAAGGTAAAAACCGGTATTGTCAAACTTCAGAGGCGAGAGATTGCCTGACTTGTCACACATTCCAGATTTCCTGAGAATAGTGAGATAGGCACTTGCTATCTTTCGCTTGGTGGCATCTGTCCATGAATCGACAAACTCATCGCGGGCTGATATTTCGTCCAGTTCAATCATAAGGTCGGTCAATTCGACCTTTCTGTCAATTGACCTCCACTTCTTCATTGATACTCCGACATGGAAGTCGAAGACTATTTTATATGTCTTCAAAATCACATAGAAAAGCGCAGCCCTTCTGTTATCCTCCGACATTGCCTGATATTCATTCCAGAATTCCGGAGACATCATATCATACCTCCTTCGGATTTCGAGAACAGCTTTTGACCGGGTGCGTTCGGCATTCATGTGAAGCAGCCGATTATGCACGATTTCATTTTTCAATAGCTCTGACGCATCCGGCGACTGAAGCAATGGCAATAAAGCATTAGTTTCCTCAAACAGGAAACCGCCGCCACCCAAAGCCGCAGAATATGGGCTATCGATATTTTTCTTTGCCATTGTTATTGTTTTGTTTTACAAATAAGTTCTCGCACATCCACATCCAATAGTTCTGCAATCCGTTTGAATGTATATAAGTCAGGCTGAGAGACATTCGTACACCATTTTGAGACAGTTGCCGGATCTCGTCCAACTTCCTGAGCCAACCATTTGCTTGTACGTTTTTTCTCAACTAAAACTAGTTTAATCCGGTTTAGATCCTCCATTGTTCATCTATTTCATAATGTTGAACGCAAAGTTAGCGAATTTTGACGATATGTAAAAGTTTTTCATTATCTTTGCAGCCTTATATGCTCAAGAACATCTTTTCCGAAACTTGACCATGAATACCCTTATAGAAGTTTTGGCATATAGTAGAGAGCTACTATGTCAAGCTTTTTCTAAAGAATGTGTGACACCTTAATAGACTTTCTATCGAAATAATCTAAAAAAGTTTGTCAAAAAAAATCTTATCTAACAATGATTCAAGTAATTGAACAAACTGGTCAAAGAAAAAGTTTCCCAAAACGAAAAACATTACAATAGAGCAGATTTGTTATTTCGTTAGAAATGATTACTTTTGCATTCAGAACAGCGGCATATTCTGCCATAACCATATTATTACTTTATAGACCAAAGAAAAGACAGTAAAAAAAGAGAAAGAGACTGTCTTGCACACAGCCTCTTTCGATGGTTTAATTTATTCGTTTGTCCTTCGGGACCGACCAAGATCCCTTCGGCACGGCAAAGGTAGCCAATTATTTTGGCATACCCAAGCGTTTTACGACCTTTTTCGTGCCAAGGATTCTATTATTAAAAACACTTAATAATTATGCCTATGGCAAAGAAACTAAACTTTGAAGAACAGTCAAATTTGTTCCTACACGGCAGAAGGCCGAAATGGACAACTGAACAGCAGATCCGATTATGGGTCAAATGCGGAGGATACTGTTGTATGTGCAACAGCTATCTTTTAAACCACGAGTACCTCGGTGACAAGGGTAAGTTTGGGGAATTGGCTCACATTATCGCGCACAGCACCGATGGTCCACGTCCGAACGTAAAGGATTATCCTCAGGAGTATATCGACAGCGAAGACAACATTATGATCCTCTGTCCTACTTGTCATACAATGATTGACAAAAAGGAAAACGAAGGCAAGTATGATGAAAGTCTACTCAGAAAGTGGAAGGAGGATCATGAACGTAGAATCAAAGCTCAGACTAATCCAACCCATGAAAAATGCCGTAGAGCTGTGCGATTTTGCGCTCCTATCGGTGCTCAACCTATAACCATTTCTGATAATCAAATTCGAGAAGCCCTTTTCCCCGACTACTTTGTAGGAAACCAACATCCGGCTGAAATAATAATCCATATTAGCGGAACCGAGCGAGATAAAGATTACTGGGAAATAGCAGAAAAAGAGTTACGCGCTCAATTCAAGAATGAAGTCGCCCCATGTATTAAACAGGGAGAAAAGCTTGCAGTTTTTGGTATTGCCCCAATTCCATTGCTAATTCTGTTCGGACACCTTCTTGCAGATTTCAATGTTACCAACATTCAAAATCTTTTTAGAGGGGAAGACAATCAATGGGCATGGAAGAATGATACTGACGAAGGTGAAATAAGATTCAAAATATTTCGACCAGACCAGAAGCGTTTGAGACCTGCACGTAAAGTTTTACTTTTAAGTCTGACTTCTCCAATAAGAGATAGAATCGATGACGGAGTATCAGCCATCTGGGAAATAATGCCTTTTGAGGGTCCTCATTATGAATCCATAAAATCCAGTCATCGTCTTAACGTATTCGGCGAGACGGTGCTCAACTTACTTGATGAAATTTCAAAAGCGCCAGGAGACATTATTCATGTATATTCAGCGATTCCAAATTCGGCAGCAGTCATGTTTGGATTGAAATATATGAAAAAGGCTAATAACAGCCTTCGTATATACGATTATATCTCATCATTAAATATGGACAAGGAGGCCATAACAATTTCTAATCTATGACTTTGACAGTTCCTACAAATATGAGGGCTTACCTCAGTCTGGTTCTTGAAACAGTTTCCGAAAGCATCGCGCCAACGGAAGCCATGTTTCAACAAGCAGAACAACAATACAGTGCCATAACAAGAGCACTTAATAACAATACTGTTCTTGCAGCCTTTAATCCTAAGCTTAGACCACAAGGCTCTATGCGTCTGGGGACAAGTACTCGATCTCACAAAAACGATGGTAACTTCGATGTTGATGTTATAGTCGAATTGCGAAATATCCCGTCCTCTTGGACTCAGAAAATGGTAAAAGAGGCTGTTCTCAAAGCACTTCTTAACGACCCTGTTTATGGGAAAATGCTGAAGGATAAAAATGGCGGACGAAGATGCGTGACAATAGTGTATGCTAATGGTAGTCACGTGGACGTACTACCCTGTGCCATATCAGCAGACTATATTCGTAGTATTCAAATGAAGAGCTTAAATCCTAACGATTATATACTCGCGATTACAGACAAAAAGCATCAAGGATATAATTGGGATACTTTTCGCCCCAATTGGCCTCAGAGTAATCCGATTGGGTATGCTGATTGGTTTCTTATGATTGCTCTGAAAAATGAACTGAAACATAAAAGTGCTTCCGCTTTACTTCTTAGAGCCGAGGTTGAAGCATTTCCAAAATATCAGGCACCTAAGACCAAAACCATTCTTCAAAAGATTGTAATGTTATTAAAACGTCATAGAGATATGATGTTTGATGGTCATGAGGATATGCCTGTCTCAATTCTTCTGACGACTCTGGCTGCCCAAGCTTATGACCATGCCCCGGATGGCAACCTCTTGGATACACTCGTGTATGTAATCAATAACATGACCAATTACATCACATACGATGGAAGAACGTATTTTGTGCGTAATCCAGTCAACAACAGAGAGAATTTCGCTGATAAGTGGGAAGAAAAATCCCAGAAAAAAATTTTCTTTTACAAATGGATAGAAGCACTTAAAGCAGATATTCAAGCTTTAGTTAACTTAAACGGTGAAGCTTATAAACGTAAACTCAAGGAAATATTCGGAGAGACAGCTACGGTTAGAGCTAGGGCAATCGAGGGAGACAAAATACATCAGGCTGTAAAATCAGGATTAGTAGGAATAAGTTCCACAACTGGCACTCTGACAACCGCTGCGAACCGAATATCATCTCCACCTCATACTAACCTTGCCGGTAATATGCCTGCTTTTTCTAAAAGAATATGTGCTATTCCTGTTCAAACTCAGTTGAGAAAACTAATAGATGATTATCCCGAATCAAGAGGTACTCTGGTTAAGGGGAAGGCTCAATGGTATATTACGGTAAGGCCCACTCCCAAAAGTGATGAATACACGCTACGCGTCTCCTTTACCCATGGAACGTGTCCGATTATCGAAGTTGTGAAGCCAAACAATCTTGTTAGGAAGATGGAAGATGCGGATTTCAATCACATCTATAGAGATAGCAAGCATGGCAAACAGATGTTATGTCTATACGCTGAAGGCGAATGGACACCACAAAAGTTCATTTCAAGAACCATAGTACCATGGGCGGCTGAATGGTGCTATTTCTATGAAGTATGGCTTGATACTGGAAAGTGGCTTGGCGGCGGATACCATAAAGGAGTATATCAGCCTTAAACTGTAAAATATACCATCCTACTATATAAGCTCAAAACTTCATCTTTAAAAGGATGTTGTTTTGAGTTTTTTTGTGATACATTGAGGTATTACACTTTTCACTTGTGAGCACTGAGCCTCGTCCGGGTAGCGTTTTTCTGTGCAAAGTTACTGCGTCCGGGAGGAACGTCAAGTGACACTGAACTTTCCGTCTCCGACTTCACACTTGTCTTTTCCTCCCTTGTGGCCGCAGTTCTTGACTTGCACGAAAAACGGCCAGCCCTGCCGAAGATGCTCAAAAGAGCATGACAAAAGGGAAATGAATCAGAACTTTAAATTTTGAAACTATGCACAGTTACATTTTTCAAGTGAGAACGGCTCCATTGTCAGAGAATGACATCCTCGATTCTGACAATATCAAGGAGGGTGAAAGTGTATTATTGGATTACACATACGATATTGAGGAGTCAGAGCGTGAGACCGCTATCAAGAAACTTGTAGAACAGACCCTTCCCAAAGGTATGTTCTCACTCAATCCTGATATGACACTGACCTATAACGGAGGATTCCCTATGTGGAAAAAATCTTATTTTGATTCCGTTATGAAGGTTACCAAGTCTATCACTCCTGCTAATGTGATGGATGAATACGGAACCATGAGGGTCTTGAAAAGGTCTATTCTTAATCCGTTCAATACGGCAAGCCTCTTTGAGTGTGGTGAAACTACTGCTGAGAAATCAATCGAACTTATGAGAGTGGTCGCAACTCTCAGCAAGGGGGATAAACTCTATTTCGGTGCCGTCATAGGCTATCATTCTTAATCAGAAATTATGGAATTTTTCATAGAGCCTATTCCGGTCTGGGCTATGTGCTATCTTGTAAATGGAGATAGCACCGGTCTAACGGACGAAGATAAGACAATCGTAGATGAGTGGTGGAACGACAATAAGGTGCAGATTGTATCGCCTGTAAGTGAAGAGAGCGGTGAGACCTATCCCTATTTCTCGTATTTCCCCGCTTTTGGAAAGGCATCCGATGTTATGGATTGTCATGTTATGGTAATGTAAAGAGACCCTTTATATTGACCGCCTCGGTATATGCCGGGGCGGTTTCTCTCCGCAGGCTTCGCGAAACCGCTATCAGTAAGACTTAAAATCATAGATTAGATTGTGGATATTTTGAAAAAGGTTGCAAATAACGTATATTTGCAACCTAATTAATATCTTCTTATATGAAATCCACCAAAGTTATCATCGTGCATCTTATCGGGAAGCGTAAGTCATACGCATTTGGATCTATTGCTGCTATCTTCCATCATCTATCCCCTGAAGATGTTGGGTGCGGTTATGGATATTTGCGTCGCGCCGGCTTATCCGGAGGTGGAACTGTCGTTACCAAGAAAGCCATTATTCAGCAGACAACTTTACTGACGGCTCCAAGAAATAGTAACGGAGATTGTGCGAACTGATACAGAGTATGCCCTTGATTAATCCTGGTTCAGAGTAATCGGAATGATATTCTTTGCCCATGTAGGCAGCTCGGTAACGTACATCTTTTCAAGTCTGCCATTGCTTAATCTGAACTGAATCCGGGCATCCTGATCATTAACTGAGTTATCATAGACATACAGTCTATCCACTAATGGCGCTATAGACTCGCAGTTAATGATGGATTTTGTGTATCTTGAGATAATCTTGCGGATAGGGACATCATGACCGCCTTCCATAACTCGCTTCGCTATTCTTGATGCGTTTATTGAAGGATGATTTGTCGATATAAAGAATACCCGGATAAAGAAGCCGGCTTCTTTTGCACGAATGAGGAAGTCAATCTTATCTTCTGCAGAGAATACTGTTTCAAAAACAAAGCTCACTTTCTCCCGAAGACATCTTTCCCGCCATTCTTCACAATAATTGGCGGCCTTCAATACTGCATCCTGAGAGTTCCAATCACCAAATTTTTCGTTTGCCACTTGATCGGGATTGATATACACGGTGCCATCCGCCCATTCATGATGAAGAAACTTTTGGGTAACGGAAGTTTTGCCGGATCCATTAGGTCCGGCTATTACTATAAGCTCAGGTTTTCTTCCAGCCTTAACCATTGATTGCTTTGTTTATTCTGTCAGCCCATTTTGCCTTAACAGCTTCGGCCTCACGTCGCATTTCTGAAAAATAGGCATCAGTCGCTTGCTCCTGACGTTTCTTTGCGTCATGAGCCACCTCTTTCATAATCTGAGACAGCATCTCATCACTCGGTTCTTGACCGGAAGTGAAACGATAAGAGTTCATTTCCTGTTCTGACATAATAGAAATCTTTATATTATTTCGCAAAGTTACAAATTTTTTGCCATAGTTTAATCATTAGGTAACAGGTATTCAGAAGATAAACACATATAATGAGGTTATTGAGAAACTATGCAAACCCATTTGTAATGACTACATAGAGAAACTGTTTCTTTCCTTTTATGATTATTGAGTCTCGTCAGGCAGCGTTTTTCCGTTCAAAGTTACTGCGTCCGGGAGGAACGCCAAGTGCCGCTTTGCTTTCCGTCTCCGACTCCACACTTGTCTTTTCCTCCCTTGTGGCCGCAGTTCTTGACTTGCGCGAAAAACGGCCAGCCCTACCGAAATGCTCAAAAGATCATAACAAAAGGGAAATGAATCGAACGTTTAAGCGAGCGTATCAGAACTATAATTTAAGGACAAGGAACTATGAAAGAAATTAAGGAGACAACCCCACTGACACCCACAGCGACCACGCAGGAGGGAAAGAAGAAATTGCCGAAAGGCACTGAGCGTTTTGGCGCAGTCATCAAGGCTTATCTTGACAAGAGAGCCGAAGAAGATGAACTATTCAAGGTTAAGTATGTAGCCGTGAACCGTCCGATTGAGGATATTGTGGCTTAGAGTGAGAATCGGATAATGGGAAGATTTGATTTCCGAAGAAGAAATGATTGTTATTTGAAAGCTTGACAAGTTTTCAAATGCGATTTTAAGAGAATTATTCATATATTATCTTCAAAGGCGCGTATGCAACTCTCGTAATATCCATCTCCAGTAGTACGTGGACCGCTAAGGATTTCATATCCGCTATTTGCCAACTCTAATGTTATATTATCTACCAATTCTTTGGATCCTACACTCATTGCAAGATGGATATACCCTTGACGAAAGGGATTAAAGGAAGAGGATAGAATACCTGGGCAGTTCATAATTTCAACTCTTCCTCCGTCAGGAAAAGACAAAAAGTAGGTCTTTAATCCTGTCTTGGGATTATGATACATTTCATTTGAAGTAGCGTTGAAAAAGATTTCAAAGAATCTCTTTGCGCCTTCAAGATCGTGGACATAAAGTGCAATGTGGTTTATTCTCATAATGTTGCCCTTATGACCTCGTTTATTCTTTTACTCCACTGCGCTTTGACTTCCTCTGCCTGCCGACGCATATTTGCAAAATACTCAGCGGTAGCCTTGGCATTCTTCTCCCGTGCTTCTTCTGCCACCTCCCTCATTATCTGAGCAAGCATCTCGTCGGTAGGTTCTTGCCCGGAGTTGAAGCGATATGAATTCATTTCCTGTTCTGACATAATATCTGCTATTTAGAATACAAAGGTAAGACAATTTATTCATATAAACGTCGGAAAAATCAAAAAGTGTGTGGGAATTAAGAAGATAATTTACTATTCTGCAGGTGCATCCTCTTATTTGATACTGAGACTGGCTCCCGAATTGTCGGCAGTAATGGTGACGAACCATAAAAATGTGGCGCCACCATTCACTGAATTTGGCAATCTATATAGGCGGGATTACTCCGTGAATACTCACCGAGAAACCCCGCCTTTGATATCTCATCTATTATTGTAGATAATTATTTCTTGACAATCTTTTGGGATGAACCGTCAGAGAACCTCACGATATAAATGCCGGGTATAAGATTGTTAAGAGTCTGACCGGAATACTTTCCACTAATATCATATATTCCGGTTACAGCCCTTGCCGCTATGGATGACTCGATAATACCTGTAGTGTAATCAGCAGGATAAGTCGTTGACATTGGAACATCATCAACTAAATAATCAACCTTTATCTTTACACCTGCCAGACTATCCATTTGGGGATAGGTCCAGATTCCGTTACCATCTGATACCCCTTGCTTACCATAAAAAAATACAGAGGTTATTTCAAAATGTATATCATGCACTTCCGGATTAGGATGAATTCCAATGGATTTAGAATCGTCTACTTTATTCATTGTAAAAAGTTCGGTGACCGGTCCTCCCCATGTGCTTGACTCGTATAGATTCTCATAATAACCTTTCATACCTGCAGGACAGTAGAGTTGCTTCCAATGGTTAGGCACCGTCCTTATCTTTTGAAAGGTTGAGACAATGAAGGTGGCGCTTGTCATATTATTTGAGCCATCGGCACTTACATATTTTATACAAGGAGAATCAATATACCATTTAGTTTCCGGAAGGAAATCAAAGCTGAGACCAACTTTTAAATTTTCCTCATTCTCATCCCATGAGGGCACTATTATTTTCTTTATAGGGGTTCCTGCGAATGCACCGCCTCTCACTTCCTTTATACCGTCAAGAGTAATGAATTCCAAAGAAGCGCAGTTTTTAAAGCCACCATAATCTATCACTTCAGTAGATCCTCCATTTTGATTAAAGCTCACGTCCTTTAAGTCAGGACAGTCGCTGAAACAAAATTCAGGCACCATGTAGAGATGAGACGGAAATTCCACAGATTCAAGCCCGCTTCCTTGAAATTGTCTTCCTTCACCGGAATATGTAATCAATTCCTGAGCTCCTTCCATAGAATATATCAAGTGAAAAGGGAATTCCTTAAGAGCCGAGCACCCATACAATGCTCCTGTCTTAAGTTCAACGGAATTATCCACGATAACCTCTTTTAGACCAGTACACATTGCAAAGGAGAAACGGTCAAAACATGCCGTATTCTCACCGACCACATGAATCTTCTGAAGTTTTTTGGCATTCACACAAAGACCGTAGATATACCTAAAACTATTCAGCAGATCTGCATTTACCTCCAACTCCTCTATATCTGAACCTGCAAAGGCATACGCCTTCAAATCCTTTAATGAATTGTTCAGCTTGATATGGGATATGGAAGAAAAGCAGAAGGCTCCGGCTGAAATAGTATGGCAATCGTTGGGAACGGAGTAACTGTCGGCTTTCAGACCGGGAGGACACGCAACCAATTCCCTTCCCTCACCCCATTTTTCGAATATTATACCATCTTGTGAAGTATAATAAGTGGTCTTTGTAACGTCTATTTCCCTTATGCTCTTGTTTCCCCACGCCCATAAGGGGTCGTCAAAAATGAAATCAGTAGGCAATATTATCTGCCGAAGGGTCTTATTATCCGCGAATGCGCATTGCTCGATTCTCGTTACATCGTCGGGTAAGGTGTACTTTGTCTTAGGTCGTGCCGGAGGCATACGGAAGAGTTGCCAATTGCTCGCCTCGTGATACCGATAGAAGAGAATGCCATCCTCATCCTTGAAGTTCTCGTTATTGGCATTCACATGAAATTCGTTGATACCCGTACAACCAAGGAACTCCATGTGGCCTATATCCGTTATGGTTGAGGGTATGTTGATTCGAGTGATCTCCGGGAAATCTTTGAACGCTTGTTCACTTTCAAAGAATCGGGAAGAATCATATACATAACCTATATAATTCACCTCATAACGTGTGCCATCCACCGTTATACTCCCCGGTATGGTGACTTCCCCTTTTAATTCCGTGTTGGGCTTAACACCTATCAGGGTAGCATAACCTGTTTCCTCGCCTCCATTAGTATCAATTTCAAAGACGAATTTACCGACAGTGTAAATACGTCCGTCATCCGGATTATAGGCCCCAATCTTAAAAAAAGAGACCAATCCAATTAACATTAAGAATAGATGTTTCATGCGTTTACATTTTAAATTTTTTGCAAAATTAAAGAGACATCTTTTCTTACTGCTGTTCCAGGTCATCTACAAATTCTCTACAATATCAAGGTAAAGCATGAGGTACCAAATATGTAGTCAAAATGTAGATAGCCCTCCTCAACCTTTCCTCAATTCAACATCCAAATCTATGTCAGCCGGCAATCCCATCTGACTTCTAAGACGCCAACGTGCCTGCATAACAGACTCCTTACGAATATTCATCTCCTTGGCAATTTCGGCAGTATTGAGTCCTCTCCGTATCAATAAGGCTATCTTTCTTCCGGTTTTGCTGACCTTGGGATATTTCTCTATAAATGTCTTAAGGAACTCTGCGTCCTTGTTCTCGATGGCTTTATCCACGCTTGTTGACTCAATAATCCTTGATATGGACTCAGCAATCTTTTTTTCAACCCTGTTGGCCTCCACAAGCTCACCGATTTTCTTTTGGAGTGAATCATTCAACTTCTGCTTCTCTACAACCATAAGTTCGTATGCAATTAATTCTCTTCCCAGCCGTTCGCTTTCAAGCTGATTATGCATAGCCTTCCTCTTTTGTCGTTCAACATAATTGTAGATAATCAGCGCAGCAATTCCCAAGCATAATAAGACAATACCAATTCCAATCCATATCCGTATACGGATTGAATCCCTTAGAGATTGCTCCTTTTTCTCCAATTCCCGTATTTCATCTGATGTCTGAGCAGCGATGACCTCTCCCTTATGTTGTGCCTTGATATAGTCATTTACCTCCTCCATGTATTCACAGGCAGCCATGCGGATTCTCTCATCATTATTTTCATTCACGGCTTTCTGAAGAATTGCTTTTTTTATTTCAAGAATCTCTCCCGGTAGATAATCGTAATCGGGGTATAGGTTCAAAGATTCATTTAACTCCGCTATACTTGCATTTCCGTGGTATTTTGAATTGATCATTGAAGCGGCTATAAGTGGACGCATCTTTGACAATTCATCAAATTGAGAAACAGTATCCCATGCGCGGTGCAATGAAACAGTGTCGGCAGAGATCTGAAAAAGATTATAATCAACTATTGCCGCAATGGAGGGAATGGAATATGATTCAATTGAATTCCTGACTGTCAAGAGTTCCTTGACTGCCTTCGCCGTATCTCCGACTGCACAATACGCCGATGCCAGATTCACACGATTATTGGTTCTCAATGTCGATAGACCAGTATTTGCCAAGAGTGAATCGGATAGAATGGCGTAATCTAACGCTTCGTGGGTCATTCCGGCTTCTGACATAAGACTTGATAACTGAACGGCCCGTGTGAAACCGCTCACCAGATCACCGGTGGAAAGGAACAAATCCAGATCATCTTTATATCTACTGTATCGGGCTGAATTATCAGGAAAGTCAGATGGTTGTTCGACTGTCATTCTATATAGTCTGAAATCTCTGGGGAAGAGCGAGGAGTCACATTCCTCCATTGCAAGACGGCGGAGTGAGTCACCGGCTTCATAATCTCCCTGCATAAAAAGGGCATTCCCTTTCCAGTATAATCTACGATGTCGGTATTGATTCGTGGAATCTTCTTTTTCTGAACGTTCGCAGTATTCATTGACAAGGCTGTCAAGTACATGCGGTTTCGCATACGACATTAAAGCCCTGTCTGCCTGAATAAGTATTGAGTCCGAAGAGAAATCCGTGGAAGACCATCCGAATGGTGATAGCCGAGACTTCTTCTCGGTACAAGCCCATAGAAGTATGCAGAAAATGAATACACAAACTGCCGCAGTCAGCGTAGAACGGAAAATATAGAATTTCATAGATAACTTATTTGGTTGCAAAGTTATATCTAAATTTTCACTACGCAATACGGCTTATATCTACAAATAATCTACAAAACTAATATACCTCTCTATTTCACTAGTTTACTGATTGTAAAGTGCATAAATAAGTTGGCTGCTTACTACGGTCATAGGCTGACACTTATGACTGAGAGAAGCCGAGGTCTTTGAGAACCTGCTCCCGGATGGACTACAGAAATGGTGACGAACCATATAAATGCGGCTCCACTATGCCCTATAACTTGGAAGATTAACCGGTGAAATTGCTCCGTGGTATTCACCGAGCAATCATTCACCGATTTATCCAGAATACCAGACCACTCCGCGAATTTGTCAGCAACGCCGAAACAACCGAGGTTCGCAGGCTTCACTTTGCTCTTTTCCGCATCGCTGACTTATGATGATTTAATCTGTATCGAATACTTGTCTGAATTGATGACTATTCTGAAAATGAATACTTGCCGGCTCTTCTCAATCATAGGTTAGCACTTATGACTGAAAGAGCCGATTCCTTGGAATACCAATTGCTCCGCAGGGTCGGCAGCAATGGTGACGAACCATAAAAATGTGGCGCCACAATTTTATGCCATTTGGAAGATTCCTCGGTGTGATTGCTCCGTGAATCTCACCGAGCAATCTTCCACCGATTTTTAGGGAATACTTATCTGCTCCGCGAGTTGGTCAGCAACGCCGAAACAACCGAGGTTTCACAGGCTTCACTTCGGTCATTTCCGCGTCGCTGAATTATGAAAATTCAATTATCTTTAAAGGGATTAGAATACCGCTTCAAGTCCGTGGCATATGCCAGCCTACAGGGATGACGAGGATTTTTCATATTCGTCAAATCTCCCAAAGTAAACAATGAGCAGCCTTCATGCCTTGCTATCAGTTTTAAGATATCGTCTCTGCAATCCTTCAGCCATTTGACAGATTCTATTGAATCGCCATAACAAAGAAGAATCTCTGCGTTGGTATGATTGTCAAGAATCATCGAGATAACTTCCATATTACGAGCATGGAGAGCGGGATTAAATTCATGGTTTTGATTCAACACCTCTGGAGAAGTTTCTCTGAGTGGATACAAATTCAGCATGATGAAACCATCAAAATTATAGGAAGAACGTTCATTCCAGTTACTGATGAATCCTATAATCTTGCGCATTGTCGCATCCGAGTTGGTTTCATCAGCAGTGCTTGGATTAAGGCCAATAACAATTAGCGGCCGATCTCCCTCTTTTTCGAGGTAGAATCGGCAGTTGAAACCATTCATCACTTCTGCAAGACATTTCACATCTTTGTACTCCATATCATTTGATTTTATTGAGTATATCCTGAATGTTATTTCGCTTCAAGAGATCTGTGGAGAGTTTGAGTTTTGTATTTAAACGATCTATCAATATCAGATCATTTGTCAGCATCACTTCATTCTCGATCCAGTAGCCAAGTACCTTCTTCCATACTTTATGAATATTGGAGGAGGGAATTATGAAGATAGGACGATTTTCTCCTTTATTATTCACCAAATAATTTACGAGCACACGAAGATAATACTGAGATGGCAACAATCCGGCAGCTAATGGGTCAAATCCATTACTGGAATAATAGGCATTAGCATTAAGGACGCAGACATTATTGAATAAATCCTGTTCATCTATTTTAAGTTGCCAAGCCAAAGTACGGAGTTCACTTATCCAATGGCGATATGTGACTGAATTATAGGCATCGCTGGTGACTATACCGGATTTCCTGAATTCCGTATCATCGTAAATTCCTGTACCATCCAACGACATCCACCTTCTTACCATCGTCTGCACAGATCCCATCAATCTCGGCTCAAATGAAAGGACTATATTCGCGCACCGGGAGATGAAATCATCCTGTCTTGGCATATCTCCAAGGATAATTATTTTTGCTGTGAGTGGATTGCCATACCAAGGTTCAGGACAAGGGCCAACAGGAAATATCTGACCAATGGAATCATTTTCAATATCATTTGTATGATATTGATACAGCAAATCTTCATCTCCGGGATAGAACACAAAGTTATCATCCTTATACATCTGATATTCATTGACGTTTTCAGAGGCAATTTCCCAACCATTAGTGCGGAATACTGTCTGATCCGACACATCTCGGAAATTCTCTTCAAGGAAATGAAGTCTTGAATTATCGAGAGGAAGACGATAGCATCTTAGCAGATCCTCAATAAGAATATCTATGTCGGTATCTAATGAATTACCCCTATCAGAAATCTTATCAACATGATTAACCGCTGCAGTTAAGTCCCAAATAGCATATTGAAAATCTCTCTCTGAGATGTCAGTTCGAGAGTCGAGAATATTTCTGATTGCCTTTCTGATATCAAATCCGTGGATAATTACATATGCTAAGTCAAGCAATTTATTTTCCACAGGGTAACGTTTGTACTCATCGCAAAATGAGTCAAAATATGTACGGTAAGTTTTAGGGAGATCAATATCACTGTAATCTCCATAGCGTTCAAGATAATAATTAGGGTTCATAATGTACTTATTACTCGATTATTATTACCAATTCAGTCACAGAGAAACGGCCTCTCCGAAAACTAAATTGTGATAGAACGCTGAAGAACTTCTTTTTATTGTCTTATCCTACAGAAAAAGATGGGATGGTTAAATCAGCGTCACCAGAATAATCGGCAGTAAAGGTGACGTACTATATTAATGTGGCGCCACCATTTTCTGCCATTTGGAAAGTCAACCGGTGTGATTGCTCCGTGATTCTCTCCGAGCAATCCTTCACCGATTTGTCAGGAACGCTTATCTGTTCCGCGAGATAATCAGCAACGCCGAAACAACCGAGGTTTCGCAGGCTTCACTTCGGTCATTTCCGCGTTGCTGACTGATGAGGATAATGCCTACACATAAAGATTAATCTGAATCGACAACTAATATTAAAACAAAAACTTGACGGCTCTTATCGATCATAGGTTGGCACTTATGACTGAAAGAGCCGATAATATTATGGATATGTCTGAGCTTTCCATACCGAGTGTACCAATCTGAATGAAAGGCTCAATTCTTTTTTGAGAACAGATGGACAAACGTCAATAATTTCGGCAACACAGGATATCCGAAACCGCTTCACTAATTTCATATATCTAATGTCTCCAAATTAGAAGATTTAATATCAGAAGACTTTAAAACATCTTTTGAAATAATGTCAACTTTTCAATTCCCTTATAGTCTTGAAGTCTTTCGGTCGGAAAACACGGAACAGACTCGTTCATATATATCGTCCTGCGTATTCTTAATAATCCATATGATTGTAGCAGCTAATCATGAAAGTGAATATAAGTTTATGCAATGGATTTTAAAACCGACCGTATGGTAAAAATAATGTTGTATCTTTTTGCACTTGTGCGATTTTTTTCATAAATTTGTACCCAAGATAAGAATTTGTTACAATCTACATACAATGTTCGATCTGCCTTGGTTATATCTCCGATTCTATCTCCTTTTGTATGTTTTGGTAGGAGCCTTTCTGTTATGGTTATTCGACAAGTATCAAATAATTAAATCTAAACAATTACGCTATGCTTTGGTAATCTTTTTCTATTCATTGTTTTTTTGGATAATTTATGATCTCTTTCTTGCCTGAAGAGAGATACCTTGCATGTTAAATTAAAAGGTTTTTGGATGGTTTATCCAATATGATATTTTGATCGACATGGGTATGATGAATGAGAAGAAATAGATCCAGTACCAAATGGATGTTTTATGAGAATATTTCTTTTCCCATTTATCATAATTTAACTTTACGAATTTTGGAGGATAAATTGCAAAAACAATCAGGTAGAATATAATAAATGTAATTAGGGCTTGAATCCACCAGATTGAAAAATTTAATACGGGTAAATACCAAAGAGAACTAATCCATAGAGGCCACGCTATGTTTACTCTGGGAAAACAGTCAAAGCGACTGATGTTAGATGCTTTGACATAAAGATAATGGAAAAATTCATGAGGCTTCATTATTGTATTTAGTTGAAATGTATTTACCTATTAAGCCTATTGGAATAGAAATAATAAGATTAGCAGGGAAAGCCAATACGTATATATAAATTGTAATCCAAAATAACGAGAAACCCCAATCTCTGGTATCTATTATGCTAATTATGAAGCTCAACACAGCAATAATGGTTATTGTTGAAAAGAAAAGTAATGAGAGAGAGTACCATGTTTTCCCTTTCCATAATTTCCAGACAGGTAATAAAAATATGGCATAAATAAATGCAATACAGGTAGATAATATTACACTCTCAATAAAGCTTATCGTTTCTTTTATGAAATGACATAATAGAACCCAGTATATAGTCATCAACACTGTTGTGACTACTACCATTGTTACTTGGAATATGAGAAATGCTTTTGTACAGATTTTCATTTGATAAATTTAAGAAAAATCCTCGACATTTCACTACATACTTGTCTTTGGAATTTAATTTTAAAAGAATGAGACTGTCTTAGAATGTTTGACAGTCTCATAAGCTAATTATAAGGCTGGAGAAAAGATGCTTATTTCTTCCGTTTGAAGAATTTAATACGTTTTATAGTATGTCCTATGGCAAATATTATCATTAAAAATCCGATTTTTCCATGAATTCCACCCAAAGGACTATGTTCGTTTTCTAAAATCCAATGGATAAATGTTGCTATCCCCGAGATGAAAGTAAGGACATATAACCACCAAAGAATTCGTGTCGGAACTTTAAGTTTGCTGAATTTAATAAGCCATTTTTTCCATTGGAAATGAAGGGAAATATGCCATATAATAATACACATGAACGGCAACGCCACGGCGATATGGAAAATTACCGGAAAAATACCAATGCTGGAAGTTGCTTCCAACTGTATGCTTGAGGCAAGGACAATAGGCAATAGAATCACCAATGTCCAATCGCATATCTTTAGTTTTTGTGCTTTTGTCATAGCGCAAAGTTACAACAATTATTTTTCAATATTTTTGAGACGTCGTTTAAGGAATTTCCATGCATATATATAACTCATTATCAAGAGTGCTGAAAAAAGAACATCAAGGGCTTTAGAGTTAAAACCTCTTAATCGGAGGAAATTTTTTATAAATACAATGATAAAAATATTTGCAGCAATTATAAGAAGGAACAGGCTGAAAACTTTAAAATATGAGATAAATTTCGGATTCATATTATCTTTTGATCAGATTTTGAGGGCTAAATAAGTAAAATCGAAGTCATCCTTACTTAAATGGGTTAATCTTACCGTATATTTTTCCTCTTTTTACTGCTTTGCGATAGGAAAAATAAAACTTAGTGAAGATAGCTGTGGACATTGCAATTGTGCTAAGCTCAATCCAGTTCCCATCTGTAACTATTGTGTCGTAGATACAATATAGCAGTCCTGAAAAAAATGATACAGCGAGAATGAAAGAAATATTGCGATTGGTAATATTATTTATCATTTTAAGATGGTTTATCTATTTTGATTTTATAAGTTTTAAAGCAATATCGAGTGGTTCAGTTATTTTTTCCTCTTTTTCGGAAAAGGCAACGCTTCCCAAAGAATAGAGATAATTTCCCTTGCCTTACGTGGATTGGATAAATCTAATATATAGCATTCCTTTGCCCCTTCATAAGGATGACCTGTCTCTGCATCAGCCATTAATGGAGCGATAACATCCAATTTTTTGATATAGGCAGTGTTGTCACAAGCAGTGATCACACACTTCTCATTAACATAGATTACATAATCTCCCATCATCTTTCGATAGCGGACTTCTCCAAGCGGAGACAAGACTTCGCAAAGGAACTCAATAAATTCAATTTTACTTGCCATGTCACAAAATTAATCATTTTCTAAATATTTTCAAAAATTTACAATATATTGAAAATAAACGGCGTTTTATCTACACGTATTCATTCAAAAAGAATCCCACTATGAAACGTATAGTATCCTTAGTTGCTTTTTTAAGCTTTGCGTTTAATTTCTTTGCCTCCAATCCAGTTCTTGATAATCCTGACAACTCTCCATTCTGGGGTGTACGTGTAGGTTATGACTGGAGCCTTCCCGGCAAATGGGATACTCCAGTGGGAGATGACATTGATTTATTTAAATCGGGACCCGGCGTATCGATAAGCGGCATTTATAATCTACCTGTTATAGCCAATCTTTTTTTTGAACCGGGTCTTACTTTCTATTATGATCAATATGCCTATAAGGATCTGCTAATAACAAATGAACAAGGAGGCATAATCGATAAAGATCCTAAAGTCATAAAATATGGTTTACGCATTCCGTTAGTTTTTGGTTACCGATTTGATTTCTCTGATCGATTCAGCGTATCGTTATTCACCGGTCCGCAGATTGGATATGCCTTTTCCGGAAAAATAAAGTTTAAGAATAAGGATAAAATGGAAGAGCCTCTTCCTGAAGAGCTGTTCGGTGAT
The DNA here is from genome assembly GCA_947178165.1 of uncultured Porphyromonadaceae bacterium. Classification (GTDB taxonomy): domain Bacteria; phylum Bacteroidota; class Bacteroidia; order Bacteroidales; family Muribaculaceae; genus Lepagella. The sequence continues at coordinate 19,934 of CAMWXH010000002.1, read as the reverse complement.
TATGGACAACGACGATTTAATATTGATTGGAATATTGGATCTTCGTTTGAAGTTGACTATCACTGGCAATTTTCTATCATAGGATCATTGGGCTTGAATGACATTCAGAAGAATTCAATTAATTTTAAGGAGAATCGTGTAACCTTTGCGTTAGGATATAATTTCTAACTTGAATGTGACGGTGCTATCATTTCGACCAGCGAAGGGATTAAATTTTGCGATATGGTTAATTCAATGTTTTTATGTAATTTTGCAAACTGAAAATATAGTGGAAAAACAGTTTCCATTTTTTAAACAGCATATTATAAAATTCTCTATAAATGGGAAGAAAACAGAAACCATTGCCTATTGTCGAGGCCGTTGAGATTACCGGAGTTGCCGCTGAAGGAAAGGCTTTGACAAGAACTAAAATTAAACCTACAGATGAAACACCGATTGTCGTGTTCATCCCCTTTGGCGCTCCCGGAGACATAGTGGATATTAAAATCGATAAGAAGAAGAAAAGCTATGCCGAAGGTCATATAGAGCGTATGATTAATCCTTCTCCTCTTCGGATTACACCTAAATGTGAACATTTCACTATCTGTGGCGGATGCAAATGGCAACATCTCCCCTATTCTGAACAGCTTAAATTTAAGCAACAGCAGGTAACTGATGCCCTTGTTCGGATTGCAAAGGTTGATTTGCCTGAAATCTCCCCTATCCTGGGTTCAAATAAGATTTGGGAATACCGTAACAAAATGGAATATACCTTCTCAAATAAGAAATGGAGAACCTGGGAAGATGTTAAATCGGGCAAAGAGTTTACAGATAGCCCCAATGCTTTAGGTTTCCATATACCCGGAGGTTTTGATAAGGTTTATCATATAGAGGAATGTCATTTGCAGGACGACCTTGGCAATAGGATCAGGAATTTCATTTATGAATATGCCGAAGATAATGGATTAACATTCTATAACATTAAGGAAAACACCGGACTTCTTCGCACATTGATGATTCGCATTGCATCTACCGGGGAAGTAATGGTCTGCATTTCATTTGGCGAGGATAACCGTCAGGCTTCGGAAATACTTTTAAATGCAATATCCGATAAATTTCCTGAAATAACATCACTTCTTTATGTAGTCAACCTAAAACTCAATGATACTATCGGAGATCTGGAAGTGAAAAGTTTCAGAGGCCCTGATTACATTGAGGAAGAGATGGAGGGGCTTCGGTTTAGGGTCAATGCAAAGTCATTCTATCAAACCAATTCATTGCAAGCATACGAACTCTATAAAGTTACGCGGAAATTTGCCGGCCTTGATCCTGAGCAAATAAATGTAAACAAGGAAAAACCTTTGGTCTATGACCTTTATACCGGCACCGGAACAATTGCAAATTTCGTTGCTCGCCAGGCTCGTCAAGTCATAGGAATTGAATATGTTGAGGCTGCCATAGAGGATGCTAAATTGAATGCATCGGTAAATGGCCTTGATAATACACTTTTCTATGCCGGAGATATGAAGGATATCCTTACAGATGAATTTGTAAGCAAGCATGGCCGTCCGGATGTGATGATTATCGATCCGCCACGAGCCGGAATGCATGAAGATGTTGTGAAAGTAATTCTTAATGCCGAACCGGAAGTATTGGTATATGTGAGCTGCAATCCGGCCACACAAGCACGCGATCTTAGCCTTTTAGATGAAAAATATAGAGTGACGGATGTGCAGCCTGTTGATATGTTCCCACATACTCACCACGTGGAGAATGTAGTGAGATTAATAAGGAGATGAAGAGTCAAAATTGAACATCACTTTCTCGGATAGTTTAAAAGAGATGATGCATTTATTTCTTAAATGCATCATCTCTTTTATTATTGAATGAAGTTAAATATTCGTGAATTATAATTTATTCCCCCTCAAAATCAATCTCATAGTTCTCAAGGAATTCCATTGTTTTGGCGATATAATCAGCCATAACAACATCATCTTCAACGAATGGGAGATGCTTGCGATAGTCTTTCATCACCTTCTCTATAAAAGGAGATGATTTCAGCGGACGGCGGAAGTCAATACCCTGCGCGGCATTCATCAATTCAATCGCGGCAATATATTTAAGATTGTTTACGATCTTATGAAGCTTTGTTCCCGCATTAGCACCCATAGAAACAAGGTCTTCCTGACCGTTTGAGCTTACGATTGAATCGCAAGATGCCGGCCACGCATACATCTTATTCTGGCTCACCATTGAAGCGGCGGCATACTGAGGAATCATAAATCCGGAATTCAAGCCCGGTTTTGCCACAAGGAATTCAGGCAGGCCACGGAGCCCGAGTATAAGTTGAGCGGTTCGACGTTCAGAAATGTTTCCAAGTTCATGGAGAGCCACACCCATGTAGTCGAATGCAAGAGCCAATGGCTCGCCATGGAAGTTACCGCCCGAAACCACAAGATCTTCATCAGGGAATACAGTGGGGTTATCCGTAACAGAATTGATTTCGATATGCAGAATCTCTGTTACGTGATTCATAGCATCTTTCACTGCTCCGTGTACTTGTGGGATACATCTGAATGAATAGGGATCCTGCACATGCTCCTTCTCCCTCTTTATGATCTCGCTTCCTTTGAGGAGTTCGCGGAAAACTTTTCCAGTCTGAATCTGTCCGGGATGAGGACGCACTTGTTGAATGCAATCCCAGAACGGCTCTATCCTTCCATCAAAGGCTTCGAGTGACATAGCGCCGAAGAGATCGAAGCAATTAACCAGGTGCCAGCCGTCAATAAGGGCCTTGATGCCGTTTGCGCTCATGAACTGTGTTCCATTGAGCAGCGCGAGTCCCTCTTTTGACTGCAATTTGATAGGTTTCCATCCAAAACGGTTAAGCACATCGGAGCTCTTATATTTTATGCCTTCAAGCACCATCTCGCCTTCTCCAATCAAGGGGAGGAAAAGGTTGGCAAGAGGTGCAAGGTCGCCGGAAGCTCCAAGTGAGCCGCGGTCATAAACAACAGGAAGGGCATCATTATTATAGAAATCTATGATGCGCTCCACTGTTTCAACCTGCACGCCGCTGAATCCCATAGTCAATGCATGCGCTTTTAACAGGAGCATAAGCTTTACGATAACGCTGTCAACAGGTGTGCCGACACTGCATGAATGACTCTTCACCAGATTCTCCTGAAGGGTTGAAAGATCCTCTCTGGAGATATGTTTATTGCAAAGAGAACCGAATCCTGTCGTCACACCATAGATGGGGACAGTGTTTTCATCGGTTTTTTTATCCAGAAACTCGCGACAATGCATGATGCGCGACCTACCCTCCTCTGAAAGGATAAGTTTCGTATCATCCTTTAATATCTTTTCAATAAGATCATAGGTTAGCTGTGACGATCCTATTGCATAAACATCAAGTTTACTCATATTTGGTTTATAGATTTTGATTTAGTTTTGTGAAACAACTCTGCCTTTTGAAATTACAGTTGACACGCAATTCATCCCAACATAATAAGGAAGCATCCTGTAATTGTCAAATTCAAGTATGATCATATCACCGCTCTTCCCCTCTTCAAGCGACCCGGTTTCGGAAGCAAGATCCAAAGCGGCCGCTCCGTTGATAGTAAGCGCTGTAATGGTTTCCTCTATTGTCATATTCATATAGATGCATGCTAAGGCGATGGTCAAAGGGATTGAGCCGCTGAAACATGATCCGGGATTAAGATCGGTTGCCAAGGCCACTGCCGCTCCTGCATCTACGAATTTCCTTGCCGGAGCGTATGGTTCGCGCAATGCAAAAGCTGTGAGAGGAAGAAGGGTTGCAACCACACCTTTCTCAGCCATCGCTTTTACACCTTCGTCGCTAACATGAAGGAGATGGTCGGCAGAAACAGCTCCCAATTCAGCGGCAAGTTCCGCACCACCAAGGGTTACAATCTCATCCGCATGGAATTTTAGTTTGAACCCGGCATCCTTCGCCGCTTGCATAAACCGGCGTGATTCATCAATTTCGAATACATTCTTTTCAGTGAATATATCGCAGAATTTCGCTTTCCCTTTTGCGGCCGGAAGCATATCCCTGATCATCAAATCGACATATTCCTCTGTCCTCCCTTTATATTCTTTCGGCACAGCATGCGCCCCAAGGAAAGTTCCGACAATACGCAATTTGAGGTTTTCATCTTCTTCAAGGCTCTTAATCACATCAAGCATCTTGATTTCAGATTCAAGGTCAAGACCATAGCCGCTCTTTGCTTCAACCGTAGTCACCCCCATTTGGCTCATCCGGTTGATGAACCATAAGGCTTTCTCCTTCAATTCATCACTTCCTGCAACTCTGGTAGCGTTGACAGTGGATTGGATTCCACCGCCACGCTCCATTATGCTCATATATGAGTCTCCTTTCAGCCTCCATTCAAATTCATCAGGACGATAACCACCGAATATAAGATGAGTGTGAGAATCAACAAAACCGGGGAGCACGACACGGTGATTAGCATCAAGAACTTTAAAATCCTCTTCATTCACTGCCGGAGCTTCTGAAGAAGCTCCGCAGAAAAGTATCCTTTCATCCTTTACAATAATCGTCGCATCCGGAATCTCTCGAAGAGACCCCATTTTCTCCCCTTTTACAGCAGAAGTGCCAAGCGGAGTGACTGCAAATGCATTTTTAATTATAAGATTACCTTTCATATTGTTAGGGCTTATCTGTCGATAACCTTATTGACAATGTTGATAATCTTCTCTTCCGCCTCTTTTGCCTTGTCGGCAATAACAAGAGCCTCAGCAAGAATCTTTTCTGCAACCGCTCTGTCTTTCAGACCGGCTGCATTAATGCGGACATTGAGCCAAGCTCCTAACACAGCGGCACGAGCGGCCAACGCGCCCACACCGGCATCCGAAACGGAAGCAGGATTACCCTTCTCAGCCATTTTTTCAAGAATATCAAAAGTCTCGAACGAAACTTTCATCGTCCTTAAAGGCACTTGAGTGGCATAGAGGGTTGCCTCTTCCATTGCAGCGGCTCTTGCGGCTTTCTCTTCGGGTGTCTTTTTAGGCATGGCAAATACAGCCATAATCTTATTGAAAGCCTCGGTGTCTTCATCAACCAAGTGAATGAGCTGATCTTGCAGCTCACGGCCTTTGACCGCAACATCGGAAAATTCTTCCCATCTGTCGTCCCATCCTGCTTTATGCGCAGAGAGATTAGCGACCATTGAGCCTAATGCGGCAGCAAGGGCGCCCATATATGCTGAAATAGAGCCACCGCCGGGAGCTGGAGATTCAGAAGCTGTTTCATCGGCAAATTCCTTGCAGGTCAAATCAACCAATTTCTTAGATTCTTTGCCTGCTTCAAGCATATATTCGATGATCTTCTCTTCCGGAAGGAACGGTTTGAGTTCATCCAGCCCCATTGATTTAACTGCTATCCTTATTATCTCTTCTTCCGGTAGGCCAAGTGAGCGCTGTTGGAGACGAAGATAATGTTTTCCTGCTTCAAGCAAAGCACGTTTTGGCACAAGTCCTACTATCTCCGTGCCCGTAACGCGAATACCTCTGGCGGCAGCGGCGCGGCAAACTTCATCAAATGCTTTATGAAGAGGAGTAACACCCATATCGGTTATGTTCATCGAAACTTGAGCTATACCGTATTCATCAATGAACCATCCAATAGCCTTTGTGCTTTTAAGCGTTCCGGGGATCATGATTGTTTCACCATTCTCATCCTTCATCGGTTTGCCATTCGGTTTTCCGCCCTCTCTCATTGGACGTCCCTTTTCACGGACATCGAAAGCTATCGCATTTGCCCTTCTTGTGGAGGTGGTGTTGAGATTAAAGTTAACCGCGATCAGGAAGTCACGTGCACCGACAGCGGTGCATCCGGTTTTTGCCACTCCGTCATCGAAGGGCCTGTTGCCGAAATCAGGTCCTTTTTCGGGGTTTCCCATACGCTCTGCCAATCCTTCATATTCACCCTCCCTGCAAACTGCAAGGTTCTTCCTTTCAGGGGTAAATGCTGCGGCCTCATAGCAGTAGCAAGGGATGTTAAGCTCTTCAGAAGCTCGTTTTGCAAGATTCCGGGCAATTTCAGCGCATTCCTCAAGCGTGATACCGCTAACCGGAATTATCGGACAAACATCTGTGGCACCCATCCTGGGGTGTGCGCCATGATGCTTGCTCATATCGATAAGCTCGGCGGCCTTCTTCATTCCGCGCAATGCGGCTTCAACCACAGCCTCCGGTTCACCCACAAAAGTAACCACTGTTCTATTGGTTGCTTCGCCCGGATCAACATCGAGCAGCTTGACTTCTCCACCCTTTTCAATCTCGGCAGTTATCGCATCAATAACCTTTCGGTCGCGACCCTCAGAAAAATTAGGGACGCATTCCACTATTTTTTTCATTTAGATATAAGGTTTCTTAAAGCCTCTTCATCGGCAATAAATGGTTCGGTAATCATAAATCCGTTCTCAGCCTGCGTTTCATTCCATTCCTTTACGGTAGCCATGGCATTCTCATTACGTGCCCAGCTTCTTCGGGCCACGCCGCCCATGACATCCCAAAGCATAGCCTGACGCAGAATCTCGTCAACACGTTCGGAACCATCACATACCATTCCGAATCCTCCGTTGACGGCCTTCCCAATTCCTACGCCGCCTCCGTTATGAAGTGCGACAAGACTCATTCCGCGGGCGCAGTTTCCGGCAAAACATTGAACAGCCATATCTGCCATTACGTTTGAGCCATCTTTTATGTTGGAAGTTTCACGGAAGGGTGAATCTGTTCCGCTCACATCGTGATGATCGCGTCCTAACATTATTGGGCCAACTTCTCCGTTTCTTACCATTTCATTGAATTTAAGGGCAATTCGGAGACGTCCCATTGCATCTTGATAAAGGATACGTGCTTGCGTGCCTACCACCAATGCATTCTTCTCTGCATCGCGAATCCAGTTATAGTTATCCATGTCTTGGCCGCGACGATTCGGGTCGATACATTCCATGGCTGCCTTATCAGTTTTTACCAAATCCTCATGTTTTCCACTCAGGCATACCCAACGGAAAGGACCGTAACCGAAGTCAAACAGCATCGGTCCCATTATATCCTCAACGTATGAGGGCCAGATGAAACCATCTTTCTCATCAATGCCATTCTTTGAGATCTCTTTTACGCCGGCATCATATATTGCCTTCATGAAGGAGTTGCCATAATCAAAGAAGTAGGTGCCTCTCTCCACAAGAGTCTTGATAGCATTGTAATGACGCTTGAGTGTTTCATCTATCTTTTTACGGAATTCTTCCGGATCTTCGTGAAGCAATCTTGTCCTTTCCTCGAATGTGATTCCTGCCGGACAATATCCACCTTCATACACTGCATGGCAAGATGTCTGGTCGGAAAGGAGCTCTATTTTCTTATTGTGTTCCACAGCATATTCCAAAAGGTCAACCACATTGCCGTGATATGCAATTGATGTAGGCTCGCCTTTCTTCATTGCTTCCTCTGCCAAACGGAAAGCTTCTTCAATATCATCAGTTACCTCTTTGACCCAGCCCTGATTCTTTCTTGTTTCAATTCTTGAAAGGTCAACCTCTGCAATGATTGCGGCGGCGCCTGCAATCTCGGCAGCTTTGGGCTGAGCGCCACTCATGCCTCCTAATCCGGAAGAAACAAAAAGATGACCACGCAAATCTCCATCCTGGGGCACTCCAAGTTTCATTCTCCCTGCATTGAGAAGGGTGTTGAACGTGCCATGCACTATTCCCTGCGGCCCGATATACATCCAGCCTCCAGCTGTCATCTGACCGTAGTTGGCCACACCCATCTGCATTGCCTCATGCCAATCATGCGGATTGTCAAAAAGACCAACCATCATTGCGTTAGTGATGATGACACGCGGAGCATCCGGCTTGGAAGGGAACAGTCCGAGAGGATGACCCGATTCAACAACTAACGTCTGATTTTCAGTCAGCTCCTCAAGATATTTCTTTATCAATCTATATTGAAGCCAGTTCTGACAAACCTGGCCCGTTTCACCGTATGTTACAAGCTCGTATGGATATAAGGCAATATCGAAACAAAGATTGTTATCAATCATAACCTGAAAAGCCTTTCCGGCAAGACATTTCCCTTTGTATTCATCAATGGGCTTTGCTTTCAGATCACCTTTTGGACGCCAGCGATAGGCATAAACACGTCCACGGGTGCGGAGTTCCTCAAGAAACTCGGGAGCGGCTTTCTCATGAAGCTCCTCCGGAAGATACCTCAAGGCATTCTTTAAGGCTGTAATGGTTTTTTCAGGCGTAAGGGTGTAACCTCTGTCGGGTGCCCTGCGAATGCCTTCTACAAAATCACTCATCTCCGGCCACTCGGAGGATAATGTAATAAGTTCTGTTTTCATGAATTATGATTAGAAGGTTATTTTATACTTTCCTAATAGAAAAATATGCTACCTCAAATAGCTGTATTATTCCGTTACAAATTTAAAAAAGTTTTATCACATTTTCAAGTTTTATCCGATTTTATGTGAGGCGTAACTTGAAACTTATCTGTAATAATCTTTTCAATAGGAAAAACCGGTAAATTGCATTGCCCTTATCATGTTTCCTGCACTGTAAGCATGAATTTCCCAAGGGAAATCTCTTTAATTATGAGAGGCACATCAACATATATAATATAAGGAATTTCTGACGTGTATGGCTCCAAAATGAAATCAGACATAAAAATCCGCAACCGGGAAATTCCCTCGGATTGCGGATTTTCATTCTCCGAATAAACAGGTTTGACTATATGGAGACTAAACTCGTTAATATCGCCGTTCAGGCGATCAACTGTCAATTTCCTGCTAAGATAGCCGTCAATTCTTTGCTCACTCATCACTCGCTTCTTTTTTGAAATGAATTCAAGGAATCTTTTACTGTGACAATAGAATCCTTCTTCTCCGGCTTTTTAATTTTTGCTTTAGGTCCTGAAAATCTTTTTGCTGAACTGATACGGTAATAAATTGTGCTGTCAAACGGAGCCGCCGAGAGGGTTAAACTGTCAAGGCCGACAAATGAGCGAACGATATTCACTTTAAGATTTCCGAAAATATCTTTCACTCTGCGTGCAGAATCTGTTTGCAAAGAGACTTCAATATTGTCGCCACTCAGGTTTTGGGTGACATAGGACATGGTGCCGTCAGTATATTTCACACCGAACATCGCGTTTCCATCTGTCGGCATATTCAACCTGAATTTCCATGACAATCTGTCTCCTTTCTCAACTTCTGATGTTGGAATACGAAATGAGAGATTGTCGGAAGATGATTTTGATGAAATCACAAGATATCTTGAATATGGCCACAAGTCGTTTGAAAGCATCTCAGCGTTATTGCCAGATATTTTTGATTCCCTTCGTGCAAGCTCTTTATCAACTTTTGCGTAAAGGTCGTCATACTTGTCAATATGCCTTCCATACCAAGAAAGCGTGCTGTCAAAATCCTCTCTTGTCATTCCATTCTTTTCAAGCACATATTTGAGTATCCTCTCCCTGTTCTCCGCATTATTATCCCGGTAACCTTTTGATTGCACGTAAGCCTGTGCCATCTCCATATCGGCCATGACTTTAACCATCTTTGAATCAGACGGTATATTTTCAGGGCGGTCGGAACAGGCCACAACAAGAAGGGAAAAGAATAATGCAATATATCTTGAAAAGATTTTTCTAAACATCTTGACAAAGGATTAATTATCAGTTAAATCCGGATTCTTGCTTATTGCTTTAAAAGCAAGTGTGGCATCCTTGGAATAGAAGAAAATCAATAAAGCAACTCCTACACATATTGCAGAATCTGCCAAATTGAATATATATGCAAAGAATTCATAATATCTTCCACCTACAACGGGAACCCATTCAGGCCAATAAAAATCGAAAAAAGGGAAATAGAGCATGTCAACCACGCGTCCTTCAAACCATGTGGAATAACCGCCGTCGGGAGGAAAAATTGTTGCAACTTCCGGGGGCATCGGGTTATTGAAAATCACGCCATAGAAAACACAATCAAAAATATTCCCTGCCGCGCCTGCCGTGATCAAGGCGACGCAGACAATGAAGCCTCTTCTGATCTGGGTGGTGGCCTTAATTTTATATAGGAACCATATAAAAAGACACACAGCGACTATTCTTCCGAATGTAAGCACAAGTTTATTCCATAGCTCCATCCCGAATGCCATGCCATTGTTTTCAATAAATTTTAACTGAAACCAGGAGGTCACGGCTAAATCCTCGCCAAGATAGAAAGAGGTCTTAACCCATATCTTCAATGCCTGATCCGCGATTATCACGCCAAGGATTATAATTAGGGCAAGCCACCCGGCCGAAAGACCGGATGGCTTTTTGCAATCTGATAAAATTCGATTTTCTGTCATGAGAGATCTTATTTTCTTGTCACCTTAGCAAGAATTTTTTCGCCATCAATGTCAAGCTCCGTAACACCTTCTCCCGGCTCGAGTTCAGCAAGCCGAATGTCGTCGGCAAGCACCTGAGCGGCAATATACTCGGCAAATTGTTCGAGTGCTTCCTTCACGCTTTCAGTTGGAGTGAGCTCAACCGACACCTTATCGGTTATCTCGAAATCTGATGCCTTCCGGATATTCTGAATACGATTGATGAGGTCTCTTGCCATTCCTTCATTTTTCAGTTCGGGAGTGACGGTGACATCAAGTGCAACCGTAACGTTTCCATCATTTGCCACAAGCCATCCAGGAATATCTTCCGGAATAATTTCCACATCTTCTGACGTGATAACAGGAGCACCCGTTATGGATTCAAAAGTGAATGATCCGTTCTTTTCAAGTTCGGCGATTTCTTTCTGCGACATCCCTGCAATCGCTTTTCCAAGATCTTTCATTACCTTTCCATACTTCGGTCCCAGCTTCTTGAAATCGGCTTTGACTCTTTTCACAAGACCGCTTTCTTCGTTATCAACGAGTTTGATCTCCTTAACGTTCACTTCATCAAGAATAATATCCTGGATTTTCTTCATGTCCTCCTTCTGGTTTGCATCTATAACCGGAATAAGAAGGGTCTGGAGCGGCTGGCGCACTTTAAGATTCACTTTTCTGCGAAGACCAAGAACATTTGAAGTTACAATCTGAGCAAGGCCCATTCTGTTTTCAAGCTTCTTGTCGATCAAGGCAGGATCTGAAACCGGGAAATCGGCAAGGTGAACGGATGTATATCCCTCTTTCTCTTCAGCCGGAGCAATCAGGTCTGAATAAAGGCGGTCTGCATAGAAAGGAGCAAAAGGTGCTATCAGAAGGGCAACAGTCTTCAGACAGGCATAGAGAGTCTGATATGCGGAAAGCTTATCATCATTCATCTCTCCTGCCCAGAAACGGCGACGATTAAGACGCACATACCAGTTGCTGAGATTGTCATTTACAAACTCCTCTATTGCTCTCGCTGCCTTCGTCGGTTCATAGTCATCAAGATCAGCGGTCACTTCAGCAACCAATGAATTAAGGAGAGAAAGGATCCAGCGATCTATTTCAGGACGCTTTTCAGAAGGGAGCTGCGGTTCCGAACCGGTGAAGCCATCCACATTGGCATAGAGTGCAAAGAATTTATATGTATTATAGAGTGTAGCGAAAAGCTTTTTAGAGACCTCTTTTACACCCTCTTCATCATACTTGAGATTATCCCAAGGTGATGAATTGGAAATCATATACCAGCGAACAGCGTCAGATCCAAATTTTTCAATATTATTGAACGGATCGACAGCATTACCAAGTCTCTTCGACATCTTGTTGCCGAATTTGTCAAGCACAAGGCCATTGGAAATTACAGTCTTATATGCCACAGAGTCAAAGATCATTCCGGCAATTGCATGAAGCGTGAAGAACCATCCGCGTGTCTGGTCAACACCCTCTGCAATAAAGTCGGCCGGATACACCTCTTTGGTGTCAAGCAATTCCTTATTTTCAAACGGATAGTGAATCTGAGCGTATGGCATAGCTCCCGAATCAAACCAAACATCTATAAGGTCTGTCTCACGTTTCATAGGTTTGCCTGTTTCGGAAACAAGAATTATCTCATCCACGTAAGGGCGATGCAAATCTATCTTGTCATAATTCTCCTGTGTGTTATCGCCGGGAACAAATCCTTTATCCTTTAAAGGATTGCTCTTCATGACACCTGCTTTCACTGCATCATCAATTCTGGAAGACAATTCCTCGTATGAACTTATGCATACTTCCTCCTTGCCATCTTCAGTTCGCCATATTGGAAGCGGTGTGCCCCAATATCTACTTCTTGAGAGGTTCCAGTCCTGAACATTTTCAAGCCATTTGCCAAAACGGCCTGATCCTGTTGACGCAGGTTTCCACTGAATGGTATTATTAAGTTCAATGAGACGTTCACGAGCCTGTGGAGTCCTGATGAACCAGCTGTCGAGTGGATAATACAGCACCGGCTTATCCGTGCGCCAGCAGTGCGGGTAATTATGGACATGCTTTTCCATGCGGAATGCGCGTCCATCCTGTTTCATAGCCATGCAAAGACGCACATTCAAATCTTCAGCTTTATTAGCCGCTTCTTCATCATATTTCCCTCCGGGTGAGAATTGAGGATCGTATGCATTCTTCACATATTCGCCCTGATATTGGCCATAAAGATCAACATTCACGCAATCTTTAACAAACTCATCGGCAAGCTCGGAGATAAGATAGAATTTACCGGTAAGATCAACCATCGGACGGGTCTCTCCTCTTTTGTTCACCATGAATAATGACGGGATTCCGGCGGCCTTTGCCACCTTGGCATCATCCGCACCGAACGTCGGTGCAATATGAACTATTCCGGTACCATCATCCGTTGTAACATAATCTCCGGGAATCACACGGAATGCCTCAGATTCGAGTTCAACAAACTTATCAGCTCCAACTGTGAAGATTTTATCAGGATTATTGTCAGCATAATCCTTAACGTAGTCAGGAGCAAAATCTGTCATTTTTTCTACTGGCTTAACCCATGGCATTAGCTGAGCATATTTCATTCCGACAAGTTCTGAACCCTTCCATTTTCCAACGATTTGATATGGAATCACCTTGTCGCCGTGCTTATAATCCTCGAGGGTCTTTTCGGCTCCCTCTTTCTTGAAATAAGAGGGCACGAGAACCTCGGCCATAATAACTGTGATTTTTTCGGCGGTATAAGGATTATATGTGCGAATAGCCACATAATCAAAGTTAGGCCCGACACAAAGGGCTGTGTTTGAAGGAAGTGTCCACGGAGTAGTGGTCCATGCCATAAAGCAGGGTGTTCCCCAGCCGTTCATCTCCTCTTTGGGGTCCTTTATAGTGAAAAGGGCTGTGGCTGTTAAATCCTTCACATCGCGGTAGCATCCGGGCTGATTAAGTTCGTGTGAACTTAGTCCGGTTCCGGCAGCCGGCGAATAAGGCTGGATTGTATATCCTTTATACAGATATCCCTTCTTATACAGTTCGCCCAAAAGCCACCATACGGATTCGATATATTTGTTATCGTAGGTGATATATGGGTGCTCAAGATCAACCCAATACCCCATCTTATGCGTCAGGTCGGTCCATTCTTTAGTATATTTCATCACCTCACGACGGCAGGCGGCGTTATATTCATCAACTGATATTTTCTTGCCGATATCCTCTTTAGTGATTCCGAGGCTTTTCTCCACCCCGAGTTCCACAGGCAGCCCATGGGTGTCCCATCCGGCTTTCCTTTTTACATGGAAACCCTTCATTGTTTTATATCGACAGAATATATCCTTGATGGTACGGCCCATCACATGATGAATGCCGGGCATGCCGTTTGCACTTGGAGGACCTTCATAAAAAACGAATGTGGGGCATCCTTCCCTCTCTTTCATGCTGGACTCAAAAAGGGAATGGTCATCCCATACTTCCAGCATCTCCTTATTTATGTCGGAGAGACTTAGCTGTTTGCTATATTCTTTAAAATTCTTCATAATTCTTTTTCAATTTAAATGGCTTTTTAGAATTTACCACCTTTAGCACCCTTGGCACCTTTCACGCCTCCGCCAAGAGCGAATATGTTCTGATCGTAAGTGAATGTCTTGCGGTCGGTATCTCTTTTTCGTTTGAGAGCAAGTGCAACCAAGCGGTCCATCAGTTGCTCGAATGTAATTCCGGATGCCTCCCATAAGTAGAAAGACAAGGAACCCGGAATAGTATTAATTTCATTCACATATATGGAGTTATCCTTTTCATCTACCATTACATCTATACGGCTAACCCCATGGCATGAAAGCACTCGGAAAGTCTCGCCTGCAAGATGCTGTATGCGCTTGCTCATCTCATCGGAAAGATCTGCGGGAATTCGCTTATCGCTCGCTTGCATTCCTGTTGCGCCTTTATGTCCTCCCATATATTTATCTTCATAGGAGAGGAAGTCTCCGGTCTTAATAGGCTCTTCACACACGGAAGATATATGATCATCAGCTTCTCCCAGAACAGAGCAATTTATCTCTTTAAGTTGCTCGATCATGTGCTCAACAATGATTCTTTGCGAAAACTTTTCTGCAGTATTGATGCGGTCAATAAGTTCATCCCTGTTAGAGGCCTTCCCTATTCCGACACTGGAACCAAGATTAGCAGGCTTCACAATGACCGGATATGAAAGTTTGCTTTCAACTTTGCTGATTATAGCTTCTTTGTCGGCAATCCATTCGCGGTCGGTGAACCAAACATAGTCAACCACAGGAATTCCACACTCGCGAAGTATCATCTTCATTGTGATCTTATCCATTCCATTTGCACTCGAAAGCGTGTTGCAACCGGCAAACGGAATGCCAATTGTTTCCAGTACGCCCTCGAAAATGCCATCCTCACCGTTTGTTCCATGAAGCACCGGAATCACAGCATGCAGCTCTGCAACCACAGGGTTCTTTTTTGAGAACCTGCCCATATTCACTTTATATAGGTTGTAGTCTCCATATTCGGGACGCATGAAAACTTCTTCAGCATCCTGAGTGAGCTTATTCAAATCGCGGTAATTGCGTATGTTGAGGAGATTCTCTCCGGTAAACCATCTCCCCTGTTTAGATATATATATTGGAATAATGTTATATTTCTCTTTATTAAAGGCATTTATGGCCTGAAGGGCTGAGATAACAGAAATCTCATGTTCTACGGAGCGTCCTCCGAAAAATACTGCTACGTTCGTTTTCATTACGAGAATCTTTTAGAACTTTTTTCTTCTGAGAGAGTATGAATGCAAAATTACAAATAACTCAAAAATTAACCAAATATTCTTAGCTTACATTCAACATCTCATCTTAAAATAGTAAAAAAAACGACTCCATACCGTTTATTTTCAGTATGGAGTCGCAAATATGGTTGCTTAAAGAAGATCAGATTCTATTGAGGTGATCAATTCATAAAGCTCTTTACAATAACTCAGCCTGTCTTTAATGGAATTTATGCCGTGTAAGACTGTGGCATGTTTTCGGTTAAGCTTATGCCCGATTGCCGGGGAAGAGAGCCGGGTGTGCTTATGAGTAAGGTACATTATCACCTGACGTGCATCAGCTATGTCGCGGAGGCGACTTCGAGAGAAAATGGCATCCGGGCTTAGATTGAAGTGTTCTGCCGTGGTTTCCACAATCATATCGAAATTGATTGTTTTTTTCTCGGGCGTCTTTATCACATCCACCATTGCCTCTTGAGCAAGCTCAATTGTTATTGGCGCATTCTTGACAATTGATCTTGTGAGCATTCTCATCACTATCTGCTCCATCTCCCTTACGGAGCCATTGACTGAGGATGCAATGATGTCAGTCACCTCCTCTGGAAGATCCAAACCATTTTTCTTAGCTTTGAAGGCGAGAATCTTCTTTCTCAGTTCATAGTCAGGATTCGGAAGTCGCTCGGTCACACCCCACTTGAAGCGATCTATCAAACGGTCAGCTATTCCGTCAAGCTCCATTGGAGGGCGGTCGCACGTGAATATAAGATTCTTCTTGTTCTGCTGTAGGTGGTTGAAAATCGGGAATAAGGCTTCTGCCGTACCAGGTTTATGGGCAAGTTCTTGCAAATCATCGAAGAGAAGAACATCCATCTGCTGAAACCAATTGATGAATGCGGGAATCTCCTTTTTTATTGTAGCATTGGCATATAGTGTCTGGAACTGCTTTACAGGCACATACAACACTTTGGCATTAGGGTTTTTCTCCTTAATCCTTATTCCAATTGCCTGGGCAAGATGGGTTTTGCCAACCCCTACATTGCCATATAAAAAGAATGGATTAAATTCAGCTTGTCCCGGATTGTTGGCAATAAATTCTGCAATAGTGACCGGCAGACGGTTGCTTTCACCCACACAATAATTCTCAAAAGTGAGGCTTGAAACAAGTTGCGGGTCAAAATCAGGAGTCCTATTCTGGATTGGTGCATTTTCGTATGATTGCACCAATTTATTTTTTAGAATTTTTGCATGAGCGGGACCCTCCATTTTCACATCCGAACTTTTGTCGTTTGCAATTACGGAAAACTGGTATGCAATATTTATTTCTCTTCCAAATACGTGCCGCAAAGCCGCACGGATCAGGTTAATGAAATCTTTCTCGTAGATCTCCACATAGAATTGTGAAGGCACTCGCAGGTCTATGGTGTCATCCGAAAAGGATTCGGGAGTGGTCTCACTGAACCAAACATCAAAACGCTCATTGCCTATGTTGGCTTTAATGAGGTCAAGACATTTGCTCCATTTTAGTTTGAAATCATTGTCCATTCTCAGATTTGTAGTTTGAGTTTGAGTTTTTGAGTTGCTTTCGGTGAGTTAGTCCGATTGCTTTAAAGATGTGGAAGGAGTTATGACAACCGCATCCTTTTCAGAATACAAAATAATAAAGAATTTAGCATAAAAAAAAATTATCTTTCTCTTGCAATTCTCATTTTTATGTTACAAATTTGATATTAAGCCTTTTATAAATTTTATCTTCAATTATTTTGCTAACTGTTCCTTTAAGGGTAAATCTCGAAATATCAAATTATTAATTTCAATGCTATAATCTTGTGTTATTGCTGTAATAAATAGCAAATACGTATATTTCAGAAGTTTAGAATAATAAAATATAATAATATTATTTAGATTCATTCTAAATAGCAAGGATAAAATTCACCCTTTGCTATTTTGAGAGTAAAAGAAAACCACATTGTGCTTGTCAAGAAAAAATAGATGCATCTTTAATGGACGGAAATTCCATTAAAAATGCATCTCAACTTAAGTCGGTAAATTAAATTTTAAAGAAGTTTAATGCTGATATATCTTTTGGGGTTCTTCTTAATATCAACTATAAGAGAATCAACATTAGCGGCCACGGAATTTAATCTGTTATATAATTCCGGATCGTTCATCAGCATCCCTAATGAAGATTTCTGATCATTGAGTTGATTTGAGAATCGTGTGAGATTTTCAGTGATTTGGTTCACATTATCCATTGTTGCATTTAAAGGAAGTGTCCTGAGCTGCGCTGACAGAAGTCCCAGATTGGCGGCAACTGTGTCAAGACCGTATGTGATTCGTCCCACATTATTCATTATTGAAGGAACCTGACTTTTAAGTCCAAATGAAATTGTATTGAAATTATCTGTAATGGAATTTACGTTTCCGGTGATTCCGTTTAATCTTTTTATGGAATTTCCAAGGGCAGGATCACTTGACAACACAGCCAGATTAGATGTAACGGCATCAAGATTATCCATTATGGCATTGATTTTTGGGAGCATTTCATTAACAGCCGGCATTATATCATTGCTTACGGTGGCCATAAGATCGGGAGTGGTTGCGGGCTGTATATTTCCACCCATGGGTATCATCTTTTTGCTATCTCCCATTTTGAGGTCTATGTATGATCCGCTTAGAAGAGTGGACGCAATGATAGCTTTTGAATTCTCCGGAATCTTGACCTCCTTGTTTAGCGCAAGTTGAACTTTGACTTTTCCGGGATGATCGTAGTCGAATGTAATTTCTCTTACTTGTCCTATCTTATATCCGTTACAGGTGACAGGAGAAGCAACCTCAAGTCCTTGTACATTCTCATAATTGGCATAATAGAAATTAGCCGGGTTGAAAAGATTAATCCCTTTGAGATAATCAATTCCGAATATGAGGATGAGGATTGCAAGAATCACAAAGATTCCAATCTTAAATTCTTTGTTAAATATTTTTTTCATAACCTAATGTTTCAATATTTTGATTAATGGTACCATCCTTTTCATCAAAGAGGTGAAATTGAATTAATCCTTTTTTATTGTTTTCTTGAATTTAGTGATTTTCTTTTCTTCACTTCAACTGAGGAGCTGGAATTTGAATTAACGTTTCTCGATGAACTCGTTTTGGCAACCGATCCATCTTTATTAACAACAATCTTCATGTTGGATTTATTATTCTTAGAGGAATTTTTTTGGACCTCCTTATTCTCTTTCTCTTTTTTCGCTTGTTGTTCACGAGCTTTGGCTTCCTTCTTGCGTAAAGCCTCCTTCTCTTTAAGCTCTTTATCTTTTCTCTTTTTCTCAAGAGCTAACCTTTTTTTCCTCTCCTTCGGAGTTTCTTTAATCACCTCTTTTTTCTCTTGTTTCACAGCCGGCTTTTTTTCATTGACTTTCGCCATATAGTCATTTTCCGACTTAACCACAATAGAGGAAGTTTCAACATTCCTTCTGTCAGAGGCCACTTTTGATGAGGCAGAACGTCGCTTCCTTGCTGTGGTGGTCCGACGTCCATTCTCCTGGGTTGAGTTATATTTAGGAGGAATATCGTTTCGTTTACTCTTTGTCACCACAGCCAGCTCTCCCTTGCTGTTTTCAGAGTCAGCTTCACTTTTTTTTTGAGAAACGGCTGAGCGGGTTGAAGATACGCTATTTTTACTTTCGGAAGCGGCAAGATATCTTTGTGAAACAGGCGGTTTGTTATCTTTTTTAGTTGAATTTAGCGAAACCCTTTTTTCTCCTAATGAAGGCCTTATGGAGTTATAATATTGAACCACAGCGTTCGACAATGCCTCCGCCATCTTTTTCTCTCCCTCTGTTGAGCCCATAAAAGCAGCAGAAGTGGGATTACAGATAAAATCGAGTTCAACAAGCACTGCCGGCATTGAGGTTGCCCATAACACCCAGAATCCGGCTTGCTTTACCCCCCTGTCTTTTCTTCCGGCCTTGTTAACGAGCTGTTTCTGAGCGAAATTAGCGAATTTCAGACTTTGTTCAAGATTCTTTTTCTGAGCCATTTCAAAAATTATATATGACTCATCTTTTGAAGGATCAAAGCCGCTGTATTTCTCCTCATGATTCTTTTCCAGCTCAATCACTGAATTTTCTCGTTTGGCCACATTCAGGTTATCCTTATCCTTATGAAGTCCCAAAGCATAAACTGAAGTTCCGGCTACACTTTTTCGGTTCGGATTCTTAGCATCAACTGAATTTGTATGGATTGAGATAAAAAGGTCTGCCCGATTACGATTGGCAATGTCGGCACGCCCTTGTAATGTCACGAAGGTATCGTTGCTTCGGGTCATTACAACCTTTATGCCCTTTATCTTTTTCTGCAATTCTTCCTGAAGATATTTAGCCACCGATAAATTAATATCCTTTTCCTTTACGCCATTGTCAACGGCACCCGTATCATTGCCCCCATGGCCGGCATCAATAACTACTACAAATTCCGAATTTTTTTCAACTGACTGAGCGCATAATGCCGGTAGAAAAAAGGAAAACAGAACTAAGATTCTATATATTATTTTCATAATTTTTATCTTACAAATCAGAGGATATCAAGCTAAATTGATTTGGCCTCTCAACTCAAATAATAGACTTTTTATAATTCTTTCACTGCAAAGTTAGCTAAAATGTGGTAAAAGAAAGATAATTTAATTAATTTTGAATGATATTTTAACTTATTTTTAAAAATGTTGCCTGACAGAT
>CAMWXH010000001.1 GCA_947178165.1 uncultured Porphyromonadaceae bacterium | reverse complement strand
CCGTCGAAACGTCCGTGCATTGTGTCATACTTGAGCATGTATGCCATGTAATCTACGGGAAGAAGGTCGTTGATTGCAACTACCTCGATGTCATCTCTCTTTGTAGAGGCGCGGAACACGAAACGTCCGATGCGGCCAAAGCCGTTGATACCAATCTTTGTCATTGTTTTTGAATTAATATATGTTATTAATATATTGGGTTATGATTTTGCTGTGCTTTCATGTTTTTCAACTGCAAATTTAGCAATTTTTTCTGACATTTACTCTATCAATAACAAAAAATCAACCCCTTTTTAATTTTGTTTTAACTTATTTTGAACATTTTGCCCTGATTCGGTTTATATTTGTAGAGTTTTTACATTGCTTCCCATTTTTTATCTCCGCAGGAGCGATAACGTTTCCCGGGATGTGGCAATGTAAATTCCGCCCAAACTATATCTTAATTAATATTAAAAAATTTTCATATTCGCTTTTCACTATGGGAAAATTTATTCAGGATTTCAAGGATTTCGCCCTTAAGGGCAACGTGGTTGACATGGCTATCGGTGTTATCATCGGCGGGGCTTTCGGCAAGATTGTCACCTCTTTGGTCAACGACATCATTATGCCGATTATTTCTGTATGCACCGGCGGCGCAAGCTATGCCGACCTCAAATATGTCATCACCGAGGGCCGGGCTGAGGATGCCGCCAACGGAGTGGCCGCTGTGGAAGAGGTTGCAATCAATTACGGAACATTCATCATGAATATCGTTGACTTCTTCATCATCGCCCTCTCCATCTTTGTGGCCATCCGCTACACCACCAAGTTCATGAAGAAAGAGAAAGCCGCTGAGGAAGCCGCTCCCGAGCCGGAACCCGCTCCCACTAAAGAGGAAGTGCTTCTCACCGAAATCCGCGACCTCCTCGCTAAGAAGAACTAACGGCAAAGAAACCGCACAAGCAGGCATCAGAGCCTAAGCAGATATCAGAAGAGGGTATGTCAGTTCAATCCGGCATATCCTCTTCTGTTTATGTCATACGTTTATATCGCTTCAGTTACTTCTATTCCGGTGAGGACATCGAGGGCTTCGCTTACGGTGGAGACTTTATCAACCAAGATGAGGCGGCGGCCATTGACCTCTTTCAGGTTGCAACGGAGCATATTCTTTTGCATCCAGCCCAATACGCGGCCGAAGGCTTTGCTTCCGTAATAGGCTTTGTTGTCGTCTCCTACGAAATAGGCTCGCATCTTGCCTCCCTTCAATACCAGCCTCTCTATACCCAACCGTTTGGCGGATAAGCGCAGCGGCACAACCTTTATCAGCTCTTCTGTGGTTTCCGGAATTGCGCCGAACCGGTCGCGCAATTGATTGCGAAATTCCTGTGTCTGCTCCGCCCGTTCCATATTGTCGAGCTGACGGTATAGCGAGATGCGTTCATGCTCCTGAGGCACATACTCTGCCGGCAAACGAAGTTCAAGGTCGCTCTCGATGGTGCAATCGGAAGTGAACTCATCTTCCTGTCCCGCGCTCAGGTCGGTGAAAGTGTCGCCAAACTCTTCGGTCTTGAGCTCTATCACCGATTCTTTCAATATCTTCTGGTAGGCCTCATATCCAAGGTCGGCTATGAATCCGCTCTGCTCCGCACCTAACAGATTCCCGGCTCCGCGAATGTCGAGATCCTGCATCGCGATATGTATTCCGGCACCCAAGTCGCTGAAGCTTTCTATCGCCTGCAGGCGGCGACGGGCAACGGGCGTCAGCGGTTGCCCAGGAGGAACAAGGAGATAGCAGAAAGCCTTACGGTTGCTGCGGCCTACACGTCCGCGAAGCTGATGCAGTTCGCTCAGACCGAAGTTCTGGGCATTATTCACCATTATGGTGTTGACATTGGGCATGTCGATGCCGTTCTCAACTATGGTTGTGGAGAGCAACACATCATAATCATGGTTGGAGAAATCCATTATAGCCTGCTCCACTTTCTCCGGGGGCATCTGGCCGTGCGCCGTCACTATGCGGATGTTCGGTATCAGGCGGCGCAGGGTATTCTCTATATATGCAAGATTCTCTATGCGGTTGGAGATAAAGAATACTTGTCCGTTACGGCTCAGCTCGAAATTCACAGCCTCAGTTATCACATCGTCGTCGAATGTGCTCACATTGGTCACTATCGGGTGACGGTTGGCCGGAGGGGTGTTCAACGAGCTCAGGTCGCGAGCCCCCATAAGGGAGAACTGCAATGTGCGCGGAATCGGGGTGGCACTCATGGTGAGCGTATCTACGTTCACCTTCATCTGCTTCAGCTTCTCCTTCACGGCAACGCCAAACTTCTGTTCCTCATCAATTATGAGAAGTCCAAGGTCCTTGAACTTAACACCTTTGCCAATTATCTTGTGGGTGCCGATAAGGATATCTATCTTCCCCTCAGCCAGATCAGCCAAAATCTGCTTCACCTCTTTCGGTTTCCTGGCTCGCGATATGAAATCCACCCTCACCGGAAGGTCTTTCAGACGCTCGGCAAATGTATGGTAATGTTGCATAGCAAGCACGGTTGTTGGCACAAGCACAGCTGTCTGTTTCGAGTCGCAGGCGGCCTTGAAGGCGGCGCGTATGGCGAGTTCCGTCTTGCCGAAACCTACATCGCCGCAGATGAGCCTATCCATCGGTTTGGCCGATTCCATATCAGCCTTTATAGCCTGCGTGGCCTTCATCTGGTCGGGGGTGTCCTCATAAATGAAGCTGGCCTCAAGTTCCTGCTGCAGGTAGCTGTCGGGCTGGAATGCGTGTCCCTTCTCCTCACGACGCTGCGCGTAGAGCTTTATCAAGTCGCGTGCTATATCCTTAAGCTTGGTCTTGGTCTTCTCTTTCAGGCGGTTCCATGCTCCCGTGCCCAATTTGTTAATTTTCGGCACCGCACCCTCTTTCCCCCTGTATTTCGATAGCTTATGGAGGGCATGTATGCTCACAAGTATGAGGTCATCGTTCTGGTAAAGGAGCTTTATCATCTCCTGCGGATGTCCATTCACATCAGTGCGGACAAGACCGCCGAAGCGCCCTATCCCATGATCTATATGCACTATGTAGTCGCCAACCTCTATCTGGTTCAGTTCGCGCAACGAAAGGGCAAGTTTTCCGCTGCGCGCACGGTCGCTCTTAAGGTTGTATTTATGGAAACGATCGAATATCTGATGGTCGGTGAAAAAACAATTCTTGCCTTCATGATCCACAAACCCCTCATGGACGGTGCGCTCAACGGCCGTGAATTTTATATCATCCCCCCGGTCCTCGAAGATAGCCTTAAGGCGGTCGGCCTGATAAGCGGAGTCGCTGAGAATGAAGATCCGGTAGCCCTTGGTGATGAATTCCCTGAAACTGTCGGCTATCAACGTGAAGTTCTTGTGATAGAGAGCCTGCGGAGTGCAACCGAAGTCGATCGCCATGTCTGCCTTGAAATCGCCGGCACTGTTGCCCGCGCTGAATTCCACACCCTTCATCTCCGCGAAGCGTTGCTCAAAAATGGCGTAATCCACCACTTTTTTCATCGATTCCGCGTCGCCTTCATCCGCTATGAGTGCAGATTCCGAGAAACTCTCCTCCCCTATGGCCTTCACACGTGAAAGCATATAAGAGACGCTACGGCAATAAACCACAGTAGAGCTGTCCATATATTCAAGAAGGGATATCCCCTTTCTTCCGCTTTCAGAGGCTCCGGGAGCCACTATGCTGACCTGTTCGTGACGTGCCTGGCTCAACTGGGTTTCAACCTCGAAGCTTCGCATCGAATCCACCTCATCGTCGAAAAAGTCGATTCGGTAAGGGAGCTCGTTGGAATAAGAATAGACATCTACAATAGAACCGCGTCTTGCAAATTGTCCCGGTTCATACACATATTCCGTTTCCTGAAAGCCCAAGAGGCGCAGCTTCTCCACCAATTCCGAAAGGAGGAGTTTCTGACCGCTCTTAACCGTCACGCTCGCCACCTCGAAATCCTTCCTGTCGGCCACCTTCTCTGCCAATGCTTCCGGGTAGCTCACCACATATCTTAATCCTTTTTTAGACCTGAGGGCATCAAGAGTCTCGGTGCGCAGGATCTGCTGGGGAGGGTCGGGCTGCCCATACTTTATGTCGCGTTTGTATCCGCTCGGGAAAACGGCGATGTTTTCCTCACCCAAAATTTGGCAAAGGTCGTGATACATATATCCGGCTGAATCCATATCGTCCATCACGATCAGAGCCGGGGGCTCTTGCTTATGCAACGCACCAAAAAGCATTGCCGGAGAACTCCCCGGCAAGTCCCCGAGGAAAATCCTCCGGCATTTTTTATCTTTAAGACCTTTCTCCAATGCCCCGATGCGCGCAGGGGTGGCGAAGAGAAGGTCGGCTTCCTTCAATTCCATCTATTTCTTCTTTTTATCTTTAGCCGCGGGACCGGCAAGAATCTTATTATAGAGGGCCTTGTCGTTAAGGATCTCCACAGCCTTGTCGAAACCCTTGTCGCGGTTAAGCTCATAACCTATCTTCCCTTTGTCATAATAATAACGACTCGCAATCTCCGAACCAAGATATTCCTCAATCTCCTTGCGGTGCGTATCAAGGTCGTGATCAAGGTTATGCGTAAGCAGTTTCGAGAGGGTGTCGATCTGTGCTTTGGTCTCATCTGTCATATAACCTTCGGCCTCGGCGGTCTCGCGGAGGGCCTTCATCATTTCCTCGCACACCTTGTCATATTTGAATTTCTCAGGGTCAATGCTTTTCTTGAAATCCGCATAGAGTTCGTCGCTTATCTCAAACTCTTCGGGTGCCGGCAAATCGGGATGCTCGGCCGCATATTTAGTGGCAAAATCGAACACCCAGTTATCGGCCACTGCATTATACACGAGCCTGTTCACATTCCCCCAATTCACCGTTGAATCCGGACGCAGTCCACCTCCATCCCTGACCTCGCGCCCATTGGATGTGTGATACACGTTTGTCAGGCTGTCGGGCACTCTCCCTGCCGAGCCATCCGGGTTGCGGTGCGACCAGTCGAGAGCCTGCACGAGCCTTCCCGAAGGGATGTAATATTTGGCCACCGTTATCTTAAGCACGCCCGAATATGGCAACGGCCGGGTGGCCTGCACCAAACCTTTTCCGAAGCTTCGGCTCCCCACCAAAACGGCACGGTCGAGATCCTGAAGCGCTCCGGCAGTAATCTCTGAGGCCGATGCTGTGGCTCCATCGATAAGGACAGCCAACGGGATATCGGGGAAGAGTGGATTGCGCGTGGTCTTGTATATCTTCTCCTGGGAGGGGTCCTTATATCTCATGCGGAACACTTCTGTGCCCTTCGGAACAAAATTGCTCACCACCTCCACTGCGCTCTCAACCAACCCTCCTCCATTTCCACGGAGGTCGAGCACGATATTCTCAACCTGAGGATTCTCCTTAAAGCCTTCAAGCACATTCCTCACCTCCTGCGGAGTCTTGTCGATGAAGCTTGTGATACGGATATAGCCCGTGTTCCCCTTCACAGCGGAATAAGGCACGCTCTGCTCCTGAATCTTGGCGCGCTCGATAGTCACGTTCACTATGCTGTCTGCGGCGAATGGACGCTTAACGGTAACATTGACCGTAGTTCCGGCTTGTCCCCTGAGAAGCTTTGTCACGGCATCGCTCCCCATTGCCGACACGTCGGTGGTGTCGATTCGGATTATATGGTCACCGGCCTTCAGTCCGGCACGCGCGGCGGGAGCTCCCTCCATCGGGCCGGATATATAGCTTTTGCCGTCGCGCTGCATTATATAGCTCCCGATTCCTCCGAACTCTCCGGTGGTGAGATGCTGAAGCTGTTCCTGATCATCGGTGTTATAATATTCCGTATAGGGATCGATGGTGGTCAGCAATGCATTGATGGCCTTGCGCATGCTTTCATCCGGCTTGAGCGAATCCACATAATTCATGTCGAGCTCCTTCACAATAGCATTGAAGGTATTTAGATTCCGGCTGAGCGATGCTTCGTGGCTCTGGCGCGCCACCTCCGCGAAGGCACCTCCGGAGAGGGCCAATACAAGTGCGAGGCCTGTTATTCTTTTGATTTTCCTAATCATTTTTCATTCTTTGGGTGAGGGTAATCCACTGTGAAGTGCAGGCCACGGCTCTCCTTTCTTTCCATAGCCTGACGCATCACCAGATAACCGGCGTTGATAATATTGCGGAGCTCGCAAAGCTGACGTGTTGGTTTGCTCTGCTTGAACAGGGCCTCCGTCTCCTGATAAAGGATGTCGAGCCGGTTCCAAGCTCGGTTCAGGCGCAGGTCGCTCCTTACGATACCAACATAATAACTCATTATCTGGTTCACCTCTTTTTCCGACTGCGTTATAAGCACCATCTCCTCGGGATGCGCCGTCCCTTCATCGTTCCATTCCGGCACATCCTCACGAAGTTCTATGCCTTTCACCCGCTCCATAGCATCTTTGGCGGCGGCATCGGCATACACCACAGCCTCTATGAGCGAATTGCTTGCAAGGCGGTTGCCTCCATGCAGGCCGGTGCAGCTGCATTCTCCCACGGCATAAAGGCGGTCGATGCTGCTCCGTCCATCAAGGTCAACCTCTATTCCTCCGCAGAGATAATGGGCCGCCGGTGCCACGGGAATCATATCCTTTGTTATGTCTATGCCGAGCGACAGGCATTTCTCATAAATATTGGGGAAATGTTTCTTTGTCTCCTCGGGGTCTTTATGCGTCACGTCAAGATAGACGTGGTCGTGGCCGTGAAGTTTCATCTCGGAATCTATGGCGCGCGCCACTATGTCGCGTGGCGCCAGCGAGAGGCGCGGATCATATTTATGCATGAACTCCTCCCCGTCAAGATTTTTAAGCACAGCGCCATATCCGCGCATAGCTTCCGTGATCAGGAATGAGGGGCGGTCGCCGGGATGATAGAGCGCCGTGGGGTGAAACTGTATGAATTCCATATCCTTCACATTCCCCTTGGCGCGATACACCATAGCAATCCCGTCGCCCGTAGAGATGAGAGGATTAGTGGTAGTGGTATATACGGCTCCCACTCCTCCTGTGGCCATCACGGTCACTTTTGCAAGGAAGGTATCCACGCGTTCATTCTCTTCGTTTAGCACGTATGCGCCATAGCAGGTGATGTCGGGAGTGCGCCGCGTCACTATCTTACCCAAATGATGCTGGGTGATTATCTCTACAGCGAAATGATGTTCGAACACATCGATATTCGGATTCCGCTTCACCGCTTCCACCAGGCTTTGCTGGATCTCCGCTCCCGTGTTGTCGGCGTGATGGAGGATACGGAACTCGCAATGTCCCCCCTCGCGGTGAAGGTCAAACTCTCCGTTCTCCTTTCTATCGAAATCGACCCCCCAGCCTATCAGTTCCTGAATCTGAGCCGGGGCATTCTTCACCACCTTCTCAACAGCCTTCGGATCGCTCAGCCAATCGCCCGCAATCATAGTGTCGTTGATATGCTTGTCAAAATCATCAACCTCTAAGTTGGTCACCGATGCCACACCTCCCTGGGCGAAATAGGTGTTAGCCTCTTCGAGGGTGGTCTTGCAGATCATCGCAACCTTGCCCCCCTCACGCGCAACTTTCAGCGCGAAGCTCATTCCGGCAATCCCGGAACCTATCACAAGATAATCGTATTTGTAATACATCTTCCTTGACTTTTACAACTCACAAAATTACAAATTCTTTTCCTCTTTTATTCCAATTTCCTTATATTTTTTTCTTTTTCTCCAAACCACCCGTGGCGGGAGCCTCCGAGCTTCCGCAAAAATAAGGACGGTGTGTCAAATTTCCGTAATTTGACACACCGTCCTGCGGAAGCTGCAAGCTCCCGCCAAAAAGATTTCTCTAATATCAGATTGCGCTCGGATTCACATTCGAGAAAGGAGCGTCGGAATTCATCTCCTTATCCTCGTTGCGAACTTCAATCTGACGCTTGAGGTCGGTTTTGATTTTCTCAAATTCCACATGAGTCAATTCCGGATATTTTTGAGGATCCTCGCTCTCCTCCACATTCGCCGTGTCATAATACTTTATGGCCTCGCCGGCAAACTGAGTGGAAAGATATTTCTTCAGTTCCTCGCTATATTCCTTAAGCTGCGCACCCGTGGCGCGATATTTCTGCGAATCGCCCAAGCTGACGATATAAGTCTTATTGTCTTCCATAATCAATGTCATTTAATAATTTTTCTTTTATTAATTTAACATTTCCCCTCCCTCAAAAGTTTAAAATGAGTTAACTTGTAACCGCTCCGCAGTTACATACTCTGGCTCCAACCTGTGCCAATAGGAGGTAAATCGCTCTGCGGTTCAAGTTAAAATATGCAATTATCAGTTCACTATTACTTTCACCGGTCGCATTGCGGGGGCGGAGATTACATATACTCCGGGGGGAAGAAGGAATATTTCGCCGTCGGTGACGGTGGCTGGAGTGGAGATTACTCGTCCGGCATAGTCGGAGATGACAAGGCCGGTGCGGTCGCCTTCGCAACGCACCATGAAGCCTCCTTCCAGCCATAGTATGCGCAACGGACTCTCTTGCCACAAGTCCTCAACACCACTGTCGGGAGCGACATAGATGCTGTTGCTCTGCTCCGACATTATGCCGAGGCGCGAATAGCTTACATAATAACTCTCCCCTACGGCCGGATCCCGGTCGGAGAAGGTGTAGGAGGTCTCCCCTGTTTCATAACTGTCGCTCTCCTCATTCCCGTCAATGGTCCGAACACGAGTGATGAGGTAATAGTCGGCTATTCCGGGCGCCTCGCTCCAATGAGCGGTATAACCGTTATCGGTGAGGTCGGTCGGCTCGAAGGCCGTCAGCACACCCATTTCAGGACGCTCCAAAGCCTCCCCTTTAAGCGTTACGGCTATGCTGGCATCTATCCCTCCGTCGTATAGCGTAACCTTCGCTTCGTGAGTCCCTATCGCCTCGGGATGATAGGTTATGTTGAGCAGATAACCCTGATTCTGGTTCATCGTTGCCGCAGGAATGGAAGTGGTCTCGGCCATGAATACCCCTCGGTTTGCCCCTGAGGCTACTATCCGCACGGAAAGTGGTTCAGTAAGATTGTTGCCCACAATCTGCAACACCCGCGTCAGCGTGCCTCCCACAGCTATCTGTCCGAAGTCAAGGCTCTCGCCATTCACCGGCTGAGTGATCTCAGGATCTCCCGTTATGGGGGGCGTCGGGTCGCTGCCCACCTGCTCCGAGAGATAGAACGTTTCGGATGTGCGCGTGCCCCAGATATACTCCGCCAATTCGGGGAAATCGACAAAGGGATTTCTGTTACCCTGATACTGCTCCACCACATTGTTGCGGTCAATCTCCTTCTGGCTAACCGGGTCATGGCGCGCCCAATCGAGAAGCATATTGAAAGCCCAGTCGCGGAGCGTGGGGTAATCATTTTTCTGGAACATGTAATTGATTACCCAGTTTATGTCGTCATACACTGTGGCCATATAGAAGAAAGCACGGGCGAAGTCGCCCTTATATTGGTCGCCGGGCTCAAACACGTAAGCACTTCCTCCTCCGAATCCGGCACGTGTGGTGCCAACCTTCGTCACGCCATTGTTATATTTTGCACTCTGCACAGGGCCGAGCGGATAGTTCAGCTTAGCCTGATTGGCCGCACCGTCGGAGGGATATAGGTTCCACATATCGGAATAGGCAGGGGTGTATTCCACGCTCCCGGCCTGCTTCCACCACGACTTGGGCACGCTATGTTCACGCTGCATCTTATTGGCCGAGAAGCTGCTTTTGCCCGACTGCCCGGCGCGGATGAGATAAATGGCATCTGAATACATATCCCACCAGCGCTTTGAGCCGTTGTAAAGTTCCGGATATACGTCGGAATACTGCCAATAGTTGGGGAGCTCATAATATTCGAGTGTGGTGTGTCGCTGCACGCATTGCTTGGCGGCAATCTTCAGGTCGCGGCCCCGCTTCCCATCCATCGACTTATAATAGCTCTCCTTGTATCCTGCAAAACCTGATGAAGCCGACAACAGGAAAAGGACGAGCAATGTAAGTATCTGTTTTTTCATAGTTTTCCTTTTTAAAACCTCACAGACCGTCTTTTAAAACAAGGGGCGAAGCCTTAACCTCGCCCCTTTATCACTAATCACTAATTCTGTATTCCTGATTATGAACTGCAATTAGTCCAAAATCTTATATTCCGAAACCTCCTTGAAGCCACGCTGACCGAAATACTTTGTAATGTTTCCTTTCAACATAACCTTCTTGCCATAAATTCCAGGATTCTTACCTACACCCAACACACTGCGCAAATCTCCTATAGGTATTGCCACAGGAATAGAGTTGCTTAAGTTAGCGCTTCCCACTCCTGCTGAAGAGAGCACGCAGTTTGTGCCGTTGGAGAAGTTGGTTGAACCGGTGGTATCTTCCTTGCCGAATACAGCTTCCGACCAAGTCATACCGGGCACGAAACCTACTATATAACCTTCCACCCACACACCATTAACATCGTCTGTGCTGGTCTGGATATAGGAGATATCGAAAGGATTGGCCTCGGTGCCGTCGCCCTGTCCGCTTGCCGGAGGGGTGACAGGAGTGTCGCCGCCACCGCCGTTTCCTCCTTCGATAATTTCATACTCGCTAACGGCCTTAAGTCCGCGCAAGCCGAAATATTTCTCAAGGCTACCCTTAACTTTCACCTTGGCTCCATAGATTGAGGGATTCTTGGAAATGGCCAATTTATCCCTCACACCTGTTGAGAGACCAACCGGAATTGAATTGTCGGCCACAGCACTGCCCACAGGCTGAGAAGAAAGCACGAAGTTTGTGCCGTTGGTATAGTTGGTTGAGCTTGAATCGGGAGTGTTTCCGAACACTGCTTCCGACCATGTCATGGCAGGAACATAACCAACCACATAACCCTCAACCCATACGTCAGCGGCATCGGTTGTGGATGTCATGATCTGCTCTACGGTATATGGATTATCCTTCGTGCCGTCACCGGTGCCGGGGTTTATAGGTGTAGTGCCACCGCCAATCTCAACACCATCGATCTCGAAGGAATCGGATGCTCCCGTGCTCTGGATGCCCGGTAGGCCGAGGTAAGTGTTAAATGAACCGCTAACGAGAATCGATTTCTTATAAACTGCGGGGTTGTCGAGAAGATTGCCATACTCCCTGATTGCGCTTCCCTGGGGTAACGACACTGCCATGCACTGGCTCCAATCGGTTACATCTGCAGAAGCTGCAATGACAAGGTTATTATCCATCTCGGCATCCTCGCCGAAGATGATATCTGAGTTAGATGTTACGGCTGTCACGCCGGCCTTTACAGAACCGACTATGAAACCTTTCACCCATCCCTGACGGCTCTGCTCCTGAAGAGCGGTTGCCTCAGCAATAGTGAACGGATCATCTTTCTGACCCTTCTGATCGAATTCAACGTCATCGAGAGAACGGATGAGAAGCTGCCAGCCGTTCACCGACCCATCTGTTGTGGCATAGCTTGGATCGGAGGCGTAGTAAGAAAGGATACCTCTTATGGTGCCTGTCCCTTCTGGAAGTATGTCACTATAGAATGTGGCATAGCCTGAAGTGCGCACAGTAAGCTTGGAGCTGTTTCCCTCCTGAGTTATAAAACGATTCACTGATTCCTGATAAGGAGCGTATGGAAGCTCACCGGCCCCCTCGAATTTCACGTTGTGGAACTCCACAAGCTGACCCTGAAGGTTATAGAAATCCTCTCCCGGGCTTGACGGCAGCTGATCGATATTCTCAACTATGCAATACATATTATCGGCAGGCTTGCTTTCCTGCGGAGTGATGTATGTAACTTTTGTTTCGGGGAGTCCGTTAAGCTCTGAATGCTGTTGGAACACATTGAAGTCAACACGCCCCATAGATGGGTCTCCATAATTGTCTTCATTCAACCATCCAATCTGAAGAAGATAGTTATATTTACCCACCCATAGTCCTGTGAGGTCAATAACCACCTCCTGACCAACGTGATAATAGTCGTAAAGGCCGGCACGTCGGATTGCGAATGTCATTGCCGAAGTCTCATCCTGAATGCAGAGTGTCTGATAAATATTGCCGGTGGCATCTGATGAGATTACACGCCCTTTAACAATATAAGGGGTCTTGGCCTCCTCATCCTTGTAGGGACAGAGCTGCATATTCTCCTCTGCGAACTTATCCTTGAACTCGGCTATCGTGGTGTTGGCAGTGTTTTTGGCCACAGGCACAACAAGCCCCGGATCATCAAAATTGTTCTGGCACGATGTCATTGCGCCCATCGGCAGGAGTGCAAGGAGTGCTTGGAATATATATTTGATTTTCATCTTTATTTACTTATTAATTTATTTCTGTGATTACAGCTTTTTCAAGTCGGGATTACTTGGAATATACTCCGGCCACCGTCACCTTGTCGATCTCCCAGGTTCCGGAAAGGGACCATATGGAAGTGTAACGGAAACCGATCTCCACCTTCTTTCCCGCATAGTCGTCAAGAATCATATAACCGGAATTCCCGAATGTCCAGGAGTTTCCTGCCGGCGGATATGGCACTTCGAGCTGCTGCCATTCAGTTGATCCGACTTCTCGAACGAGTGTCGAAGTCATCTGCAAGAAATTAGCGGAATTGGTAAAGTAGTTTCCAGCCTGATGCACCATCAATCGGATCTGGGTATATGCCGTAAGGTCGATCACCGGAGAGATAGCCATGGCGTCTGTAATATTAGCTTTCGATTTCTCGAAATCCTTATCAGCAATTCCTCCAGTAGCCACGAGACCATATTTGGGATCCTGCTTCCAAGTCTGGAAATTAGGTATGGGGTTGCCGTTTTTATCTGCAGGAGTGCCCTGATCGAATGTGAAGCCTTCCATTCCCTTCGTGAGGTCAACACTGAAAAATTCGCGTGCACCGGAGGGAAGAACCATATTGGGATCCGGCTCCTTGCCTTCATCACCCCATACATAGTCGCTTACGCTGCGCACACCATACTGACCGCAATATTTGATTCCGACAGTGCCATAAACCGTTACGAGTTCACCCAAGTTCTCAGGGTGATCCTGAAGGTTGAGCGCCTTACGCACATCACCGCTCGGCAACTGCACTGTTGCGATATTAGCGGGATCCTTTTCATCGGGATCAGAGGCTATCATTATGTTGGTATTCACTTTTGCAGGGACAGTGAAGTCAGCGGCAAGGGCAAGGTTGGAGTTGCTTATGTCAACATTTACCCAGCCCACTATATATCCGGTCACCCACGCTTCGCTCTTGTCATAGCCGAATTCATCGTGCGGCACTGTCCCCAGCGCTGCCTGATAGGCGGCCATAGGGGAATCCCAGTCGCCATTGCCGAGATTAGCATCCCCAAGGGCTTCCGGTTTGTTGATGGGAGGAAGAGCCTGGTCGCCTGTGCAAGCAGTGAAGCTCAACATTGCCAAGGCTCCCATTAGTATGCTTTTTATATATTTCATTGGTTTCTCTTTTTAATGTTTTTGAGTTTCAGGGTTAAGTTTCGAGACCTCAGATTTAAGCTCCAAAATTTATAACTCACAATCTGAAAATCTTAGAATCTTATACCCACATTAAAGAATACACGTATTCCCTGAGCGTAAGCCACTTTATTGGCAAACTTGGTGGTGGTATAATTGGTGAAGTCAAATTTACCATCCTGCCAGCCGCGCATCTGGATGTTGCGGTTGTTGAGAAGGTTGTTGACAGATAGGTTGAAGTTGAGCGAGCCCCACTTCATGTAAAGCACCTTGCCGATTGAAAGATTCATAATGAATGCATTCTTAAGCTTATCCTGTGCGATGATTTCACGACGGCGGGCGTCATACTCCTCTTCGCTCTGACATACCTTCCAAAGTCCGGGCATCTCCTCGTGACGTGCAAAAGAGAGGTCATAATAGTTGTCGGCAAGATAGTTGGCGTTAACCTCGAAGAACCATTGTTTGATGTTATAGTTCAATGCAACGCTATAAGCTTGCTGAGGCGCGCAACCAATGAAATAGTTTTTCAAGTAAACACGACGGTAAACATCTTCTTCTGAACCGTTGTCATAGTTACGGACACCCATCGGGTTGTTCTTATACTGATAACGTGAGAAGTTGGCAGCTGCGCGCACGCTCAGGCCGGTGATGATTTTATACTCTAGACCGATTTCCACACCCTTGTATTCAGTCTCAACATCCGAGATGTTGTAGTTCATGAAGCTCTTGAGGTCATAGTCATAGAACCCTGTATGTTTCATAGCATCCCAGATATGGGTGTAGAAACCTGTCACTGATCCACGGAAGTTCTTATAGTTCCAAACGTATGCTATGTCGCCGCTGAAGAAACGTTCTGATTTCAAACCGGGAACGGCATCATCTTTTGTACGGGGCGACACATAAGAGTCGTAGGGACGCGGTGCGCGTGTTCCGTAGGTTGCGTGAGCCACGAAGTAGTTACGGCCATTGAGCTTGTAGGTTGCACCTGCCTTGATGGAGGCATTGTCGAATGTGTGACGTTCGCCGGCACCGTAAGAGTTCTCCGGCGCACGGCCATTCTGCATATTGCCGTGACGCATGAAGTTAACATAATTGATTTCACCGCCATAGTTAACGTTCCAGTGAGTTGTCACGATCTGGTTCTGCAGCCATGCACGAATCATAAGATGACGGATATTGTAATCATAACCGAATACGTCGCCATCTGTTACAAGACGGTTGGGGTTACGCATATCGTTCTGCAGTTTGTCGGTCGAACCGCCGAAGTCACGCTCGGAATAGGTATCAACATCGCGCCAGAATTCTCCACCCAAAAGGTCACCCACGGTCTTGAAATAATGGGCATCAGTATAATTCACTGTCAAACCGCCCTGAAGGGTCATACGGTCTGTGAGACGATGGTTGATGTATGAATTAAACATCCACTGCATCGTGTTTGTATGGTTATACTCGAGGATTGTAGTGGATTGCCCTCTATATTCAGGATTGCGATCGAAGTTTTCACGGTTCAGCATATTTGACTGATAGATAGCATCCCAGTCAATCTGGCGAATGCTCTCATCCGTGCGCCAGAGGTCGGTAAGCTGATTATACTGTTCAAGCTGGGCATCATAAACCTCAGTGCCGGGATCCGCGGTCGGCAACCAGTAAGAGGGAAGCTTGCTGTAATAGTCGGGCGCCGGGTTCTGGCCGTAATAATTCAGACGGCTCTGTGCGTATGCATTGTGACGGAAACCGATTGCCGTGTTTAGGATTGTGCCCTGCTTGGGTTTGAAAATCCAGTTGAGGGTAGCAGAGGGATCGAATGTCTTTACAACACGTGCAGAACGCTTCTTGCCGTTGAAGTAGCCCCAGCTGGGGTTGTAGAGATTGCTCCCTGCCAAGTCGTATGCTTCCTGAATGGATGTGCCGGGAGTGGCGCGTTCGGTGGGCGCACCCCAGGTTGAAAGGTTCAATGAATGTTTGTCGTTGAACACCTTCTGAAGGCTCATTGCATAACCGAATGAGTTATAGAACGTGCCTTCAATCACACCCTCATTTGCATAACGCCCGATAACCGATGCTGAGAATGCCCAGCCGTTTCGTGTCAGTCCTGTGCTGTACTGGAGCATTGCGCGGAGCATGTAACTGGAATTGGTGTAGCTGAGGTTGCCACGGAAGCCGGGAGCATATTCGCTTGCGTATGTGGTATTGTTAGTCGAACCGCCGATTGTTCCAATTCCATATGCGGCGGCTTCGCTGCCGAGACTGACAGTTTTTGAACGGAAAGCGGAAGAGGTGAGACCTCCTAAGCTACCGTAGCTGAAGGAACCGCGCATAGGATCGTTGAACTCTATACCGTTAATATAATTGGTGGTCCAAGTGTTGTCAAGACCGCGCTGTTTATAATAAACGGCAGAGAAGTTATAGTTCGACATCTGGTAGAAGATATCGTCATTGGCACCCTGAATGGTTCCAATATTCTGAGTCATGCCTTCATCATCAGCAATCTGTTCCTCGTCGAAGATAAACTCGTCTGAGTTGAGGAAGGCGCCGTCGTAGCCCGATTCGGCCATGCGCACCTCTCCGATATTCTTTACAAGTCCATCTACAAGCTCCACATCTATGTAGAGGTCCTCATATCCGAAGGCCACTATCTGAAGCACATCCGGGCCCGGTGCGGCTTTCGAGATGGTGAATGATCCGTCGCTTGTGGTGGTCACAAAAATCGCCTGGTCGCGAAGCAGGATATTGGCATCTGAGATCGCTTTCCCGCTCATCGCATCGACCACTGTGCCCTTAATTCCGGTGGCCGCCAATCCCGGCAGCACCGTGCATAGAAGCATAAGTAAGGTTAATTTTACTCGCATTTCGATGTTATGTTGGTTTTTATAATTTTTTACTTCATCTCTTTCACAAGATATATCTCTGTGGGAAGGTGGTCTGAATATCCGTCAGTCCATACGCCCCCGGCAAATGTCCTCTTGGGATAACCCTTGTATTGGCCGTCGGTCTGCAGAAGGAAACCCTTGTTGAGCACTTCCGCACCCTGGAATTTCAACCCGCATTTATCATTCACGAGGTTGCCGTTGATGATTATCTGGTCGAACAGATCCCAGCCTCCACGATAGATGTATGAGCCGATACCATTGTCGAGTTTCTCCCAGAAGGGATTATAGAATCCATGGTCGGGCACATCCTTTATGCTCTTCTGCGCACCCAAGGTCTGCGCCACGCTCTTGTTATGGGGGTCGTCATTGAGGTCGCCCATCACGATCACTCCCATATTGGGGTCAACCTTATAGAGGGAGTCGGCAATCTGCTTGCTCAATGATGCCGCAGCTTCACGAAGCCAGCTGCTCTCTTTTTCACCTCCACGGCGCGAGGGCCAGTGGTTCACAATCACTGCCACGCGGCTTCCGCCTAAGAGGCCTACCACACACATCTGGTCGCGGGTCTTGAATTTGGGCAATTCAGGCACCACTAAGCGGTGATTGGTGACATTGATGGGATGGAAGAAACGGGGATTATAGAGCAAGCCTACATCCACGCCTCGCGCATCGGGGCTGTCGTGATGCACAATCTTAAGGTTCCAGTTCTTGATTGCATCTGCTTTCACGAGGTCTTCAAGCACGGTGATGTTCTCGATCTCGCTTACACCGATTATGGCAGGCCCCATCGGGGTGGTCTTGGTGGTCATCTGCGAGATAGCATAGGATAGATTCTTGATCTTCGACCAATACTTGTTTCCATCCCAGCGGTTCTTTCCGGCAGGTGAGAACTCAAGGTCATACTTACCGTTGTTATTGATTGTGTCGAAGAGGTTCTCAAGATTATAGAACGCCACTCCGAACATCTGATAACGTTTCCCCTCTTTATTCCCTTTCGGCTGGGAAAAAGCGCAAAAAGTCGCCGACGCCCCTATCAGAAGCGCCAACGACACTTTTAGTAAATCTTTGATTTTCATTATAGGTTGGTTTCGTTTTTCAGTATTGAAAAATTGAAGTTTTCAGTTTCTAAAGATTGAAGCTGTTAAAACCTACCGGCTATCAGAAATATTTCACCTCTTTCCCTTCCATTGCGCTGAGAAGGTTATTGGCAAGGCTGCTTGCTCCGATGCGGAAGAGGTCGTGGTTGAGCCATTCATCGCCCAGAACCTCCTTCACAATCGTGTAATATGCCACAGCTTCCTCTGCCGTGCGCACGCCGCCCGATGCCTTGAAGCCAACCTTGCGTCCGGAAGTCTCGAAATACTCCTTGATGCAGCTGCACATCACGTAAGCGGCCTCCAGGCTTGCACCGCTATAAATCTTCCCGGTTGATGTCTTGATGAAGTCCGCACCGCTATACATAGACAATACGGAGGCTTTCTTGATATTCTCTGCGGTCTTCAACGCGCCTGTCTCGAGAATCACTTTCAGCTTTGCGTGCTTGGCTGTGTGCTTGAGCTCGATTATCTCGTCGCAAAGATCCTCATAGTCCTCGTCGAGGAAAAGGCCCATATTCAGAACAATATCCACTTCATCGGCGCCAGCCTCCACAGCGAGAGCCACATCGGCCACTTTAACAGCCTCAAATGTCTGGCTCGAAGGGAACCCGGCTGCAACCACCGCCACATCAACCCCCTCCACATCAAGATGGGTCTTGACCACTTCCGCAAAATTGCTATATACGCAAATGGCGGCCACATTCTTATACTGAGGATAATCGTTATCGAAATCATTTACACGCTCTGTGAATTTGGCCACGCTCTTCACGCTATCCTCAGTGCTGAGAGTGGTCAGGTCGATAGAGCTGAACAAAAACTGATAAACCTCCGGAGTGGCGTTTTCACCGGCCTTCTCCATAATCTTATTCACAGCATCAGCCACAGCCACATCATCAGATATGACCTTGCTTGCCGCAATTGCTTCCTGATATCTGTCCATATATTTGTGATTTTGTTTTTCCGGTATTAATGCCCGATAGATTAATTTTTTATTACCCGCCGGACAATTTCAGTATTCCCCTTTTGCAAATTTATCTAAATATTCTAATAATTGAAAATCAAATTTAAAAAATCTTAATTTTTAACCCTACAATTTTATTTTTACTTCTTTATGCCGGGCCGTGTCTTGTCTCCCGACACCACACGCCCCGGATTCTGGGCTATGAATTGCGCCCAGCTTCCAGGGCCCTTGGGGAGCTTCGGCTTCCCTGTCTCATAGAAATGCGTCAGCGCGGCCGCCAATGCATCGGTGGCATCAAGTAGTTTCGGCATATTCTCCTCCGGAATATGAAGCATCCTTTTCAGCATCTCCGCCACCTGTTCCTTGGAAGCCGACCCTCGCCCTGTCACAGCCTGCTTAATTGAGAGGGGGGCATATTCGGCGATAGGTATCTCTTTCACAAGTGCGGCCGCCATAGCCACTCCCTGCGCGCGTCCCAACTTCAGCATAGACTGCACATTCTTTCCATAGAAAGGAGCTTCGATAGCCATCTCATCCGGAAGATATTGCGCCACCAGGCCCGATACGCGCTCATAGATGCGGTGAAGGCGCTTGTAATGGCTCTCAAACTTGCTCAGTTCGATCACACCCATCACAATCACCTCCGGCTTCTTCCCGTTTATTCCCAACACGCCATAACCCATAACGTTAGTGCCGGGGTCAATGCCCATTATTATCCTCTGGTAATCCCTGATATCACTCATGAAATGAAATGCCTAAATTGCCAACACCACCTAAAAAGCCTATATTGCCAATTACGCCCATAACGCCTAATTTGCCTATAATTGCCTACCACGCCTATTACGCCCATAATGGCCAACTTATCAGCCGGATCCCGGCCCGGAGCCCGGCCCTACACAACCTCAAAAAGCGAAGTGAACACCATCCCCTCCGTTCCGAACTTAGAATCAAACTCAGAGGCAAGCCTTTCAAAACTTCTCTTGCTCCATAACCTGGCAGCCTCAGCCGAAGGGAACTCCACTTGAAAAGCAATGCTCGCCGCATCCGCATGCTCATGGCTCACGCCACCGGCCTCGCGCATGGCAGAGACACGAGGATTAATGCCCTCCTCCAACTCTATTCCATCTTCCTTTCTCATTTCAGAGAGGGCGGAGCTGTTCGCTTCCATTTTGGCAATCTTCCCCTTGAGCCATAGAATCACATCCGCCTCCAGCTCCTTCCTCACCATAAAGGTTGCATTATGAATAACCATAATAATTTTTATAATCTATTTGAAATTGGTTTCGCCTACAATGCCTATAAAAGCCTATAAAAAGCCCATAATGCCCATATTTGCCTATATAGCCTATAAAAGCCTATAATCGCCTACCCCCTATAATAAAAAAACGGCCCGCTTTGTGAAGCTTGCCGCCAAAACAAAATTATGAAAAACATGATTTCAAGTCCGGTCGGACCTTTCGAGCCTCTTGTCGGATTCGAACCAACGACCCCGAGATTACAAATCACGTGCTCTGGCCAACTGAGCTAAAGAGGCAGGCGGGCGAGCTACCTACATCGCACCGCTCAACCCACTACCCTTGCTTCGGTCAAGACCTGGGGGATTCATGGGGAGCTGGTCGTGAAGGACTCACCCGATGCAAAATTACTACTTTTTTTCTATTTCACCAAATTTTTCAAAGACATTCTGTCGTTCTTCCATCATAAGCTTCTAAAAGTAGCTTCTTATCATCGAAAAAGTGTGTATTTTTATGAATTGAACCATCGAAAAAGTGTGGATTTTATTTGAATGAATCATCGAAAAAATGTATTTTTGCATAGAATCAATAATTTAAGAAATTTATGAAAAGGAAAGCCTACAATAATTTATTGAAATGGAAAAAGTCAAAAAGCCGGAAACCTTTGCTTCTCCTTGGTGCGCGTCAGGTGGGAAAGACATGGCTTATGAAAGAATTTGGGAGAAGAGAATATGAGAATGTGGCATACGTTAATTGTGATCGTGAACCGTTAGCAAAAACTCTTTTTTCCCAAGACTATGATATTCGCCGAATCATCATCGGCCTCCAGTCTATAACCGGTGAAACCATAAAAAGAGAGAAAACCTTGATCATACTTGATGAACTTCAGGAAGCGCCCAGGGGACTTCACTGCCTGAAGTATTTTTATGAGGATGCCCCCGAATATCATGTAATGGCGGCAGGATCTTTGCTGGGCCTTACTCTTTCTCAACAGGAATCCTTCCCAGTGGGCAAGGTTAAAATGGAGAAGATTTATCCAATGGACTTTGAAGAGTTTTTATGGGCTCTCAACCGTGACAACTTATGTGAGTTGATCGAAAGCAAAGATTATGAGTTGATTTCCGAGTTTTCTGAGAAACTCATCGATCTTCTGAATGAATATTATTTTGTTGGGGGGATGCCGGAAGCAGTCAAGGCCTACGCAGATAATGAAGACCTAAACGAAGTCAGGGAAATTCAGCAAGCCATATTGGCGGCTTATCGAATGGACATCTCAAAACACTCCACAAAGGCCGAATCAATCAGGATTGGACAGGTATTAGACAGTCTTCCCTCTCAGTTATCCAAGGAGAATAAAAAGTTTATATATGGTGTGGCTCGTCCCGGAGGCAGGGCTTCCGATTTTGAAACAGCCATTCAATGGCTTGTTGATGCAGGAATCATTTATAAAGTCAATAGAGTCAGCCGCGTGGAGAGTCCTATAAAAGTTTATGAAGAATTAGGCTCATTTAAACTCTTTCTGCTTGATGTTGGACTACTATGTTGCATGGCCGAAGTAGAATCAATTGAACTGCTGATGGATAAAACCGGGATGTCACGACATAGAGGAATGGTGGCAGAGGAATATGTGGCTGAGCAGTTAATCTCGGCAGGTTATAATCTTTATTATTGGAGCAATGATAAAACTCCTGCTGAGCTTGATTTCATTTTCCAATATCAAGGAGCAGCGGTTCCAATCGAGGTTAAAGCATCAACTAATGTGCGAGGAAAATCAATAAGCGAGTTTGTTAAAACCCATCCCGGAATGCGAGGATTTCGCTTCTCGCTTCTCCCCTACACCGATCAGGGATGGCTCGTTAATTACCCTCTTTATAGCCTTCCATTTTATTTTAGAAAATTGTCGAAACTTAAGAAATAACATAAGTCCACATATTTCAATCACAATCTGCTCAAATCTCATTTTAAAAAACCGGGGGTAAGCTTTATGGCTCACCCCCGGTTCAGGATATTTCTAAATATATTTTACTTTCTCTGAGATGACTTTCTTCTCACTGCAAATCCGTCAATGTTTCCAAATGAAGCTTCCCAACGGTTATTAGCAGCACTCCAATGGAACGATGACGCCGGGTAGCTTTTCTCTGCCTTTTTGCTTTGATCCATATAACTATAGATAACACCCATATTCTTATCAGAGTCTGCACCATTACTCAAAGTGAAACTGCAATTTCCGTTATAGGTTCCTCCCGGGAATGTTTCTCCCTTATTTTTAGAGATCTCGTCGCCTCCATCAATCCACATCCATACCTTATACTCTCCATTGAAAGTTATATAGTAGTTACCAGGGACGAACTTATCCAATTGCTGTCCATCTGTTGGCTGAGTGGGGTCCTGTGAGCCATCATAAGGCTTCAGTTTCCAACCATCATTAGTATCAAGAGAATAATAAAGCTCTTTCGTATTTTGAGTTTCATAATCAGCTTTAATATTTCTCAATTGATCACTTGATTGGAAGTTGTCATTGTCACTATAAGAATGAACTCGCAACCCTGTATTATCCAAAGGCACATTTTCATACTTATACCAAGTGGCACCATTAATTGTCACCTTGGTCATCTTCTGACGACTTACAGGATTTGTACCACCGCTATAGGAGATAAACACATCGCCTCCACTTTTCTCTGGAACGCATCCGATATTGGCTTTGTAGTAAATAGTTCCCTTCGGTGCCTCCGGCTTTTCTGCCGGAGCGGGAGGAGTGGTGCCTACACCATTCCATACAGTTACATTAAGGGTCTTTGTAGTGGGGTTGTATGAGTCATATCTTACTCCTACTTCACTTGTGGTAGGCCAAGTAACATAGTCGCCGTATGCATTAGCCAAAGTTGAAGAATTATAGAAGTTATGACTGCCCACAACTCCCTTGAGATAATTCTCATTTATAGTCTCGGCATTTGCATCAGTGTAGGGAATGAAGAGGGTTACCTGATAATAGCCGTTGGAAAGCTCTT
Source organism: uncultured Porphyromonadaceae bacterium (assembly GCA_947178165.1). Classification (GTDB taxonomy): domain Bacteria; phylum Bacteroidota; class Bacteroidia; order Bacteroidales; family Muribaculaceae; genus Lepagella. The sequence goes on along the minus strand of CAMWXH010000001.1, from coordinate 139,221 downwards.
TAGCTTTGTAGAACCCTGCTGTAGATTGTTTCCCAGTTCCAGTATGAGAAATTGCGGCATCCTGCTTGTCACGCAAGTAGAGATAATCGTAAATTTTCTCATCCTTAACAAACCTTGGGAAATTAATCACAATCTGAGCCGCCTTCTTTGTACCCTTGCCAAGCCATTTACCATTCTTTGCACCAGGAGCCGGCGTACCTGAGCCGGGAGCATAACGCTCATAAGTATCACCATGCTGGAAGAGGATTCCATCACGCTTCTGCAAATGGGCTGTTAGTTCGGATGCAACTGCAGTGCCAACGTACGGTTTTGCAGTTGAGGTAGTCTCACTCACCATATTGGAACGAATCACATTTCCCTGCTGGTCGCAGATATTGAAGATCACGCGAAGCTCTACATCAGGATTGGATTCATAATCATAATACACCTGCTTCTGGAAGTGCTTCGATACAGTCAGAGGACCGGTTGCACTCGTAAGCATATCTGCCGAATATGGCACAACTTGTTCACCGGGCCAAGATGTTATCCATGTTTTCAATCCGGTTGCCTTATTATAAGCATATAGAGCCACATGGGTATAACCCAAAACATTACATTCATACATTTTTGCTCTGGCATTATTTCCCGAGCTAATTACGGGACGCACAGGCATATAAAGCGTTCCATCGAAATTAAGCGTGGTGGAAATCATGTTCATTCCTTGGAACATCGCAACCTGATAATAGTTACCGGATGACTGGGTGGAGGTTATATAATAACCCGACTTATTACCTCCGGCAAAATTATTGCCTTGCTTGTAGCGGGCACAGGGGAAATATGCGCGGATTGTCTTGGGAGCGGAATCAATCACGCGGTTATTACGATCCACCTCTTTTGAATTGAATGAGAAAGAGGGGGCCGTATATGCTGTGCCTCCGGTGGCATTATTAGCAATCACAGTGAACTCCTGCTGTGAGAAGATAGCCTCGAAGTTACCGTAAGATGGCAAATTCCACCCTTTTGGCATCTGACCGGAAACATTGGCCCTCGCCAAATATGCACCTTCGGCACCTTTTGAGATAGGCCATACACCAGTGAGATATGAGGAATTGTCATGCACTGCCATACCGGAGGAAGTTGCTCCCAAGTTACGATCGAGCCAATGAGAACCGGTAGATGGTACGGTAAACACCTCATAATATCCCCATTTCCCACTCACTTTATGGAAGAAACCGGTATGGTAAAGGTCGAGCGTATATTCTGAATCGCCCACTTTCAATATAAGTGCATCGCGATATACTGCATAATCGTAGTTGCCTGAAGTGGTACAAGTCACAGTCCAACTGGTTGAAGAGCTAATTGTACCTTCCTCGGGTCCACTGATTGTTACAAGACCCGACGGAATATTTGCCGACTTGATTAGCTTGAAAGCACCGGAAATTTTTTCGGTGTTTACCTTCACTGTATAGGTATATTTAACTGCTTCGTCGTTAGGCATCGGGATATGGAGGCCTTCGTTTCGGATCCGTCCCCCGTTATTATCCGGGAAGATGCCATAGCAGATGTCATTGCCGTTAGCAGAGGCGGCAGTCTTGATAAATTTGCCGTAATTGGCTATAGTTCCATTATCGGTTGAAGAGGCACCCGAGATGGAAAGAGAAATGGAAAATGCATCTGAAGTGGCATTAAAGCCTTCAGGCGCCTGTTGCAGGAATAGCACATCACGCACCATCGTGGCGCGGTCTTTCATCTTAAAACGATAGCGACACTCACGATCTGTTCCATTATTTTCATCTAAAGAGATTGTGAATTTAGCATTATACCATTTCAAATCATCTGAGCCGTGATCTGTCTCCTCAGTGATCTGCGGAGTACCGAATTTCATCCATACCGGTGTGGTTATAACGCTACCATTCTCATTTATGCATTCATATTCAAGCATTTCTGTAGCCGGAATGGTTTCCTTATCTGAGTAGCGAAAACGCACACTAAAGGTTTGCTGAGGATTGCCGTTCACCATCACGCGATTTCCTGCAGAATTGATCAAAATTGTGTCACCTACAGCAAGGGCATTCTCACCATCCGACACCATTGAGGTGATCTCTGCTGTCTTATCTTCGAAGGTTACAGATACGCCACTAGGATTATTGACCGCCTCCGCAAGAGTCTTGCTACCGGCTGATCCTACACCCGATATTGTCGCTTTCCAATACTGGTTAGCAGCCACTCCATTCACAGGCACGGCATAATAAATGGGATCGGAAGTATATTGAGCTACATTTCCATTCTCATCGAGTTCACCTTCCTGATAGTGACCACGCACAATCATTAACACCTGTGATATCTTAGGATTTGTCGAGCTGACCTCTTTCGCCAACGGGAAAGTGCGCATTGTCAGAGCGGCACCCCTCTTAAGCGATTTTGAAGGGGCAACAGCATTGCCACTATAGATTTCATCCCCTGTCGGTGTAATCCAATCAAGATCTGTCAGGCTTGATGCCTCGTCGGGAGCTGTGGCTGGAATTCCTACAATGTTTCCTGTTGCGGGCGACTTCTGATAGAGCGCAACGCCGGTGACCTGAAGGTTATATGCTTTTTGGTCTTTACCGGTAAGGTTGATAGAGAGGTCTATCTTACCGTAAATGCGTTTTAGCGGTGTAGATTTAGCGGAATTGAGCACAGTTCCCGGCTCAACACTCCCAACATTTATCATGGGAGTAAAGAGAACTGCATTCACATTAGAAGCAGAAGGAGCATCCCATTGAGATTCCTTGGAAAAGATAATTTTTGAAAGGTTATCCTCATGCTTATCCGCAAGTGAGCCGGCCTCCCATGCGGTAATCTCATCTTTGGCGTTGGCAAAGAAATACCAATGGCCTGTCTGGTCGGCAATCTGGTCGTAGGGTATCGAGACTGCAAACACATCATTGTTTTGCTGGTCTTTTCCGCTGCCATCAATCTGGTCATCCTGTATAGTGATTACCTTACTGAATGTCTTGTCAGACTTGAACGTGACAAGCGTAAGATTTTTGATCTGAGTGGATGGATCGCCGGAGCGTGTGCTTGCATTGGAACGGTCGAAATCAGCACGGTGGAGCGTAATCATCACCTTGTCGCTGTCAACCTCCTTCCCTCGCCAAGTGAACTCATCAGATGCACATCCTCCTAAAAGGAGGAGTGCACCGGCTAAGAGCGTTGAAAATTTATATCGTGACATTTGTTACTGTTTTTGTTAGTTATTCCTTTTTCAGTTGAAGACGATTTGCTGAAATGTTTATTCCGGTTTATCGTCGGTGAATTCATTAGTCCACTGTTGGTAACCTGCACCTTCACCTGTTATGTTGTTCTTGTCGCAAAGGTACCATGCCTCCTTATCAGGATAATTAGGCAGGATCACACCGGGCACATCACTGTCAGGGAAACGACGATTGCATTCACCGTGTTTATCAGATTTTACATCAATAAACATGAGATACGTCTTACCAGGTTTCGCAAGGAGAGGGAGATCAACATACCACCAATCTTGGTGAATTTTGGATTTCTTCATAGCCACACCGGGCCAGAGGGTGTTGATAGAAGGTTCCTGGGCATAACATGCAGCGCAAACCATCTCTCCAATAACGTTATCGCCATCTTTGTCAAACTGAGTTCTCCAACCGGGCATCAAATCTATATTGTCATAATACTTATCTTTCACCTCATTGGCCTTATAATCATCCGGAGCTCCGGCACCATTTTTCCATACACCGAAACTATACTTCTGCTCACCATATCCGTTTGTTTCGAAGTAGTCATTGAGGTAACCGGGAACAGACCAGTCATTGACGCTTGAAATGCCGGATTCAGTTGGGTCAATTTCTCCTCCATAGGGTTTCCATCCCTTGAACGTCAGTTTTCCGGTGAACGAGTATTCAATCCAGTCAGTTTTCCTATCTTTTTCCATTACGGCTACGTCACGACCTTCCACCATATCATAAACCTCGAGTGGCTGATATGCATAGACATGGACATTGTTCCACTTAACGATATTATCATTATCCTTCCAATTCTTATCCTTGAAATATACGCGATATTTAGTCGGGATGGGAACAATCCTGAAATTTGCAACCTTGGAAGTGTTCACTGAACCCACATGGCTTGTGGCCTCTGCCTTGAGATCCATAGTAATCTCAGTAGAGAAGTATTTAGGATTGGTTGGATCCTTTATTGTCACAATGATTCGGCCACTGCTTGGCAACTCTATACCTTCACCATATTGCTGTTTCCTTACACGCTGATCTGATAGTCCGGTGGCTATGCTCACCCATTCCCCTTCATCATTCTGCTGCTCGAAACTAATAGTAAGGGCATTTCTTGAAGTATTATCTTCGTGTATTGCCGCGGTAAGACTGGCAATATAGAGTTTAAGATCTTTTTTATTGGTTGCCCAATAGAAATATACCGGATATTCCGGCTCGTTAATAATCTGGCTTACGCTGACAGTGCGCGTAGCAGGGGAAAGTGTGAGAAATTCTGAGAAATCAGCCGTTGTTACATCCACACGCTTACGCAAGTTACCGGTCTGAACCCAGAAGCCTTTTCCGGTAACATTGGTGCTCGTCTCCGGACATTTGGGGTTGATGCTCACCTGAAGCATATTCTCCTGGTTGGGATCAATTGAAACAAGGAAATAAGGAATTCCGGTTGAGCCATAAAGGTCGCTCTCGAATTTGATCGCCGGGGAATTGGTGTTATAGCTCATATAATATGGAGCCTCTCCTGATATTTTCGGAATCACTGTTGTTCCTAAATCGAGAAAAACCGTACCGGCCAACGAAACATTCAATGTGGCAGGATCCCAAGAGATATTCTCAAGGAGTCTATATACCACATCTCCAGCAGGAGATACATAGCCTATTATATCATAGAAATGACCGCGTGCCAGCGAATAGTTTGACCCGCTCTTCTCTCCTGCAATGACATTGAACACATTATCCTCTGAAGTTGCTCCGTTATCGGACACCTTGCTCTTCTTTGCATTCACAACTAAGGTAGTCGCAGTGGCCTCCGCTTTGTCAAGCGACTCGGGGAGATATGCAACTGTTTGGTGAGTATAATGGAATTCCGGTTCAGTATTTTTAGCCACGTTTGCATTAAATCCGGTGATTGGACTGAGCTGGCTCAAAGGATCTTCTGCATTGGCATTGTCTCCGTTATACTTACCACGCCATTCCTCAAGATACTTGCAGAGTTTTTCATCAGTGTCGAAATATTGACCCGGAATGCTCGGCCACTCATAGAACCGCGAGCTTACGTAAGCATTGCTCACGTTTGTCGGATCGGAACCCTTATCCAAAGCGGTGGGGAAAGCAAGCGATTTCTTGTAAAGGTTATTGACCGTTATGGGATTTTCAGCTTTCATGTCAAGATAGTAGTTCTTGCCGAAAGACTTACCATATAGCATTGTGAAGCGAACCTTTGCAACGCAAAATTTAAGGTTGGCCGTAACCTGTTTCGTCTTGCCGGTTTCCACCTTTATGCCAGTAGTTGAATAGCTCATAGGGAGCGCACCGGGTGTGAAAGATCCCGTGGCATTCAGCTCAATTTTCTTCACCTTTTCTTCTAAAGTAGGATCAGTTGTTTTGGACTTCAGGATATTTAGCAAATCCGTACCCGGATTGATGTTGGCAAGAATATATATGTCATAATCTGCGGGGGCAAGTCTTAATGTATAAGCGGAATAAATACTATTCACTTTGGTGGGAGCAGTCACTCCGAGATCCGCAAAATAGTGTTTGCGGGCGCCACCCTCAGTGTAGAATGCCACCAAATATAGGTTTGATATGCTCGCTTCGTTTGCCGCTACGTTATAATCTTGGTCAGCTCGTGTATCAGCCTCACCACTTTCCGCACGTGTGGCAAGCGACATACGTGTGTCGGGCACAAGAAGCTGGAGGGCGGTCTCACCATTATCCACAACGGGCGCAAATGGCTCATCGGATGCGCAGCCGCTAAGGAGCGCAACCACAGCAATTATTGACAGGAGTTTACGTATCATGGATGTTATTACTTATCAAAAATTATTAAGTTCTTCAAGTCTGCGGTGATAGGTCCAGCTTGTTGGCACCTGCACCTCTATGTCGATATCCCCTTTCCCATCCTCCGGTGTATCATCGGGGTGGTAGGGATGAGGAAGTTTAGTCACGCCGGCGATGCGCATCACGTAGCGGTGCCCACGCACGGTTGCATATTCCATATCGTCAATCTTTCCATCAGTGGCGGCTGCTGAAGCCTTATCTTCACCTGCAGGGGCAATGTTGTCGGGAGTTATACCGCCATGGCGCACGGTCTTAAGGTAACGCACCATATAACCCGATTCCTCTGTTTCCTCCTCACCAATCTTGATGGTCTCCCATTTCACGAGGTGCCAATTAGATCCTTTATGCTTTTCAGAATCATATTTCATCAGACCAGACTGATAAGTACCATCATCAAAGTAGGCCAAATCCGGATGTGATGCCCCATCAATAAATCCTGCAATATCGGAAGGGGTGTCGGCCGCACGCACCAGCTTGGCAGTAAATATTACACCGGTTGCCCTATTGAGCGCAACATCACCCTTCGCAGGAACATTTTCGGTAACATAACACACATGCTCCGTGCTTTCGGACGGAATTTTGTAACAAGCTGAAGTGACTTCCTGCAATGCGGCCGCCGGAGCGGTGTATGAAGTGGCGGGGAGAATGCCATAAAGCGTGGGGGATGCAGGCGACTGCACGAGACCGGCCGGAGTTGACAACACACGCTGTACGAGGTAGGTCTCTTTCGCCACATTCACGGGTTGCATGGAAAGAAACTTAACATTGACATTATGCTTCTCCACCTCATACTCATTCTTTTTGGTGCCGGGGTTATAGTCAATAGCACTCATCATGCGGGTGAGCGTCACATTACCGGTTGAAGTGTAGGGGTTATTCTCGGTCCCTTTTCCATCTTCTATCATAACAGTGGCACAGTCTGCGGTTCCGACAGCAGCCATAGGCATTCCATCAAAAGGCAATCCTTTCCGGGAAATATCTGAGAACTCAGTAAGGTTATAATTCCACTTTATGTCATTATGAGCGGCGGCAGTTTCTTTCACTGAGGCATGGCTCAGGAGGTTTAACATACGGGCATTGGCCACCACGCGAAGACGATAGGTCTTCCCGGTTTCAATTGGGGAAGCGGCATCAATACTGGCCTTGATGTTCATAGTGGTCTTCCCGGCGGGATCCACAAATTTCTTGGTGTTCATGTCGCCAACTCCAACGGCCTTAATCACTTCGTTTCCGTCAGAGCCCTCGGTGAGATAGACATTTATGCGACCGACAGCGGAAGAGGGATCCTCAGGGTCATCAATCATTGCGCGCGTGGTATTGTCCATGGCGATATCGAGCGATACCCAAGCAGACCGCACAGTGGCAGGAGATTCCGGCTCATGGTTGTCGGAAGCACATGAGGCTCCGGCAAGCGCAAGAAGCGGCATCAGAAAGTAGGCTGAAGAAATTTTCATGGTGTTTCCTTCTCTTTTTGTTTTGACTTCTAAAAAGCCGGATTAAAATTCAAATTTATTATTCACAATTACCCAACCATTGATTGCGACCTTCACACCGGTGTATCCGTTGCCTGGATCAAGATTGGTGAGCTGCACCACCCATTTATCCTGACGGTCGAGATATTCCCTCATCTCGGCTGCTGGAAGCTCCTGCTCTTTTGCTTTTTCGAAGAGCGGAAGGAGCTGTTGCGTCAGAACGAGCGTGCCGTCGGGGGCATAAACCCTGAGCACTGTCGGGTTCTGCTCGTCTATGATTGAGAGGTCGAATTCCTCGGAGATGCATGGCACCTGTTTCCCATCGCCATACGAAAGTGTGGCCATCGCTTTTCCGTATGGGCGGTAAGTGACCGGAGTAGCCTGCTTGGCAATCTTTCCGTCGTGGCTTATGACTGCGTTGTCGGCAGTGATGGTGGCGGTGTAGGCACCGGCGGAGATTGGCACATCCTTAGTTGCCATCTCTACAGTGATATGGTTGGTGTTTTTAGTTAGATCCACCTCAACCGGCACATGGGCACCCTCTAAATTCTGCATGGAGAAATCAGCAGTGGCTTGAAAATGGGAATGGAGAGGAGAAGCCGATTCTGTAGCAGCACGTGAGGCCCCAAGTTCCGACACGAGGTCGAAATAATTGTGGGTCTGAGCAGCATCGAGGTTGAAAGCAAACGAGGAATCTTCACAATGCATCCCACCGAAAGCAATCAAATGATAATTCCCTTCAAGAAGTGGAATATCGACAGAAGCTCCTTCGGGTGTATGGGTCGATAGGTAATGTCCGTCAGCATCGTAAATCAGTACACGGGAACAATGCACATCACTGTCATAACGATCCAGACTCGCCATATTGCGAGTGTAGCGTAAGCGTACCTGCGCATTGTTGCGACAGGGCTCAAGGTCTTCGAATACGCTGCATCCCGACAGCAGACCCGTTGCACCAATCAAGGCTACGCAAAGCGTGTGGTTAACAAATTTTAGTTTCACGAATTTTCAGGTATTTAATTTGGTGCCCGGAGGCGGTGTCACCCACCTCCGGGAATTTTATTCCGAAAGTATCCGCAAGCAGAATACGCAAGGGAAACTGTTCCGGTTCATTTAGAATACGAAGGAGTTGTTGACGATCTGCCAATCTTTGATCTCTACGTTAAGGTCAATCCATTTGGTCTCTTCAACAAGAATAGGATCGGGAATGAAATCACCGTCATGACCAATCTTGCTGATAGACTCAAGATCCATATTATAAAGGCGGTTACGGCGAACGCGATATTTGCAGCAAAAGTCAAGAGTCTCGGAATCGTCAACATCGTTGAAGAGCGGAGTCATATAATAGCAGAAGTAATTACCATCTTCAGGTACAAAGTAATCAAAGTCATTAGCACGGAGAGTCTCTTTAGAGATGCCCGGGCCACCCTCTTTGCGAAGCTCGTTAAGAGTGTTCACAACATAAGGACGGTTTTCGTCGCTCAGGCCGGAGGGGAGGAAATTTGGATCCTTCATCTCGTCGAGTGTTCCCACAATTTCACCATGATATACGGCAAATTCTTTGGTGCCATCAGTCCATCCAGGATATTCGAACTTAGCGCGGAATGCCATGAAAGTTACATTCTTGTAAGAAACGAGTCTCTTTATATCCTCTTCAGGAGAATCTTTTGTGGCAACACCGTTGATGGCGCTTTCAAAAGCGTAATCGAACTTGAAAGGCTTTGCTGCCTTATACTCATCCAGGGCTGTTATATAATCGCAACTTTTCATCGGGGTGCAATCTTTTCCATACCAGCTTCCATGAGGAGTAACAAGGTGCATGTCGGCTCCGCGTCCGAATACCACAGCACCCTCAGATGTGCCTGTTGTGGACATATGGCGGAACAGATATGACTTGAAGTTAGGGTGCTCCAAGGAGGCACCGGTGATGGTAAACGTAGCGACCTTAGTCTCATCATTCTTATCTATAGGGTAAGAATAATTGCCAGCAATCTTGAGGTCGAAACGTGCGGCAAGACGGGTGAGGATAACCTTGTCGTTGGCATTGATAACCCATGCATTTTCATCAGAGCTGCCGTTCTGTTGGCCTGTTGCGCTGTAAGCGGGGAGAGAAACTTCTATCTCATCATCATTAGACATATAGAAGTAACCCGCACGTCCCTTGTTACCTCCAGGTCCCCAGTTCGTCTTCTCTATGATTGCATGTTCATCAAATTTGTTCATTACGAAGTCATTATTATAGGCATTCGTAACAATGTAGAGCTTATACTTCTTGTCGGTCTTTCCGGCATTGTCGGTAAGGAGCTTGAAGTAGTCGGGAGCCACCGGGAAAGAGATAGTAGTCTCTGAAGAGCTTCCATCGAAATCTACTTTAAGTGAACGACTCATTATCTCCTTGCCATCACCAACAAGATAGAGAGTAGCTGAATGGATTGCACGTTCCTCAGCGTCACCGTCAAATCTGTCACCTGACTCTGCACGTGTATTGGAATTTGCGGCGATATTGACTGCAATGTAACGATAGTCGCCATTGACTGTTGAATCATCCGGATTCACAACCGGAGCATCATTGGAGCAAGATGCGAAAAGGCCAAGTGCCACCACGCCTGTTGCAAGAACGATTTTTTTCATGTTTGATTTGTTTGGTTAGCAGGGATTTCTCCCCTACGGTTAATATTTTATGTTATTATTTATCAAGATTTTAAGGTAATAATTCTTTTCGATATCTAAGAATCGGTCAGGTTCTTAATATATAGTGTGTTTTCTGATTATTACCGGTTACCAACTGTAATTAGTTAAGCTGAATGCAAAATTAGGCATTCATTATAACTTTGCAAAATATTACCTTTTTAAATTTATACTTCTATGTGTTAAATAATGTTAAATCGAATAAAACCATATACTGAAGTCCGGTTAATCTTATACAAAAGTCCGGATTATATAGAAATTTCCCCCTCCGGGGCTGAGGAGTAGATAGCAACAAACCTTGGGTGCGGGCATATCGCCCGAACCCAAGGTTAATAAGAAACGTAACCGCTCCGCGGTTAAAATAATGTGTCAACTCCGCGGTTAGGATAATATCTCAACTCCGCGGTTAGCCAAAATTATCCTTTCAGCAGCGGAGAGGTTGAACTCCTATCTTTCTGTTTCGCCAGCCTTCTCAATCACAATCTTATCAAGGATGGCGTGATTGGTGTCGATATTCATATTCTCATCTTCCGGCAAGTATATGACTCCTAATGTGTGGGTGCCTTTCTCTATCGGAAGGACTACGGTGTTGCTCATCCCCCAGTCGTTCCAGTTGGCCACCCCTCTATGAGGCATCACCAACGTGCCGGCCTTGGCTCCATCGAGCGTTAGGGAACGGATAGCCGCCTTGTTTTCCGTATTTACCGGACCATTGCCGTTGGCATAGCGCAATGAGATAGAATAGAGGCCGGTCTCGGGAATTTCCACCACTGCCTCCACAGGAGCCGAGGTCTTATCGATCTCAACAAACTTACCCTTTGATGATCCACGCATGGCTTCCTGAGGTTTATAGGAGAGTTCCGGAGAATTTAGAGATGCAGAGTAATTGGAATCAGCAAAATATATATCCATTCTCTCACGGTTGCTGCGCGGCTCTGACGCAAAGCTCTGGGTGCCATCCCCGGCTACTCCGATAACCTGCCATTCTCCCGGCTCTGCGACAGCATAGCTTGTTTCGCGGGTCTCAGCCACGACTTTGCCGTCGCGAAGCACGAGATACTTCCCTATATATTCAATCGGGTTCCATTGCAAGAGATTAAGCATAGGCGCACCTTCCTTAGACAAGGACTCGTCGCGGGTGAGCCATGCTATTGGAGTGAGCGGTGCCTTAAGGTTGCCGGCACGGTTAACTGCCATCTTGGGAATCGGCTCATTATCCATGTCAACCACGATCTTGCAGTTGCCTTTAAGTTTGGATGCAGGAATCACAGCCAAAGGATCTATCTCCTTACCGTTAAGAGACATCTTCTTCACCTTGGCTCCGAAACCATTCACAGTTATATCGAGCTTTGCACCTCGATAGCTTACATTGTCAAGCGAACGCGTGCCGGCAAAGGTCTGGGGAACGAAAGGAGCTATCCGCAAGCCATCATCCTCAAAATGGATTCCGAAAAGGATACGCATCGTGATTCCTAAATTTCCTGAGAGCGACCAAAGCATATTGGAGGAGTTTAGCTCAGTGAAGTAATCACCATTGTCAAGGTTAAAGTTCTCCTTATTGGTGGCAAACAGAGCTGCCGGGCGGAACACTGAACCTATCCCTTCGAGCGTTCCCTCTTCATTACCCGCCTTTGCCTGAGCAATAGTCCAGTATGATGCCACAAAAGGCCATAACGCATTGTTATGATAGTTGGGAATATCAGGAATCTGGGGCCACAAGATAGCCGGACCGTATGGTGTCTGCGGGGCGTTCTCAGAAATAGATTTCTGATGCTCCGGAGGGGCAACATCGTAAAGAATAGAGAGAGCGGCGCCGAGAGTCTCATGACGGGGATTGAGAATCTTGCTGTCGCGTCCGTAGGTGTACATCCCATAATACCCCTTATCGTTCATCCAGAATGTGCGGTCGATATTGGCGGCCAAAGCCACAGCCTGAGCATGAAGCTTCTCGGCCTCCTTTTTCTTACCTAACAATGAAGCCATCCGTGAAGTGGCCTCCAAAGCGGCGGCATACATGACGTTCGTTCCCATAGCCTCGCTCTGCGATATGTCGGCTGTCTGCATCCAGCGCGGATAGCTCTGCTCGCGCCAGTCGATGAAGGAGGTCTCCCCTTTCACCAATCCGCGTTCGCTCATCACCGTCTTGGAGTCTTTCTCAAGCGAGCGGAGGGCAATCGGATAAACGGTCTCGAGCCATTTCCTGTCGCCCGTAACCTTATATATCTCGTATGCGGCAAGCACCCACACCATGCGGTCGGTGGAGATGGGCCATGCGCCGCCCGAACCGGTGTCCTGGATTATCTGTCCGTTCTTATTCACCTTTTTCATCAGTGAAATCATCGAGGCCTCGGGCTGAAGGGAAGCCATGGAGAGGATGATTGAATAGCTCACATCGCGGGTCCACACTCCGGCCCACTCCTTGCCGGTGCGAAGAGTGGTGTCGGGCTCCACATTATTCACCATCTCGTCAAGGCCCATATTGAAAATGGCCTCGTGAAGGCGGTTGCCGGTGGTGAGTTTAGGATAGGCACTCAGGTCGTTCTTGCGTTTCCAAGTCTGCTCCACGGGCATAAAGTATCCCGGACGCCCTTTATATGTGGAACGGATCTCATCTCCGCTCTCAGCCCAGGCCTTGAATTCATCCTGATAGATGGTGTCGCCGACCCAACGGTAGGCATCGGTGGAGATTATGGTTCCTTTCTCTTCTGCACCCATCACTCCGGCCGACGTGCCAGCCAGAGCGGTGAGCAGGAGATAAATTCCTTTATGATTCATCTGTATGGTGGTTTTAGGTTTTAAGTTACGAGTTATAAGTTATAAGTCAAGAGTTATGGGATTTAGGCTCCGTGATTATTTCTTCCCTCTTCTCCCTTTAGAATCCCTCCCTCTGTTAGGGCGAGGCTCGTGGCGCTTTCCGGGCTTGCGCTCTTCAAGGGGCCTGTTGGGGTTGCCGCTGTCGGTGATAAGGGCGAAGTCGAGCTGCTTGCGTTCGAGATCGGCGCGTGCCACCTGCACTTTCACCTGGTCGCCGAGAGTGTATTTGTTGCCGTGCTTGCGACCAATAAGGCAATAGTTCTTCTCGTCGAGGTCATAATAATCGTCGGCAAGATCACGGATAGGCACAAGACCCTCGCACATATTGTCGGCCAACTCCACATAGAATCCCCATTCGGTGACACCCGAAATCACGCCGTCATAGATTTCACCGAGACGGTCGCGCATGAATTCCACCTGCTTGTAGCGTATGCTCGATCGCTCGGCATTGGCGGCAAGCTGTTCCATATCGCTCGAATGCCTGCATTCATCCTCAAGCTTCGCAACATCCACGCTCCTGCCTCCTTCAGCATAACGGGCAAGGAGACGGTGGACCATCATATCCGGATAACGGCGAATGGGTGATGTGAAATGAGTGTAATAGTCCATCGCCAAACCGTAGTGTCCTATGTTTTCTGTAGTATAAACCGCCTTGGCCATCGACCTTATGGCAAGGATGGAGAGCATATTCTCCTCCCCTTTCCCCTTGACATCGCGAAGGAGACGGTTCACTCCCTTGTTAATCTCTTTTGCTCGTCCATCGGTCGGCACCTTGTAACCAAAGCGCGAAGCGATGAGAGAAAGGTTGCTCAACTTCTCTGTGTCGGGTTTGTCATGAACCCGATAGACAAAGCTCTTGGCTTTCTTCCCCTTTCCAACCTTACCGATAGATGCGGCCACTGTCTGGTTGGCGAGGAGCATGAATTCCTCGATAAGCTTGTTGGCATCTTTCGATTCCTTGAAATAGACGCTTATAGGCTTCCCATCCTTGTCAATCTCAAATCTCACCTCCGCACGGTCAAATTCCAGCGCCCCGGCATCGTAACGCTTGCGGCGCAGGTGTTTGGCAAGGTCGTTCAAAACTTTCAGCTCGCGAGCATAGTCTCCCTCCCCTTTCTCGATTATCTCCTGGGCCTCTTCGTAGGTGAAGCGGCGGTCGCTCTCGATTACGGTGCGGCCGATACGGCTGTTGACCACGTTGGCCTTCGAGTCGAGCTCGAAGATGGCCGAGAAAGTGAGTTTCTCCTCGTTCGGTCGAAGCGAGCAGATACCGTTAGAAAGACGCTCAGGAAGCATCGGTATGGTGCGGTCAACAAGATAAACGCTCGTGGCCCGTGATTTAGCCTCTTTCTCTATTATGCTGTTAGGTTTCACGTAATGCGTCACGTCGGCGATATGGACACCCACCTCCCAGTTGCCGTTGGCAAGCTGGCGGATGGAGAGCGCGTCGTCGAAGTCTTTCGCATCCCGCGGATCTATGGTGAAAGTGGTTACCTGACGGAAGTCCTCGCGCTTGGCCACCTCCTCGGGAGTTATGCCAGCATCAATCTTCTCGGCGGCTTTCTCAACGGCCACCGGGTATTTATATGGAAGTCCAAACTCGGCAAGGATTGCGTGCATCTCTGTGGTGTTGTCGCCCTTCTTGCCTAAGATATCTATAACCTCTCCACGCGGATTCATCTCATCGTCGCGCCATTGCGTGATTCTGGCCACGGCCTTGTCGCCATTCTTTCCGCCACGGAGCCTCCCTTTAGGGATGATAATGTCAGCGGCGAGGAATTTGGAATCTGTTACCAGCGATGCATAGTTCTTGTCAATCTTAAGCGTTCCGATGAAGGTCTGGTCTTTAGCTTCCAAAATTTCAAGCACCTTTGCTTCCGGCGCATTGCCACTATGTGAAGCCGAAACCATCACGCGCACCTTATCGCCATTGAGGGCATGCATGGAATTGCGTTCGGCAACGTTGATTGTCTCATCATCGATGACCACAGCGTTCTTGCCGTTGCTCCTCCTCACGAAGTAGCCCACATTCTCTGTGCTCAGCAATCCTTTGGCCTTATATTTTCCCAGTTCCACCTCTGCAATCACATCGCCGGCGGCGAGTTCATCAAGAAGGTTGATCACATCCATCCGGTTGGCCGGATTGGTGGCGCCGATTGCGAAGGCAATCTGTTTATAATTAAAACTCTGTTTATTCTGTTTCTGAAGAAATTCAAGTATCAGATCCTGAAGTTCCTTTTTCTTTAATCGTCTGCTTGTAGTCTTAGTCTTTGCCATTTTGTCATATATACATTAGCACCCGCCATCCCGGCGGGATGAAGAGATAGGATTTTCTTATTTGATTATCTTAATTTATAGAATGCTCACCGTTTAAATCATACGGTGAATCGCACAGAAACTTAACAATTTCCGTGCCACTTTACTATTATAACAAAAAAATGGCCAAATTTATTTAAGGATTTATAGAATAATGCCATTGATTATTTCTGCAATCGGAATTATTTGTTTATATTTGTGAAAATTACTCATCTGAAATATGACAGCTACGAAATTCCTAAGGTATCCAATCGGCATGCAGACCTTTTCCAATATTATTGAGGGAGGTTATACATACGTGGACAAGACATCTTTCATCCCCCGCTTGATAGAGCACGGGAAGTATATCTTCCTGAGCCGTCCGCGACGGTTCGGGAAAAGCCTGCTGTTATCCACTCTCGAATCATTTTTCGAGGGGGAGCGTGAGCTTTTCAAGGGATTGGCTATTGACAAGATGGATATTGACTGGACTCCCTCCCCGGTATTGCATTTCGATTTCAACAACGGTTACTATGTGTCAATATCGGGACTCGTAGCCAAACTTAACGACACGCTCAGTGAGTATGAAGAAATGTATGGATTACAGGTAATTCCTGAGGAAAGGGATGAAGTAGCGCTCCGATTTAGAAAAATTATAAAATCTGTATTTGAAGCAACCGGGCGTCAGGTTGTCATCTTGATTGATGAATACGACAAGCCGTTGTTGGCAATTGAAGATAACAAAGAAGTGTTCGAACAATACCAACGACTCCTTAAATCCTTCTATGGGAACCTGAAGTCGATGGACAAGTATATCCGTTTCGTTTTTATCACCGGAGTGGCGCGCTTCAGCAAGGTCAGCATATTCTCCGACCTCAACAACCTTGATGACATATCTCTTGAAAACGCCTTCGCTGACTTATGCGGATGGACTGAGGAGGAACTTATCAATACTTTCCGTCAGGGTATTGAGAATCTTGCATCAGAAATGGAAGAAGATTTTGACTCAACCCTAAATGCATTGCGTGATTTCTACGATGGCTATCGATTCACTCCAAAGGGTTCAAGGCTTTACAACCCCTTCAGCGTGCTCCGCGCACTCAAGGCTAAAAGCATCGACCCTTACTGGTTTGAAACCGGAACCCCGACTTTCCTTGTCAGACGTGTGAAGTCTCTTGGACTATACCCTCCGGAGATGAACGGGCAGAAATGCAGTAAGGCACAGCTCACTGCCGTGGGAATGAATGATCGTGATCCTGCCCCTCTCATGTTCCAGACCGGCTACCTCACAATCGCATCTTACGATGGGGAACGCTATGAGCTCCGTTTCCCTAACCGTGAGGTGGAAATCGGGTTCTACAGATGCCTTCTCCCACAATATGCACCGGAGACGAGTTATTCGTACAGCGCTTTCAGTATATACAAATTCCAGGATGATCTCTTTGAGGGACGCCCGGACGACTTTATGAAACGTCTCGAAGCATTGTTCAAGGATCTGCCAGGTGAGGATCATTGCGAATCGACATATAGGGCTGTGACATACCTCTTGGCCACATTGTGCAGCACTCGCTCTTTAGCTGAGCACCATGGCTACAGGGGAAGGAGCGATATAGAGACCTTCACAAGAAAATATATCTATCTCTTCGAGTTCAAATACAACAGGAGCGTGGCCGAAGCCATGGACCAGATCCATTCACGCGACTATGCCGGACGCTTCGCAATGGATTCCCGCCCTGTTTACCTTATAGGGGCCAACTACACCGAGAATAAAGATGAACGGGGAATGCAATATGAAATTGAGGAATTTCACACATAACTGTGCTTCCCTCCCAAGAAATAATTGACACCGAAATAGGTCATCAAGACTGTGAGGAAGGCGAAAAGAAGATAAAGATACAGCCATCGTCCACGTAATTTCATTATCAACGGGAGGGAATAGGCTATCAGCGTGACAAGGGCCCAGGTCTCTTTCGGATCCCAGCTCCAGTAGGCGCCCCATGCATCCTTGGCCCATATCGAACCTGTGACTATCCCGGCCACCAGAAACCACACACCCGGGTGCAATACCCAAATACATTCCCTCCTCAAGTTTTTTCCCGCTCGCTTGCTCACCAGCCCAAGCAACGCCATAACGAAGGTAAAAGCCAGCAACGCGTAGGAAATCATGACCAAAGTCACGTGTATTGAAAGCCACGGAGATTGCAGAGCAGGCATCAATGGAGTTACAACCGGATTCTCACCAAGCATCCACGCTACAAGCGCAACACATCCCCAGAAAAACATTGCGATAAGATAAAGCCCGTAAATGTCACCCCTATAAGCCTCCCCGGCCGTTCCCGGCGCGGTGCTCCTCTTTCGACGACGATTAATCATCAAAATTAGCATTGTGAGCAGAGTTCCAACCAACATTGTGAAACTCAATGTCTCACCCATGTTTGATAGCGGAATCCTGCGCGCCAATGTCCATTCAAGAATGAATTTGATAAGCGCCATCCCAAAAGCCAAAGATAGGGAGAAGAGAATAATGACAATAAGCCATGATGAGCAATCCCTGCCGCCAAACTTTCCCCATAGGAAATAAATTCCGCCTGAAAGTGCGCCTGCAAAAAGAACCATGAAGATGAGTTGCAGGAAATGGATCCGGTCATAGAATAGCTCGAGATCAACTCGCCATTCCGGAAGCTTCACCGCGTCATCCTTCACAATAAGTTCACCGGAAATTACAGCCAATAATATCCCGGCCTTCTCATCTAATTCCTCTATTGCACGCCTTTCTTTCAAGCCGGCTCCGTCATATAGAGCCGTTACACTGTAACTCCCATCAGAATTAAATAATGAAGATAAAGACACTTGGTCCCCTTTGGCGCCAATTTTCTCGCGCATGTCCTTATCCTTAACCCGTATTAATGGCACATCTTTCCATTCCAAAGGGTAAAGACGTATGGAGGCCACCACTTGCTCGGCCGTCAGCCCCCGATAAGTTTCCTTCCCATACACTTTTTTGAGGAGATCCCGGCTGAGGGTATTGAACGTGACCGGAATCCCGTCATAAAGCACTGTCTCGCGTGCCAGGCTGTCGGCTTCCTGCCGGGTTATGCCCGCTATCTTTGAGCCTGCCATTCCCTCAGCGTAAAGCATGGAAATCAGCAGGAAGGCAAATATCCTCATGAAGGTGGCCATTGCAGTGTCAGAAATCCGCATACCCGCTCTCAATAGGTTTCATTGCCATGCACTCCATCTCTATCAGCCAACCGGGCCGACACACGGGAGCAAGAAGAATCACGTATGGCGTATCAGGGAAACGATCGGCAAACATTGCACTCACCACTGCGTAATCCGCAGGGTCGCGCAAATATACCAGAATCTGCCCCACATCTTCCCATTCGCATTCAGCCTCGCGAAGAAGAGCCTCTACATTAGTCCACATCCTTTCGGTCTGTCTCCTTACATCGCCCTCCCAAACCACTCGGCCGCGATTATCGATACTTGCCGTTCCGGAAATGAAGAGGTGGCGGCGGTCGCCATAATCAATGCTTGTGGCGCGTTCGAATGCCACACCATATTCACAGGTCGGATTAAGGTAGGCCGGGGCATTGATCTGGCGCATCTGCCCTTCGCACAATCCTTTCACGGAATAGCTATCCATCTGCACGGCCACATTCTTATCATGATGCCTTCCTCCTATTCCGGTGCTTGCTATGAAACGCGTTTCAGGGGTCAGTCCGAACTCCTCGAAAGCACTGTTGCGTCCATTAACAACCCCTGAATAATTCACATCCACATTCTGGACAAAGAGCCATGTCCTGACGCAATTCTCCAGGAGGCTCCCGCCTATGCTTCTCAAACGGAGCTCGGTGGATGAGAAGATGTCATAGGTTGACGCGTATGGCCCTATTCCCGGACGGCAACATCCCGCCTCCATTATGTGCATATAATCACCGTGGATTATCGAATAGCTGCCGTCGGGCTGACGTTCGGGACGCGCATCCTCTATCAGCCACACCCACAACGCTATCTTAGTCAGGTTAAGGGGCGCCTGTTCCACCACCGACACCGCACAATCGCTTTCAGGAAGCAACCCGGCCTGATTGGCTGAATCGCTGAGGAACCACCGTTTAAACACAGGATGCATCCTCTCCCCTTCATCTTCAATAAGATGGAGATAAGCCTGCTCCACATTCTCCAGCTGTTCCTTGAAATTGCGGCTCGCATCATCAACCGTTATTATGGCATGCGTCTCCCTGCCTCCTCCGCGAGCCAGCATAGTTCTCTTATGTATCATTTTTCTGCCCCTTTCTCTATCCAGTTACTAATGAATCCGCTCTCTTCGGCAGTGAGCAGATTTGAATGGTTGAAGCTCCAATGTGCCGATGCATCGGTAGCCACAGCCTCCCAAAGTGTAGATTCTGTTATTTCTTCCGGTCTCACCCTGAACATCCCCTCCTCAACAGCCGATGGCACGTTTACAAGCATCGAATATGCCTGCTCACGGCTTAAATTCAGCCCTGCTGCCGAATGCGAGGTGCCTCCGTGACACTGAATGCAGGCTGTGGAGAAGATACGGCTGGAAATAGCCTCAAACGGCGCGACGTTAACATCACCCACCTCAAAGCTCACCACCCCTCCATTTTCAGCCGGCGACTTCGGAATATCAATCGATGCCAAAGTCAGCACACGTTTCCGCAAGGAATTGATCACACACAATTCAGCTCTTCCCTCCTCCACTTTGACATTATTGATCTCCACCTTGGAATCTCCTGCCTCCACGGCCTTTGAAACCTCCGCGAAATCGCTTCCCTCCTCAAAAACGGCAAGCACCAGAGAATAACCGGTTCCTGAATACCCTTCCGCACCGGTGATATTGCCCGAAAGGATAACCGTTATCCCATCCTCTGCCCCAAGAATTTCCGAGGGATAAATCTTCCCTTCATCACACCCGCAGAAGAGAGGCCCTATGCCGAATGCAAAGATTAAACTAATCGCAGATTTTAAATTAAACATCTCTCTCATAACCCTATAACCTCGTAACCCTATAACCTCATAACCCTATAACCTCAGAAAGTATATTGAATCTGCACAGTGGCGTTATGTGTTGCCAACCCAAGGTCATCGTTGTCGCGGTCAAGCTGTGTGGCATGTCCGGTGCGGCCCATATAACGGTACATCCCCTGCAATTTCAGGTTAACCCCCTTGAAATAATAGTTAATCCCTATTGCCGGCATATTCAGCAATCCTCCCTTGTCAAGTCCGTTACGGTCGAAGAAATCATACCGCAAAGCTCCCTGTATCCGGTCGGTTATGAAATATCCTCCCTGAACGTATCCTCCCAAGTAGTTGAAGCTGTCGTTTATCTTCTGGCGTTTTGTGAAGCCGACGTGCATATAATAAGCCTCCCCTGCCAAATAAAGGCGCTTATGCATCCACGCAAGCTCCACTCCGGCACGGAAATCATTGGTGCTTTCATTTTCGCTCTCCACATTCATTGAAGCCGACACCCACACAAGGAGCTTATCAAGTCCGAGCTGACGCGGATTTCCCTGCGTGGCGGGCATAACGCCCCACGGCTGAAAGGTGAAGCGGCCGGCATATAGCAAGGAGGGGATATGCCAGTCATCGCTGAAGGTCTTTGTCGCCAAGTTCACGTTGGATCCGGTGCCGTTGAAGATTCCTGCCTGATACCCCCACTTCCCTTTAATCATTCCGTGAAATTCCACTCCCAAGTCGAAATCGGTCATCATGGAGGGGGTAACGGCATTGAGCGAATATGGCATTATAACCGGCGATGTGAGCGAGAGAGGCAACGTCGGAAAAAGAGTCTCCCCTAAAGTGGTAAGGGTGGCGTGGGTGAAGGGGGTCTTGAATTTTCCAACTTTCACTCCGAAGCCGTCGCTGACTTTCATATCCGCCCACGCCTGCTGAAGGATCCCGGCTCCCGATGCCGCCGCGTTGATGGAGAGGTTATAGGTGATGAAACCGAATGCACGCCCGGTGAAACCCAACACAGCGTAGGGGATCGAAAATCCGGTGTTATGCACCTTATCCTGATTATATGCCGGGTCGAGCCCTTCGCTGTCATACCAGTTGAAGTCAACGGCAGTCTGAACCATCAGGTAAGGCTTGAACTCAAATTTTCCATCCTTGCTCTCCCAGACAAACCCTTTGCGCCCTGCAAATGACACCACTCCATTCTCTGTGTCGGCATCATATTGAGCATCTGCGCTCAAAGCAATAATGGAAAGGGCGGCGATTGCAATTATCTTTTTCATTTTCGGTTATTTTTATCGGTTGCTCTAAAGTGATTCGAGGAATCTTATCAAGGCGTCACGGTCGCTCTTCTTCATATTCTTGAAAAGGTTCTTGGAGGCCTCCCCCTCTCCTCCGTGCCACATTATGGCTTCCGTGAAATTGCGCGCCCGGCCATCGTGAAGGAAATAGGTGTGTCCGTTCACTTTCTCCTGCAGGCCTATGCCCCAGAGCGGAGTAGTGCGCCATTCGTTACCCATTGCCAATCCTGAGGGATAGTTGTCGTTCAGTCCCACCCCCATTATCTCCGAACCCATATCGTGGAGCAAAAAATCGCTGTAAGGATGTATGGTCTGTCGGCCGAGCCAAGGGAGGCGTGTGCCGTTCAGGAGTGTGGAGCCCGTTGAGCGCGTATGCAGTGTGGCAACGTGACAGAGATGACACTTGGCCTCATAAAATTTCTGTTCACCTAACCTCACCTTAGGATCATTCACATCCCTGCGTGCCGGAACTCCGAGACACTGCATATAGAGATCGACATTCTCCATATCCTCTGTTGACACGTCAAGCTGATCGTAAAGGAGCCCCATCATCGAACCCTGTGTCATCTGATGCTGTCCCTGACAGATCTCCTCGGGATAACGGCTGTTGGTCACCCCCATATCGCTTGAGAATCCGAGTTCGACGGTAAGGTCGGCGTGCTGTGCCTTATTGCCTGAAACCCCGAGACAGAGTTTTCCACGTTCAGTCACATAATTGCAGCGTCCTGATATTCCATACTCCGGATAGTTGCTTTTACGCGCCAGAGCCTCTATTTCATTTTGGTCAAGCGACATTATTTGCCCCATTCCTACGTGCCTCAACGGGATACGCACCGTGCAGAATAGGTCATCGGGAGAAATCTCGCCTAAATACCAATCGGTAATCCTGTAATTCGGACGCGCCAGCTCGTATGTTTCACCGTCGGGGAAGGAGAAGGTCTGATAATCCCAGTCAACACTGAACTTCCCTTCAGGCTCAACTCCATAAATGGCCTGGTCATGAATCACGCGTCCGTAGCCTTGGAAGAAGGCGCCGTTCTTTCGCGTCACATACACAAGAGCTGACGAGAACCCGTAAGGCCCCGAGCCATGGTCGGCCCAGCCCGCAGGCTTGGTGCGCCCGGCATTGCTGTGACAGCTTCCGCAGGAATATCCGGCATAGACAGGGCCTAATCCCCCGCCATATCCGTTGGAGCTGGTGCGCATATCGTCATAGAGCTTGTCGCCTCGGTTAAAGCGAGTGGCATAGGTGCCGCTCACCCAGTCGGCCGGACTGTCATAGCTCTTTGAGGAATTCATGAATATGGAGGATATTCCGGCCGACATCTCATATCCTGCCGGCACCTCCACATCCAATACATCAAGGCCATCCTCCTCTCCGCAAGAGAGGAGAAGAACCGGAAATATCGCTAATGCAATGAGAGATCTGTTCATTTATGAGGTTAGGAGGTTATAAAATTAGGAGGTTATAGGACAATCCTGCGTGGCTTTCCGTCTTTGAAAAGGAGGAATTCAAGCGTATGGAAACCCCTGATGTTCTGAGCGGCCTCAACTTTGTCGTCATCGTCACCGTCTCCCCATTCGAGGTCGCTGAAGTTGCCGCTCTTCAAGTGATTCACGATTGCATCCTGATCAAGTGGCCAGCTATCCATATTGGGGTCAAGGCCAAGTGCGTCAACCGGGCCGAAAAGGAATGCCTCACTACGCTCCCACGGTTCGCGCGCAGATAGCCAAGCCTGGCAGGCTGTTTCGAAAGCGGCATCAGTGCGGTTATTGGAAAGGTTCTTCACAGCTGTTGCAAGCGTGTTGGCGCGTTCTTTAAGCTGGGAATAGGTTGGCAATACCACTGCATCCACATAATTGGCCACAATCTTCTCCAGTTGGGGATCGTAGCTTGCAGGCAATGCCGCAAAGAAAGGCTTAAGCTTGCGTGAGAGCTGTTGCTCAAGTTCGGCACAGGCATCCATAGCCTTGCGTGCTTCTGAAGAATTGATGTTGTTACGGAATGGCTGCGGAATGGCCTGGATTGCTTTGGCCGCATTCTCTATGGCCTCTCTCGTGGCTTGATCGAGAGCCGGGTCTATGCCGCTCACCAGTGTTGCCATTGAATTGGCGTTGACGCTTCCGTCAAGGCTTCCGAAATAGGAATTGCGGATTGAATATATGTTATTGGTGTAGTCTTCACGTGAGTGCCAGCTATACCATGATTCCACGGCATAAAGGGCCTCTTCGAGTTTATTGGCCTGATAAAGGTCGTAAGGGTCGCCTATCTTTGCCTCCCCAACCTCATTGGCAATGTCGGCGCATCCGTCGATTATCTCCTCTATGCAGTTTAGATGACTCGTGTATCCGAATCCGCTTCCTGCACGGAAAGCCGAAGCGTATGAGGCTCCTCCTTCGTATGATTCTGTCCATGCGCTGTGCAGGTCGGAAGCGTCTCGAGCAAGAAGTTCGGCCACCTTCACCGAATAGTTATGCCAAGCATCAGCGTTCGAGCCGTTATAATCTATATTCTTGGAATCTACAATCTCCTGAGGTTTCTGTTCAGGCTCATTCTTATCATCACTGCAGGAACTGACAACAAGCGCTCCGGCCAACATAACGCCCCCAAGGGCAATGGTAATAAATCTCTTTTTAATCATATCTTTGTTAGTTTTTATGTCAAGTTATTGGCTTTTTCAACCTTTCAAATGATTTATTTTTTCAGGAACCAGCCTATGTAGGCCACTCCGATAGAAAACTCATTCTCGCTGTTATAGGCGCCGTGCCCGAAGACCTTGTTTGTGCCAATCTGACGGTTTGAATAGTCAGCTTTGACCACAAGATTGGGAAGTGCAAACCAGTCAAGGCCCACCATCCATTTGCTCACTTCGAGCCTGCGATCGGCCGTGTATGGCTTCTCCACCGATTTCTGAGGATTGAAGTATTCATAGCGTGCGAACGGCATAATCTTCGGGCAGCTCTTTATGCCGAACACATTCCCGAAATTGAAACCCAATTCCGCACCATAGCTGAGTGTGTTTTTTGCCACGGGCGTGAGGCGGCTGTAAGGAGAGGCACCGGGGAGGCGGTTATTCCGTTCATTAACCGCTCGGCTATTTCCCAAATGGCCATACACCACATCAGCTCGGGCTGTGAGATAGCGGTTGCTATATTGTGCATCCCAAGTGAAGATCTCCACCGGGATGCGGCCATAAGATGAATATGTCTGTGATTTGTCGGAATTGGCGCCGGCATCGCGGCAATAATATAATGACATTCCTGTGCGCAATCCGGGCACTCCGCGCCAATCTATGCGCGCCACATAACCGGGCGAAGTGAAATTGTCGGTTTCGAAGAATCCCTGTTTTCCGGAAGCCACCCACGTATCGCGGTCGAAGCCATTGGCATTCAATCCGGCAGTTATCATAGCTTCATAATCGAATGTTGCCATCCCCTTTCCAAAGGTTCCGAAAAAGGCGATTCCCGTTTCGTGCCATGTGGAGGGCATCAGGCTCGTCTGGCTTTCAGGCCGGATGGTGCCGAAGAAATTTATCGGTTCATGGTGAGGATTTGTAAGACCCACAGGCATGATCTGATGACCCACACGGATATTGAAGGCAGGGATGATGAGACGCGTGATATGGAGCTGTTCGAGAGCCACCTCTCCCCCTTTCTCTATCTCAGTTTCATATTCTCCGTTTTCGTTGTTTTCAAGTTCCACGGCCGTGCCCGTGCCGCCGGCCTCAAACTCAATCTCGGCTCCTAAAATCCATTTTGGAGTGAACTTATAATCAAAACCTATGGTGAAGCGCGGGATTGCCACCGTGGCGCGGTGTTCCTTGGTGGAGCCTTCAGCCTGAAAACGGTTTACCCCGTAATCCTTGAAGCTTGCCACAATCTCAGCATAGCTTCCCAACCGGAATTTATTGTAACCTGCCGTATCGGCAAGCTCCTGAGCGTGGAGAGTGAAGGGTGCAACTGTCAAGACCGCCGTGAACACAGCAGCCGAAATGCCTTTGATTTTCATTCAATGATGCAGCTTAAAGTTTATGAACTGACTCTAAAATCAACTCCCGGAAACGAAGCTGTTTTAAACACTGCAAAATTACAATAGGATTCACGCCCCTGCAATCGCACAAATTAGGTAAAAAATCGGAAGGACATACCAAGATATGGTTAAACAAAGGTATTTTAAAACAATGCAGAGAAAATGGCAATAGAGGATTTAAAAACAGCAACAGCTGAAACTCGATGTTTCAGCCGTTGCTTATGAGGCGTGTCAGAATGGTTCAGATGCAAGGCGCTTGTCGCTGAGGAGGAGGGAGCATACTTACGTATGTGACCGAAGCCGAAGCGGCAAGCAACGCCGCAGATGAGCCATTATCACACGCCGATAAATAAAGGGATTAGAAGAATTGACCCGAATACCCCACCCCCAGCGACAGCATAGGAATCCCCTTCCCTCCGGGAAGGAACGTGTGGCTATATTCCGCCTTTACCACCACCTTATCTATCGGGAAATAATTTATTCCCGCTCCCACCCGTTGCTGATGGCTCCAGTCATAACCTAAGAATGATTCGCTTGCCTCAGCAGGCTGATAATAGTCGTAGCGACCGAAAATATAGAATTTCTGTCCACTCTCCTTCATCTTTCCAAGATTAAAGAGGTCATAGCCTCCCTCAAACGAAGCATCGAAAGCAGACTTGGCCTGTCCATGGTGCTGATCCACTCCCTCCATCTCTCCCATTCTCTTAACGGTCTTGGAATAACGTCCCCACGATCCATTACCGCGAAGCACCCATCCATAATTATCGTAGAGGAAATCCAGAGATAGAAAACCCACGTTTCCCTTTATGCGTTGCTGAGGCCCATCTATGAAGGCCAGCCGATTGTTAAAGCTCGAGCCGTAATAACCGCTAAGTCCTAAGCGCAGCCCGTCAACAGAAGTGTTCTCCACACGTCCTGCTATAGCCAAGGAATTCCCTTTGCTGAAATTGAAACTCTCCCCTGCTTCGTCGAGCGCGAGCCATTGGTCTTCGGTAAACATTGAAGTGTTAAGGCCCGGAATCAATATCGCTTCGTAGTTCCAGTCGCCCGCTTCTCCGAAAAATGAAAGCCCCGCCTGATGCCAGTCGCAAGGAAGGATTGCATCCTCACCCTCCGGACGGTTAACCGCGAAAAATTCCAATGGATCATCATGAGGATTGGTGGTGCCGACAGGGAGAGTGAGATAACCGGCGCGCAGTCCGGCTTCCTTACAGAAAAGCTTCTCTATCCAGAATTGGTCTATTGAAACGCTTTTACAATTCTCAAACTGGACATCTGTCTCAACTCCCCAACCCTTTCCAAGATTCACTCCGAGCATAAGCACTATTCTCGGAATATCCAACGAACCGTGGCCCTTGCTATCCTCATAGAGCGCATTCTGATTGGAGACACGCGTGGTGGAGAAGTTGTAATTGTAGGCAGCCTCTCCATACCCCCCTAAATGCACACGGGAAAGCAAGGATACCTTCTCCCGTATCGTATCAAGGTCTTCAGGCGTGACAGGGCGCGGAACTGTGTGTGCATTGATTCCCAAAGCGCATAATGCCATAAGGGATAGAATCGCGAAGCTTCTCTTTTCTTTTTTCATTTTTTCAGGTTTGAAGAATTAAATAAGATTGTCCTATCCCCGCGTTTTTTCCAGACTCTTCTCATCGGCTATATGGTTGGCTATGACAACTGCCTTTGAAATATGGTCGCAGATAAGGTCGCTCGGGATAAGCCGGTCGATATGGGCCTTGTGAAGGTCGTGGCGCACATTCTCCCTTACTCCCGACAGCACTATCACAATCCCCTCACGATGCGAGGATTCTATCAGGAGCTCAAGGTTGTGGATACCAGTGGAATCGATAAACGGCACTTTCCTCATCCTTATGATGCGCACCAGCGGGGTATCTTGAAGCGAATGACGCACCACTTCGTCAAACTTGGTGGCAGCACCGAAGAAGAATGGGCCGTCAATCTCATACACGGCAACTCCGGGATGCAGGTCGAGCACCTCATGCTGGGTCATGTCGCTGTCTGCAGCCGCGTCGAGCTGTTCGCCATACACGCGCACGGCAGTGTTCTCAGTGACACGTCGCAGAAAGAGCACTACAGCCAACAGAAGGCCTATCTCGATAGCAATGGTGAGGTCGAAGATAACAGTCAGCAGGAAAGTGATTATCAGCACCGACACATCCCCTTTGGGATTATGTGCCATACCCACAACAGTGCGCCAACCGCTCATATTGTAGCTCACCATTATCAGCACGGCCGCCAGACAAGCCATCGGCACGAGATTGATCAACGGCATCGCAAAAAGGAACACCAGAAGAAGCACCACAGAATGTATCACCCCTGCCACCGGCGTCTTACCGCCGTTGGTGATATTGGTCATGGTTCGCGCTATCGCTCCCGTGACCGGGATGCCCCCGAAGATAGGCACCACCATATTTGCCACGCCTTGTCCGATAAGTTCCGTATTGCTGTTGGTGCGGTCGCCGGTGCGCCCGTCTGCCACCGTGGCGCTCAATAGCGATTCAATCGCGCCTAACATCGCTATGGTGAAAGCTGAGGGCAGAAGAAGATTTATTGACTCCATGCTAATCCCTATGGAATTGGCGTGAGGAAGATGATTGTCAAGACTGCCGAAGCGGTCGCCGATGGTTGTTATCCCCTCTATTCCGCAAAATTCACGCAATAACCATACGCCCAACGTGACCACAACTATAGCGGTCAAGGCTCCGGGCAATCTTTTGGAAATTTTAGGGGTAAGTATGATAACCAATAATGACACTAACCCTACAGCCAATGTCGGGAGATCAATTGTATTGAAGTTACGGATATATACACCCCATTTCCCTAAAAAATCGCCCGGCATCTTCTCCGAGATAGTCAGCCCGAAGAAATCGGGCATCTGGGTGGAAAAGATTGTAAGCGCAATACCGGCTGTGAAGCCTACCACAATCGGATATGGGATGAACTTGATTACCGTTCCCAATTTGAAGAAACCCATCAACAGCAATATGCATCCGGCCATGAATGTTGCGATAGCGAGCCCTGAAAGGCCGTAAAGCTGAATGATGTTATAGATTATTACAATGAATGCACCCGTCGGGCCTCCAATCTGCACGGAATTGCCTCCGCAGGCCGACACGATGAAACCGCCGATCACGGCAGTGATCAGACCCACTGTCGGACTCACGCCACTCGCTATTGCAAACGCAATGGCCAACGGAAGAGCAACAATGCCGACAACAATACCCGCAACGCAATCGCTGCGGAATTTCTCCACCGAATAATTCTTAAAGGCAGAGATAATGGCCGGATGAAAATCCGGCTTCCCTAAAAGCTTCATAATTGTCTAAGTCAGTTTTACCTTTTTTACCTTCAGCCACATCTCCATGCAGCCATTTCATTTTTAACCGCATATTGATGCAGCCATTTTACCTGTAATTTCTTTTTCTTTCTTTTTTCACGATGCAAAATTACAAAAATCCTATGACTTGCCAAAAATTAGTAATTATCGCGAAGCTGTTTCCGTTCGAGGCTATGCCTCGTAAAAGCCGGTTATCGCGAAGCTGTTTCCGCCAGGGGCTGTGCCCCGTTGAAGAAAAAACAGGAGCCGCTTCCTTCCGAAAGCAGCCCCTGCTGAAAATTAAGAATCTATTAAGACTTATCTTACATATTCCTTTGTCACCTTGTTACTGCGAACCACGATATAGAGGCCGTTAGAAGGATTCTGAACCCTCACACCCTGAAGTGTGAAATAAACAGGTTCTGCATCCATAACTGTCTCGTCAACGCAAGGAAGCTCAACACTTGTAGTTGTACCCATCTTACCGATACGGGCAAGACCATAAGTGAGGATATCCTCATCTTCCTTCTCCTCTGAAGTGTTGTCGCCATAGGAATACTCGTTCTTCGCATTATCAAAGTAAGCGGGATCGTAGGGAACACCACCGATTCCTGAACATCCATATACATCGATATACTGCACGCCGATACCGGTATTCTCAATATAGCTCTTAGTTACACCAAGAAGGCTGAGAGGGAATGTAAATTCATAGAATGTATGAGCTGAATCATCTACATCACCACGCATATCAACCCAGCCGGAATTACCAGTAAGAGGTTCGGGATCTGCTCCCCACTCCAATGGCTGAGCCCAAATTTCAGTGATTGAGGGAAGAAGACCATCCTGATAACCATATTTCACGGTAGAGGGCTTGCAATAGGGAGAATCGTAAGATGCATGTCCATCAGGAGTGGAAACAAAGAAACCGGGAGTTCCTACACCGGGTTTAGAAGATCCAATCCACATAGCGTCAACTCCGTTATTATATTT
This sequence comes from uncultured Porphyromonadaceae bacterium, assembly GCA_947178165.1. Classification (GTDB taxonomy): domain Bacteria; phylum Bacteroidota; class Bacteroidia; order Bacteroidales; family Muribaculaceae; genus Lepagella. The sequence goes on along the minus strand of CAMWXH010000001.1, from coordinate 109,255 downwards.
GATACCGGGTTTACCGTTATCGTTCCAAATAGCTTTCGTACCGTCTATGTATCCGTCGAATGAGGCATTGGGATCAAGGTCAAATGCCCAAACCATACGGCCATCCATGTTGTGAGGTTTGGATTCACCGGGCTGTTTTCCTTCGCCACCTGCATCCCAGACTGAATATACCATCTGGACACCGAGATATAGGTTTTGATCATCGTATGAAGCATAGATTGCATAAGAATCTATGATAGGACGCTCATGGAGTCCCTTGAATGCCTGGCATACATCACGTGCCACACCTTGAGCAATCATATCGGCATCCGACCAGTTGGAAAGTGCAGTGCTTGATTGTAAGCCGGAGAACGACATATTCACCGTACGTTGCGTACCAACCTGACCGTTGGGGTTAACCTTATAATAGTCGGTGTTAAGATTGTTTCCTGCCGGAGGTGTGGGAGGATTGGGATCATTAACATTCTTCTTGGTGTAAGAGAACGACTGAGTGTTTGAAGCACCGTCGGCCGTTACAGCGTATGTGCTGAGTGTTGTGGTAGCACTGATGGCGATCGGTCCGCTATAAACTGCCGAGGAAGCTGTCGCTGTGCCGTTAAGTGAATAGTGGATAGTAGCCTCAGGGCTAACTGTCAATGTAACATAGATTGCATCGTCGGTGAATACAGTGCCGCTTGCAGGGCTTGCTGTAACCACAGGCTTGGTCGGCACAGGAGGATTATCACCTGCATTGGCAACCGAAAGGGTCATTGAAGCCTTATCGAATGTGATGTCGTATGTGCCCGGAGCGATAGCCCAAGAATAACAGCTTGAAGCATTCACACCTGCCGCGAACTTCTCAGCTTGAGAACTTTCGCCGGCGGCGATAGGAGCATCCTTGGTTGCGGGACCGAAACGGTCTGCACCATTAACTACATCCCAGCTTGCTCCAATCTTCTCAGCAAGGCTGAAATATGCCATTGTAGCATCCTTGGCAGCAGGATTGAGCGAAAGCTTAACATTTTTCGCAACCAACTTACCACCGGTTGTCGTCATGGCAACACCCTTGGTTGTATCCCAGTGACCATTGTCAAGGTCACCGATCACATACATTTCACCATCGGGAACAGGATCCGGAGTCGGGTTGGGGTTGGGATTAGGATCACTGCCGGTTGAATAAGTTCCATCCTGATGATATGTTGCCTTATCCACGTATGTTAAATCACCGTTACCAATCTTATTGTTACCTTCGTGAATAATAACCATATTAGGCACAGCCTTTCCGCTTGGAACTTCCCAATACCATTTATTGTCCTTTCTGATCATTTTATCACCACCCCATGCAGCAGAGATGATATTATTATCATCAATCCATGCATACACCATAGGCTGCGTAAAGCTTGTTCCATCGAAATAGATATAATGCCCTGAATCAGGAGTCGGATCTGGATCAGGGTTCGGATTGGGATTGGGGTTAGGATTAGGAGCGTCACCTGCATTGACTACAGTCAGGGTCATTGCAGTCGGGTTGAATGTGAAATCGTATGTGCCCGGAGCGATTGTCCACGATTTACAAGCTGAAGCATCCACATTGTTTGCATACTTTGTCACGGCAACCGGAGTACCGGGAGTTATTGTCACACCCTCTGTTGTTGCGCCATAGCGATTGGCCATCATATTGAGGTCATCCCATGTAGCTCCCACATAGTCGGTCAGATTTAAATAACAAGTGGTTGCCTTTGCATCAGGCAATGCAAGCGTAACGCTCTTTGCAACGTAGTTGCCATCTGTAAGCGTCATTGCCGCTCCTGTGCCGGGACCAGCGGATCCCCAACCGGCAGCACCTTCAAGATTTCCGAGAATCCACATATCACCATCGGGAACAGGATCGGGAGTCGGATCCGGGTTGGGGTTAGGATTCGGGTTGGGGTTAGGATTCGGAGTGATGCCGTCGTTATAGATGACAGCGATACCGCTCGAACCAACGTTACCGCTGATAGTAGAGGCCGTAACAGTGAATGTGCCACCTGACACACGGTCAGTATATGTACCGGCAGGACAGTAGCCGCCGCCGTTAGAAATCGAGATATTTCCCGAGCCGTTGGCATTCACGATTACCGCACCTCCATCCTTGCGGGTCACGCAGGCAACGCTGCCGGAATGCGAATAATATTCGTCCTTGCCCACCATGGCGTTGCGGAACTTATTCACTTCCGCAATCTGCTTTGACGTGAAATGGGTCGAACCTTTCTCTCCCATCTTAATTTCCACGCGCCTTGTTTTCGACGGACGAGAGAAATATAGGGAGGTTTCATTCTTACGACATGCTGTAATTGCCCAAGCACGATCTATCTTATCCTGAGAAACGAGTGCCGTGTTCTTTCCGTACTGTCCATCGTTAGAATAGTCATCGTGGCTCTCTGCCCACAGCACGACAGCTGCACCATCTACACCGTTCGCCGTCCACGAACCGGATCCAGAGGGCACACGTCCTGACTCAATCTCATTCAAAGTCCATTTCGAATATTCTGAGTCGGTCACTCCGATATATTTGGTGTATTCCTTCAATAACTTATACTTGTCTCCACCTGGGCCGTCAAGGATTTCACCATAATGCCACAATCCGGCCACAGAAGCCATCTCCGACCAGAAATTACACCCCTCCGAAGGAAGACCGATATGCTTGGCTGCATCCCAGCGGATTCCTTTCACTCCGAGGCTCTTCAAGTCGGTGATGAAAGCCTTTGCGCGAGCTTGCACTTCGGCCGCCTCCGAATTGACGTCCCCATATTCACCGAGCTGGTTGTGAGTAATTGAATAGCGGTTGTTGTAATCGCATCCTCCATTCCAACGTACCCTACCATTGCTATCCCACCAGGGGTCGTGATAGCCCGATGCCTGATTAACATGATTTGCTACAACGTCAACGATGATCTTGATCCCGTACTCAGCGGCCTTCTCACACAATGTCTGAAGTTGCTGGCGAGTACCATTGCCGTTGGCCTTGAACACAAAATCGTAAGGCATATAGGCATAGAACCATTCGGCATTCACCTGACAGTTTCCCTGCACGGGACTCACCTGAATAGCGCCAAAGCCGGCCTCGGCAATTGAGGGGAGAGCCGCTGTAATGTCGCTAAATTTCCAGTCGAAGCAGTGGAGAATGTTTCCTTCCTGGATTCCGGAGGGCAGACCGTAGTCAGCACCGAACACACTCGGAATTGCAAACATTCCAAACAGCAGACTGTAAAGAAGTTTTTTCTTCATGAGTAAATATTTAGTTAAGCATTTATTATGTTTTTCAGTTGGAAAACAGAGTAGATAAAGAATTTGGTGCAATTCACATCACTTTATATGCCGTATGATGCTACTCGGTGCAAAATTACAATTAAATTTCCAATATTTTCTTATCTGAGAATATGTTATAAAACATAAGATTCCTTATCTGAGAATACGTTATTAAAAATAAGAAAGGAGAAACCTCACGGCCTCTCCTTCTCTACCTTTTAACTTAACTCATTTACCTTAACATTCAGATTTTTTACCTTTATGAATATTTTATGTGCCTATGGCACTAATATCATTATCCTAATTTACATTATTATCTTTTCAGTCTTGCCGTTCTTGACGCGGATGAAGATTCCGTTTGAAGGATTGATCACGCGTACACCCTGAAGATTGAAATAGATCACTTCCTCATTTACGGGAGCCGCATCAAGGCCAACACCTGTTCCGAGATCCTCCACAGGCGAAAGATACTTGATAATGTTGGAGGTGAGACTAACAATGTTTCGGTGCGACTCATTCTTTCCGTCGGTCTGCGCCCATTCGTAAGCGGCAAGGCCATTGACAATGATTGTCCCTTTGCGACGTGCAATCTCATCGGGAGTTGTGGCGCGTGTGGCGCGTGGGAGGAATTCGATGAGTCCGGCACCCGTCTGGCCGCCGTTATGTCCCCACGTTCCGAGGATGCGAGCGTTGTTGCGCATCATGAAGTCTTCTCCGGCATTGTTCACATCCCACAGGCAGTTGTGGTCGTCGCGGTGATGCCGTCCGCTCATCAGATAGACAAGCTTGCCATAATCTGCCTCCTCATACGGAAGGTCGGTGAAGATGGCGTGCCGGCTCCAGTCGTTGCCATAATGAACTATGTTCATGCTCCAGACATCATCCTTTATCTCCCCCTCGCCTGAGGAGAACACGTTGGGCTCTTCATCCGTTCGCCCGATGGCATTGACAAGCTGAGTGGCGAACTTGGAGAGATAGAGATTACCTCCCTGTGCATTGTAAGTTCTGAGAAGGTCGATCAAACGGTCATTGGAATAAGCCACAGGAAGGTTTCTCCATCCTTGTTCAATTCCGGGACGGTCGCAAGTGATCCAAACGCAATCGAAATTCTCGGCAGTTATTCTTTCAGCATCGCCGGCAAAGAGGATTGAGCCTTCGGGGAAGGTTTCTGAGAAATAATCGTATGCGGCCTTGGCCTCGTGCATATCCGGATTCTTATCGTCAGCCACCATTTCAGCATAATTGTCATATCCTAAATAGAGAGCAACGCGGTTGGTCGATTCAAGCACCTCGGGAGTAGGCTCGGGAGTGACTACGGGCTCGGGAGTCTCGGGATCCTCTCCCGGCTCAACACCGGAGCCGCCCTCAGCCACTGGTGAAAGATACATTATCACATTGGTGGTGAGATCGAGGATATTCTGATGAGAATCGTTATATCCGTCGGTCTGCGCCCATTCGTAGGCCGCAAGGCCATTGACGATTACAGTTCCTTTGCGCTGCTTGATAATTTCGGGGTCGGCTGAACGGGTCTGCACTGGACGGAATTCAATGAATCCGGCTCCATTCTCGCCCCCATTATGACCCCAGGTTCCGAGAATCTCTGCATTGTTGCGGGCCATGAAACCATCGGCGCCGCCAAAGTTGTTCAGATCCCAAAGGCAATTGTGGTCATCGCGGTGATGGGTGCCGCTCATGAGTGGAAGCACGTAAGCATAACCGTCGTCGCGGATAGCGGAGAGACCGTTGAAGATGGCCGACTCGTTCTTGTCGCCGTATGGCATCACCTGCATGCTCCATTCATCATCCTTCATATCGCCGTCGCCCGAGGAGAACACGTCAGGCTCATCATTTGTGCGGCCGATGGCATTCACGAGCTGGCCGGCAAACTTAGTGAGGTAAAGGTTACCGCCCTGTGCTGAATACTCTTTGAGTTTGGTCACAAACTTCTTATTCGAGAAAGCTTCCGGCAGATTCTGCCATCCCTTTTCAAGCCCGGGACGGTCGCATGCCACCCAAAGGCAATCAAAGTCAGAAGCATTTATCTTATCAACATCGCCTGAGAAGAGGACTTTACCTGTAGGGAATTTGCTCACGAAATAATCATATACGGCCTTCTCCTCATGAACATCGATATTCTTGTCATCTTTTGTCATCTCGGCAACGCTTTCATAGCCCACATAGAGCGCCACTTTTCCGGTTGTTTCAAGCACCTCCGGCTTAGCAGCCACGACAGGGTTGCCGTAGGTGTCGCCGCCTTTGCCGAGCAAGTAAGCTTCGAGGCTCCGGAGGGTGGTCTTGCCGTCAGCGAAGACTTCTATAAGGTCGGAAGCATTGTCTGTGGGATAAACGCGGACTGAGGCGGCATAATGACTATTGACGAATATGTCGATTATTGAACGGTCAATGAAGAAATGAATGTTCATCTCCTCTCCCTCCTCCGGACGTTCCGGCAACACTGCCGAGAATGAATTGATGTTCATGTCATCCTGAAGGCGAGGCAAGGAACCGAAATCAACCTTCAATTCACCATTGGCAGGATTATAGATTAATTTTCCTCCCTTCCCTTTTGAATTTTTCAGGAAGTTTATGCCGAAGGGTGAGTTTCCGACAACGAAAGTTGCGCTTACCTCAGCAGAACGTCCGCGGACAGTTTCAAGCGAACGAGTCCCTTCAAGTTCAACATCCTTAAGCTCAAACTTGCTCTCCTTGTCACGATATTCAAAAATCTCCCTCGCCGGAGCCTGATAAAGGTCGCCGTCAACGAGTCGCCATTCGCGAGGCAAGGAATAAAGGTGAGCATAGCCGAGATCGATGTTCACTTGTGTAGGCATCTTGTCGGGAACGATACCCATTGCAACAATGCGTCCGTCGGGAGTTCTGCCAACAGAGGGAGAGAGAAGGCCATAGCCCTGAATCCCGAAGAGATCCACCTTCTTGGCCTCGCCATAATCCACAAATTTGCCATCATCAAGCGTTCCGACACGATAGAGGCAAGTGGTGCCATACTTCCCCGCGAGAGGAGAAGTGGTCATCAGCCACTGATCGTAGCCCATATTAGTGACATTGGGCATCTCGGTGTTGTGACCGTTATCCACGCCATCCTGCGTGTGGTAAAATTCTCCCTTATAGTTCCATTTTCCATCACCCCATTTATAATAGTGAACGGCATCTTTCGAACCGATAAGGAAATATGCATTGTCGCCGTCACGATAGAAATATGTGTCGCGGCCGTCGCCTATGTCTCCGAAAATATCAAGGGGATTTGAGGGATCCTTATGCCATTGACGCATATTCACCGGATCATCACAATAGGCGGTTGCCACGTAAGGTTTGGCAAAATCAACTCCCGTATATAGGATAGTGGGATTGCCTCCGTTAAATTCGGGGTCGGCAAAGACACAACCTGACCAGCATCCCTTGATATCGTAAGGCTCGCTCGGAGCGAGAACCGGCTTATCATCCTGCCAGGTGATCATATCGTCGGAAACGATGTGTCCCCAGTGCTGATGACTCATAATAGGGGCAGAACCGGTGCGCTGGAAGAATGCGTGATATTTCCCATCTTTCGTGTTATAAAAGAGTCCGTGAGTTTCATTTGTCCAGTTCTGGCCTGGCATGCCGTGGAAACGCGCCCTCAGGCGGTCGTTGGCATAACGGCTTGCCGGGATTGACAATTCGGCATATACCGGCGTGAAAGCGGGAACGGTTGCAGTGTTATCGATCACAAGAGATTCGTAAGCGCCATTGATGCCGCAGATCTCGGCACCTCCGAGCTGGTCTCTTCTATCGCCGAGAGCGAAATGAAGCTCTGAATCGCCTACCTTTACGCCTATTGAGGAAGCATTCGCGGAACCCGCCTCAACACCATTGCGATAGAGGGTAACTTTGGTTCCGTCAACAGTAAGGGTGAGCTCTGTCCATTCCCAAAGAGGGATTATGCCGCTGCCTTCCACTGTGACCAACTGATTCCCCACATAAACCCGGGCGGCATAACGTCCGGTGCGCCCTATCGTGAAGGCGAAGCCGCTGCGAGCTCCTTCATCAAGGCATCCGGCAATGTCAACCTGAATATTTTCATTACTGATTTCAGCCCTTTCGTGACCGATGATAGGATATGTATCTATGGCAAAACGCAACGAAGCGCTCATCTGGTTACCGTCAACCAAATTTCCAAGGCGCGCGGCGGCACGTGAAGTGAAACCATCCGTGCGCCAAGCCTGTGACTCTGATGTTGATCCCTTGACTGTCATTGTGCCGAAGTTTCCTGTGATCGGCATGGCGGTTCCCCCTTGGCCGGAGGTAAAGGCATTCGCTCCAGCATCATAACGGAAACTGCCAACTTGAGTTGCTCCTGCAGTGAACCCTGCTGAAAGAAGGGCTATCGCGCCGGCAACGATTTTGTCTGTGGTTAAGATTCGCATTTGATATTAGTTTTTTGAATCGTGACACCTCTGCATTGCTAAAAGCATCCGAAACTGCGTTAACATTTGACGGCAAAATTAAGGGAGCCTTTGATTGGGAGATATAAATTTTGTTGCGTTCTCCTTACTGTGTCGGAAAACTGAACAACTATGTCGTTTTTCTCTACAATTCCCCTATTTTTCACATAATCAATGGCTTTTTAAGACTGAAATTCCCGATTTGTATAATTTTCAAACATTGTCGTGGAGTTTTGCTACACTGCTCAATTTTTTATAATACATCCCCCCGATATTATACTGCTTTCATTTTTCCGACACTATTTTTGCGACCAAGAATTAAAACTCCGCCGGAGTGCGAATCTTCTTTTATCAGAGGTGCGAATCTATTTTTTCACTACAAGTAAATCCGACTAATAATTTATCTATAATCTATAAATCAAAAACATTTAGCATGAAGCTTTACAAATGGCTCTATGGAGCAATGGCGCTAACAATGCTTGGCGCATGCTCAGACAATGATCTGATTCCCCAAGAGAATCAGCAAGCCGAAGCCGGACAAGGCGTACCGGCAGTGGGATATCTCGGCGTACAGATTGAACTTCCACAGGAAGGAGGAACACGTGCAGAGAATGACCAGTTTGACGATGGCACTCCAAACGAATACCGAGTGGAAGATGACAACGCCCTCATCCTTCTTTTCAAAGGAACCACAGGAGGAAAAGAGGAGGACGCAACTTTCTATAAAGCCAAGGAACTCACGAAGCCTTTCTTCTCAAACCTCCATGGCTCCCAGATCTCTGCTTCCTATTTTGCCGCAATTCCGGTGGAAGTTGATCCGGGTGAGGAATCAACTGATGTATTCTATGCATTGGTGATGCTCAACAGGAACAAAGATTTTGTCAAGGTGCCCTCAACATCCAATGCAATGGCAACCGAGATCACGATTGGCGACAAAACATTCGATCAGGAAGACAATGTCGGGAAGTTCAGCGATTTCCTTAATCTAACAACCGACAAAGCCTTCTTTGCAAAAGATAAGACTGGTGAAGAGACTCACATTTTCATGACCAATGCACCGCTTTACAACCCAACAACGAAAACTGTCCAGTACATGACCAAGCTGTCAAATAACGTAAAGCCTACAGCCGACGAGGCAAAGCAGAACGTGGCAGGATGTGTTTACGTGGAACGCGGTGTGGCAAAAGTCACAAGTCAGCCCTTCGACAATAAAAACCTTAAACTCACTTTCGTTAATGGAGATGGCGAAGAGATAGTTGACGACAATGGAAAGAGTGCCGTTAAAGTAACCGCCCAGGTGGAATATGCGCTCACTAACACCAACAAGTCAAGCTATCTGATACGCAACGTGGAATTTAAACCTAATTCCGCAACCAACGGTTTCTTCGGATGGGATTACAAGGCCACCGATAAGGATGGAAATGAGAAAGAGGTCCGTATGGTCGGCACCAAACCCATAAACAAACTCAACTCCCCTTTCCACGACCAGGATCAGAACCTCGTGAGAACTTACTGGTGTGTGGATCCAAATTATTACACTGAAATGAACGGTGTGGTAAATTCCGCATTGAATCCGGATAAGTATATCCTAAATCCCGGAGCAACAGGTTTCGACTATGACGACTCTGCTCCTTTCGACAATGCTTTCTTCGCTTTAGCAAGCAAGACTTTCTATTGTAAGGAGAACACATTGACCGTGCCCAACATGAATTACAAGAACTCCACCATGGCGGTGTTCAAAGTGACCTACAACATCACAGATGCCGATAACAACAAGGTGACTCATCTATATATCAAGGATGGAAACAAACAAAAAATATACTTGAAGAGAGATGAGGCATGTGCCGACGCAATCGCTCGTGTATATAACAGTGAACTCATCAAGCAGGCTCTCGAAAACAGCGTGAAGAACGGGGTGCCGAAACCGGCTACAATCAATATGAAGAACAGTCTTGATATTGAATGGCAACTTGATGATGACGAGGTGCTTATCAGCAACATCAAAATAAAGGATACTGCCACATTTGACCAAAACAAATTTGAAGCGGAACTCGGAACAGCCGATAACACGGCATCACAACTCTATAATCTTATCGGCAATATAAATGCCCTCAGCGACGTGAGACGCTACTCCGATTGTGTCTCCTACTATGCAATTCCAATCGAGCACTTCGGAGAATTTTACACCCCCTGGAAAGAGAGGGATATCAAGGGAACCACCACAGGGGAAGTATATCCCAACCCGAGATCTGAAACAACCTATAAAAATTATCTCGGACGTCACGGCGTGGTTCGCAACAACTGGTATGAACTCGCAATCAACACCATCTCCGGACTTGGAAGCACCACAATCCCTGATGTGAATGTAGAACTTTCTGACGACAACATAGAGGATACCAAATTCCTCGCTGTCGAAATCCACATCATGTCGTGGGCTAAACGTTTGCAGGGTATTGATTTCTAATGGCATGGGAAGAGGTTTGCTCTTCCGGCACGCCTCTTCCCCCTTTTCAATTAACACGGGCTCCTTGACTCAAAAAATTTGACACGATGAGACTTACTCTCTCAAATATTGCAACCTCTCTTATCTGCTCTCTGACGGCAATCACCCTCGGTTCATGCTCGTTGATTTACGAAGACCGTGAAGGATGTCCGGAAGGGCTTTATGTACGCTTTGTATATGATTACAATACTGCCGGTCAGGATCTATTTCAGGATCACGTCGGGCATATCCAGCTCTATGTGTTCGATGAAAAGGGTAATCTCGCGGCGCAACGAAGCGTAAGCAACACCCCGGACGACTCCCCTCTCAAGCAGTATGGCTACAACATACATTTCAGCCAGTCTGAACTACCCGCCGGCCATCGCTACCGACTTCAGGCCGTAGGCATGCAGCGCGACTGGGATGAAGCCCTCTCTTTCGGAGGTGCCAAATATCGCCATACAGCCTCCCCCACTGACAATTCCGAGAATATGATGATATCTCTCGACCATGATAGCGAACCCATACCCGGCACCAACCAATTCGCCGTGGATGCCTCAGCACCACTCGATACCCTCTGGCATACTCTTAAGGTGAATCCCGGAACACCACGCGACGGCGTGATTGTCCCCGCACCGGAACCAACCTCCGCACCCTATTCCATCTATCCGCTTGAAGAACAGATGGCAGAAGTGAAAGATGAACATGCCACCTACGCAACAATCTCACTCATAAGAAACACCAAACACCTTAACCTCACATTGCGTCATGTCGGCACTCCCGAATATGTCTTGTCGGATGCCTACGATGTGATGATAATCGACAACAATGCGCATTTTTCACACGACAACAGTGTGCTCACCCATGATTCTTTGCGATACATCCCATACACCTTCCGCCCTTCCAGGGCTGAAACCGACAATAGCGTGGATCCTAAAGCTGAATATGACATAATGTTCAACCGTCTGATCATAAATCCCGATGATAGCCAAGACAACGCGATGCTGGAGATTTATAACCGGCAGAACGGGAAGATGGTGAGCCGTATCAACCTCCCCGCAATCCTCTCGCAAGGACGACAGGCATATCCATTGAAGAACTACGGATTGCAAGAATATCTCGACCGGGAGCATGATTATAATCTCGATATATACCTGAAAGACGACGACTGGATAATGGTTGAACTCCATGTCCTTTCATGGAGCAAAAGAATTCAGAACATTAATATTTAACCTTCATGAAAACAACTAACCTCTTACATACATTCCGTCTCCTTATCCTACCCTCGATGATGATGGCAATGGGGGCATGTTCTGACTCGCTTCCTGTTCCGGAGGAGAACGATGCCACCCGGGAGGGAGAGATAACCATAGTGCTCCGCGTGCCTATGGCTGATTCCGAAACAATCACCCGAGCCAACCCCATAGGCGGCGAGGATGGAAATGGCCGCGAAAAGGGATTGCAGAATGAGAACAGGGTGTTTGACGCCAACGTTTTTTTCTTCAAAGGATCAGGTCTTAATCCCGTGGAAAACCCTGAAGTGACGAATGTGTATGTAAGCAATCTTGACCGGCTCGCAACATTGGAAGAGGGTCTTCCTTTTGAGAAGAAACTGACCATAAAAATCAAGACAGCCGATACGGATTTAGGGAATCAGGGGATTCTTAGCGCAACGGATGTGAGTTTCATAACGGTGCTGAATGCCGGCAGAGACATCTCAGCAGGGATAAATAATCTTGACGACCTACGCAGTTATTTCAATCTCAGCGCTGCCTGGGTTTCAGCCGGAAACGCAGATGCATCAAATTGCGAGAAATTCATTATGACCACCGCCTACGATGCCAACAGCAATGGGAAAATACTCATTGACGGGGTTGCACGCTCTGTAGGAAGCAACCGTCTCGTGATTAACACTAAGCCTGATGCCCTCCCCGGAAATCCATGGGCCGGCAAGAAATGGATAGGAGAAACCACCGTGCAGCGTATGTGCGCACGTATAGACTTGATGTATAAAGCGGAAAACTTCGCCAAAGATGAGTTGCTTTATAACGTTCCCTCATCAGGCAACAAGGTGCATATCACCAATATCCTTCCGGTGAACGTGATGCAGAAAACTTCCTACCTCCTCACCAAAGTGACCGGCGCAATTCCCGCAAGCTGGAATGAATCGGGGTTGGGAAAAATAACCTGGGGAGGCGCAGAGCAGGTAGATGCCACCACTTTAATCCCCTCAAATTATGTGATTGAACCCCGCACCCTCTCGAAGCCGGGAACAACTTCAGTGCCGGCTGAATGGTATGGCTCCACAGCTGTTGCAACGGTTAATAATGACATAAGCAATGCGGCAAAGGGTGTTTTCGCCGGTTATTTCTCCACTGCGCTCCCGGCTCCGGAAACGGATTTCGACAATTGCGACCGCATGACCATCATTTCATACGCCAATGAGAATATCCAGAGCCCGGATTGCTACAACTCTAAATTCATCACCGGCATAGCTCTGCGCGGCGTGTATCAGCCCACAGTCTGGAGCAACTGGAATAATGCCACAAAGGAACTGACAAAGTCCACAAAATCTGATGCCGACTGGAAAGCCATGGCCGACAAGACTTTCTGGCGATATATCCCTTCGACAGGTGAAAATGACTCCAACAGGGATTCCGAAGCCCTCTATTTCGCGTCGGAGTCGGAGGCTTCGCAATATTCTTCCGCTCATCCGCAGGATAATGCCAGCATCACCAAATTTGATGGCGGCGCATGCTATTACAATCTCTGGCTCCGCCATTTCAACCTTGACAATGCCGACCCGCAGCAAGACTATCCCATGGAATATGCAATAGTGAGAAACAACATATATCGTGTAGCGATAAGTTTCTCAGGCCCGGGCCACCCCACTCCGACAATGCGTGAACCCGACACGATGACAAGCCGCATATTCGTGAGGAAATGGAATAAGCGCGAAGAGAAAAATCCTCTCACATTTTAAACTATAAATCCTGCTCAATCTTAACACTCTTGATATGATTTTCAAAAATTATATATCACCGGTCTTGACGACCTGTCTATTATCCGCAGGCACCCTGGTGTTCTGCGGTTGTTCTAATGAGAATCCTCTCACGGATGATTCCAACTTCACGGATGGCATTCCCACAGAGATCGGAATCTCTATCGAAACCCTCCGCAGCGACCCGATGACGGCCGGCGAAAGCACAGGCGACGGCCACACCGCCGACCCTGCCGGCAATAATGAGAAGATAAATTCCTGGTGGATCGCTTTCGTGGATAAAAACGGAACGGTGGCAGGGGTGGTGAACCGCAGTTCGGAACTAACCGCGGCTGTGGAATTGGAAAGTTTCAAATGCATCATCCCTTCGGGAACCTACAACATATATGCCTTCGCCAATATCAATGAAGCGACTTTGAAATCTGAAACCGGCATTGAATTCAAAAAGGGTGCCAAGGTATCTGTCAATAGCGTGGAAGCGGCCCAATGGAAAAACTCCCTAAACAATTGGGATGCCACCCAGCCTATACCGATGTCTGGCTTCCTGAAAGGTGTCAAGGTTAAGAACAGCATTGAGGAGTCTTTCACAATTGAAGTTGTCAGAATGGTGGCCAAAATGGAATTTCAATTTGAAAATGCAGGGGATGAAGATGTGACGGTGCAAAGCGTAAGCATTGATCCTGTCACCTCCAATGGAGTCTCCCTTTTTCCACGAGGAGAATCAGGCATAGCCTACTCCCACCTGGGACTTTCTGCTTTCTCTCCCCTTACAAATGCGACTTACGCAAACCAAACCTTCACTCTCTCATCTGGCAACACTGTAGGTGCAGGCAAGAAACTGAACAAAAGCTTTTTTATGCAGGAATCGCTTTCCGATCGTGCCAATGACGGCGCTTTCACAATCGGATTGAAAGTGAGCCATGCACACAAAAATGAAGTAAACGGCCAAAATGAGGTGAGCGATTATGAACAACATAATATCACGCGCGATATACTCTCCTATATCAACCGAAACGACTGGATAGTCATTCCCGTCAGGATCTCACGCTACGATGTGAATGTGGAAGCTCTTTTCTATCCCCCTATCGGCGGTTACCCGGCAATGACCTCCTCAACAGATCCGGAGGGCGCCCAGATATTCACTTTCGGCACGCCGGGCGATTTCGAGATCGCCGCTACTGTTACCGACAAACAGACAGGAATGCATCTCGCACCCATATATTACACTATTGCAATATCCAATGTGACCGGGACTGACATTTTCTCAAAACAGCCCACTCTCACCTCCACTTCGGCCTCTCTGCCCAACGAAGTGACTGGCACACTGAATGAAAAGGAGGGAAAAGCTTCTTTGGAATTCACGGTGAAGGTTTATGACCGCCCTCACTACGAAACCGGCGCAATGAACACCGACAGTTACACCCGAAAAATTTATATCATCAGAAACTAATCATACCACAAGATATATGAAAACCGAAATCCTATATGGCATCCTCTTCACCTCCGCTTTAAGCCTCTTCTCAGCAAGAGCTGCCGGGGAGGAACCGGATAATCTGCCCGATGAATATCTGAAGAATCTCAAGGACTATGAGTTCGTGAATACGCGAGGCATGAAGGATCTGAACCCGAATCGAATCCCCTGGATTGATAAAGATAGGCAGGATCCTGACAACTGGGAATTTCCTACGGCTAATGAAATACAGACACTTCGCGACATGGGTATCAGCTTCCCTGATTTTGAGTTCATCGAGGGAGGGAAACTCAATCCGGGTCAGAAACGTCAGCAGACCCACGTGGTGGAGCATATCATATATGCACTGCCCGGCGATGCCGTGTCGCTCTACCCATATTACGGTCTGGAGGAATATAAAGAGCCCACGGGAGATAATTTCCTTTCCACGCGTGATTATCTCGAGACATTCTCTCACTGGTATGATTACAACACGGGGGGCCGCGTGATCCATGAATCCAATTCAAACGGGAAAGCCTACGACCTCCTCGACTTCCCCTACGATCGCGGATATATTCAGATTTCCGACTACGGGTTTTATGGCGGAATCTATATGAGTCCCGGAACTAAAGATGTGCCTCAACCCGCACCGAAATATATCGTCTCATCCACCAATGAATATGTTGATGCCGTTAACGCTATCAATGCCGACGGAGGAAAGGGACACATTGAACTGACCTGCGATCTGGATTTTTCCGGCATCAATGATGTTCCA
Source organism: uncultured Porphyromonadaceae bacterium (assembly GCA_947178165.1). Lineage (GTDB taxonomy): Bacteria > Bacteroidota > Bacteroidia > Bacteroidales > Muribaculaceae > Lepagella. Next base: position 93,841 of record CAMWXH010000001.1, on the reverse strand, counting down.
ATGTTAGGAAATGATGACAATACCCCCTTTACCGGCATTATTGACGGAAGGGGCTATGCCATCAAGAACCTGGATATGTCGCGCAACCAACATAAAGTTGGATTAATCAGAAACGGCGGAAACGGAGTGGCTATTTATAATCTTGTTCTTGACAATTGCACACTGAGCGGCTGGACACATGTAGGATTGGTGGCATACCTCACTGGTGGGGGTCTGACCGCCAAGAACATAAAAATCAACAGCAATTGCACTATAAAAGGAACAGGGAGCGAGGGGGAGCATTTTGTGGGTGCCATACTCGGAAGATGCGACAATGAGAGCAGCGACAATCATCTCACAGTGGAGAATGTGTATGTGGGTGGAACTGTCGGCAATCCCGATCTCGGCATGCGATTTAACACTGCCCTTTGCGGATGGCTGCACACCCGAATGTCGGCAACTCCCTCCTATTTCAAAAACATAGTTGTGGATTGCTCGCTTACCGGACATGAACCTTTGAAGAGAGAAACCTACGTGCGCCACAGTCTGGGAAACGAACCTTACGAGGATGCGACAGGGGGATGGATTGAGCAGGGTAAATTTGATAACTCTGATGTGACATGGACCCTCAACTTCAAAAACTGCTACGGCAATTTTAATCAGATAGGAGATTATACGGATCCCATCTGGAAACCATTCGCCACCCTTCCCGATATGGCAGGATGGTTTGAATTGATCGACACCGAAAATCCGAATCTCGGAGGAGAACTTTTATTAACCGGGTTCCATCGCCCCTGGCATGGAGAGGGGGAAGACTGCGAGGAGCAACGCCGACGCAAGGCAGGGACCTCTGCGGTGTTCTATTTCCCGGAAAACCTGAAAGGAGAATGGGATGAGACTCACGAATATGTGATAGCCGCTGATTTCAGCCAGACCTTCTATCCCGATGAAAATCATATCAAAGTGGATGAAAGAAAGGTGATGGAACCCTTGATTGCTTTCCGACATATCTTCCGCATCCGCGATGCGCGTCAGCAGACAGAGGAACTTCAGGATGCCAACAGCGACTATGCAAGAAAGAACCAGCATCGCGTGACGGCGATGGCCGGAACAAATTTCCAGATCCGTCTCGACTCCCCTCTTCCCACGGGCTGGGGAACGTCGGGCGGCGTGACAAACTATTATTTCAAGAACAATGCCACAGGCAAATATGACCGCATCCGTCAATTCGGAATCCGCGTGCTGAACGGCGACACGCGCGAGGAATTGCCCGGAGAACAGGGCTTCGTTTTCGGATCTGACATAAGGATGCGCCGCTCCAAACCCTCGGCAGCCGGGGAGTATGCAGAGCCGGAAAATCAGTTCCGTTACCATTCGATGTTGCGTAAAGATAATCCTGGCGAGGGTCGCTACATTGTGCAGGTGCTCGCTAAAGATAATAACGGCAACATAATAACCACTTCCACCGGCCCGATGATCCTGATGCAATATGACATCCGTTTTGTTGGCTCAAGCAGCGCATCGCTGCTGACTGACGCTGAGCTTTACGACACAGACCCCTCTAATAAGAATAATAACAGGTATCGTCACGCCCGCGACGAATATCTCAAGGAGAAGTATGGCGATACTCAATTCAAGATTGACTTCGACAACTATTTTGAAATCAATAAACTCACTGATGAAACACTGAAAAATAAGTTCATATCGTATTCTGTGCCTGCGTTTGACATCGCCGACCAATGGTATAAGGATGAAAATAAGCTGAATCTGGTGGTTTGGGATCATAATTCCACAAATCATCTCACGAGCGCCTCTAAAATGCAGCACGCCTTCTACAAGTGGCCTATCGCATGGGAACGATCCACCTACGGTTTCGGCTACAACTACAGATACAACTACAACATGTATATGCTCGCCACTCATTCCACCAACGTCCCCTATCATGCAAGTGCAGATAATTGGAATGCTAACAATGAGGGTGACGGCATCGGGCTATACGACCGCCTCTACTACAAGACCAAGCGAATGAGAGAAGCTAATCCCGACAAGAAGATAAGGCAGGAGCAGGGTTATTTCTACTATGTGAACGCAGCATCCGACCCGGGGGTGTCGGCACGCATCAATGTGGACCTCCCATGTGCCGGAAGTCGCGTGATTGTATCGGCCTGGGTGGCTGAAATGACTAAAGGAGACGCCAATGACGATTATGAAGCCGCAAACATCTCCTTCAATTTTGTGGCCGTGATGAATGAGACAAATGAAAGAGTGGTGCTGCACAATTTCATTACAGGAAATATCCCTGGTGACAAATTAGGAAAATGGTGCAACGTATATTACTCATTCATTCCTCGCATGTCGGAGTATTTTAACGACACCAAGACTTTCAAGGATGTGGATCACTTCGAGCTCGAACTTGCCCATAACGGAGAAAGCTCTGTGGGTGCAGATTATGCCATTGATGACATCCGGGCCTACGTCCTCCCCCCTGCCGCCGATGCTTCGCACGATGGCTTTGCATGCGATGATGTGCCTCTCGACCTCACTATCCAGGCCTCTTTCGAAACATTGCTCGAAAAGTTGGGTCAGGCGGAAGGATATGGCACTGCCGATAAAAAAATTGACCTCTACTATGCTTTCGTGGATAAGGAGAAATTTGAGGAGACAGGCTCGATGAACGATGCCACTATAGGCAAGGTGAAGTTCAGCAATAATTTCACTAAAAACGATTCATATACCGACAACGGAGGCAACCGTCTGGGCAATATAGCAAAAGAGACGGCTTATCGCATGACCAATGAATCTGGCGACAGGATGATTGTGTTCGAGACTGTAGCTGATGCCGGCAAACTCAAAATCGGCAAGGAATATTATGTAGTGTTCAAGTCACGTCTCGACGACGGTGACAATTCCGTCGGGATTCTCCCCGACAGCTACGATGCGACCACATTCTTCGACCTCGGCGAGGAGTGCTCCTATAATTGCGTCCTTACTGTGACTCCGGCTTTGGAGGTTAAGATTGACGGCGTGATCCAACCCGAGTTCAATGAGCTTGAAGCATGTGAAAATCAGATGCCGGTGATACAGCTCAATGTTTGGAGCACTGACAAGGAACCGGTAGAAGTGATGAAGAATGCCTATTTCGACTGGTTTGATGGCTCAATCAACGATTTTGAGAATTATCGTTTCAAAGATTATCCCGAATCGCTGGAGGTTGCTGATGACTATACTGAAGATGACGATGCTCATTATCTCCAGACTGCCTTGAATCTGTTCCGCGCCCGTTATCCTGAAGCGGAGAGCGTGGCCGGAATCAAGGCCGAGACTGAGAAGGGAGACGATGATATGATGCTCGAGCAATGGATGCTCGACATAATTGATGTTGCTTCCTCCCCTGCCGCAAACGGGCTGCCTAAGCTGGTGTTGCATCAGGCTTCATTCGTTGTTCCCCCTGTTAGCCGCAATGAAGGCGAGGCCGCAACAAAAGCCCGTTTTGTGGCCATACCCATAATTGACCTCCTTTGGGAGAATGCACCGGGGGAAACTGCCGGCGGGAAGAGCGTGCAGGTTTGCAAGTCACCTACCGAAATCGGAATATCTGTCGGTGATCATACACCGGTTATTCTCCACGGCCTTTCCGACCCGGCCCTGAATTATCCCGCAGAGCTTTATGACGTGCCATTGCGCCTGGGCCTGAATCAGATTTACAAAAATTCTGAAGTGACATCCGCTGCGTCTGAATTGCGGAAAATCGATATCCCCTTGCGAGCGGTATCCTCTTCCGACGGCAAGCCTAAAGAGTTCTCTCTCGTAAACGAGGAAACAATTATCAATAACGAGAAGGTGAAAAGAACCGGATGCATTCTTCTTGCCCAAACCAATGACCCGGAATACCGCAATTTGGGAACACTGGATGACTCAAAAGAGGAGACAGAACATCTTCTTTGGGTAGGCGAGATTGTAGAGTTCAATGCCTATTCCTCAGGGAATGGTGCGGCAACATCAGGTGAAAGGAAACATTTCACTGCCGATTTCGACAGGAATTTCAAATTCAAGGAAGGTTATTTCTACCGTTTCCGCTATCAATTTGAAGAAAACAACGATGAGGAGATCGATGCAGATGATGAAACAATCTGTAACGGTCACGACATATTCACTACTAAAGTCGTACCGCAATACCTTAAATGGAATGGCGACAAGAACCTATCGTGGGACAACGATGACAACTGGATGCGCGTGACATCTTCCGAAATCTTGAAACCTGACGCATCAGCCGATGATTACCGGTTCACTGATGGAGGGAATGCTAACGGCAGAGGTTTCGCGCCGCTCGATTTCACAAGAGTTGTGATTGACCGCCCGGACGTGACAAGAGATGCGGAGGGAAATTTCATCGGGGCTGACGGCGAGAACCCCTGGCTCTACGCTCCGGCAACCGACAATGTGGAGATGACCGACGAATACAATGCCGCTGTTAAGAACAAATGGACTTCCAACCCCGACGGGGCAGAGAAACCGGCCGAGAAAATCGGGGGGCCTACATCGCTCATACAATATGATATGACAGCCCGCGAATCACAGTGGGATGAGGAGAGGCTCCTTTGCCGTCCCTGGCAAGCCAACCGCTGCAAGGAGATCCATTTCCTCCCTGGTGCAACCATCATGAATCAGCAGGTGCTCAATTATGAGAAAGCCTGGGTGGATGTAGAGCTTGACCATTCCCGTTGGTATATCCTTTCGACACCGCTTCAGGATGCCTACGCCGGTGATTTCTATCTTCCAACTGAAAAAGCTCGCCAGGAGACTGAAATGTTCCGCGAAATTACCTTTGATACGGCAAAGAATGACCGTTTCGCGCCGGCAGTGTATCAGCGAGGATGGGACAAGAGCACCGCGAACGTTTATGAGTTCGGAACGAACGATGCCCGCAATGTTGCCGTCAAGACATTCTGGAGCCGCGTCTATAACGATGCCACAGAGGATTACGGCAACGGGAAGGCTTTCTCTATCAAGACAGATGTCTCCAATGCCAATAATGCCGGAGATAAGGTGATCTTCCGCCTGCCCAAAGGAGATGAAACCTATTTCTATTACAAACAGGATGGCACAACGGATAATAAAGAAACCGCCGCACTGAACAGAGAAAACAGTCACCGCCTCAATGTCAGCAATGGAACAATGACCGTAACCACTGCCAATGAAGGGAAATATTTCCTTGTGGGCAATCCTTTCATGACTTATATGGATATTAAGGGATTTCTCTCCAGGAACCAGGACAAGCTGGAACAGAAATATTGGGTCGTAACAAAGGATGGCCAAATTGCAGGCAGCCTCTCCGGGGAAAATAATTTCATTGCCTCCCCCTATCCTGAAAGCGATTCTCCAGAAGATGCCACAGCTATTGCACCGATGCAGGGTTTCTTTGTGGAATCTAAGAAAGCCGCGACATCTCTGGATTTGGAATATGATGAGACTATGATGCGCCGGGACCACAAGGATGGCTCTATTCTCACTCAGGGCACACGCTCCGGAGACGAGCCGGCTTATCTCAGAATCACTTCTATCAGCGAAGGGCGGGCTTGCTCAACGGCAATTCTCGTTCCGGGCTCGGACAATGTTCCTGAAGAATGCGTGGATGCAATTGACAATCGGGATCTCGACATTCTCTCCACTGTGTTCACGGCAAAGGGGGGACACGCAAGGAGCATAAACTTCTGCACGGATTCCGAGGGAGTGGAGATTGGCTTGATAGCCGATGAGGGAACAGCCTCCATTCTCCGCTTTGAAGGAACCGAAGCTTTCGGAGACCTTTATCTCTACGATGCATCTGACGATTCGATGACACCGCTTGAGGAGGTGACAGAGATTGAGGTGACAGGAGCTGTCGGCGGGCGTTTCTACCTCACCGCAGGGAAAAGCGACAGCATAGTCACCGAAACTCTCAAATGGTCGTTGGCCGGAAATATCCTTAACGTGACTGACTGCGCCTGCACAGGGGAACTTCGTGTTACGGTTTGCGACACGTTAGGACGCATCACGCATAACGCCGGCGGAAGCGACTCCCTCTCTCTTTCGCTCGATGAGGGTGTGTCAATTGTGAAGATGAGAAATGCTAATGAAGAAAGAACAGTCAAACTGAGTATATGAGAAATCTATTAGTTTATATTATTGTTTTTATCGCTCTTTCGTCAGCCTCGGCCTCGCTGGCCGGGCCGACGGTTGGCGATGACGACACTAACGTTGCTGTCGGCCACCTGAGTCTCGATTCCTGCCACTTCGATTTCGGCGTGATCAATGCCGATACGATTGTGGAAGGGAGCATGCGATTCCGAAACACCGGCACAGCGCCCCTGCAGATACTGGCAATCTTCTCCGAATGCGGATGCACCACCTCCTCCTACACCGCGGATGCCGTGGGGCCCGGAGAGAGCGGAGAGATAAAGATCAGCTTTGACAGCAAGAACCGCAGGCCGGGGCCATTCAGAAAAACTCTCCGAATAAGAAGCAATGCCGACAATCCAAGGGTGATGCTGACGGTCAAAGGCACGATATAAAAAATCTCGCTTTCTTTTCTAATATTGTTGCATCTTCAGACTCTTTTCGGATATTGTTAATTTTTATCTTTAAATTTGAGTGTATTTTTCCTTTCGAAGAGTGTGGGGGTCAGTTTCTCCCGCGCTCTTCTCCATTTATCCGACTATGAATAAAATTCAGGAAAATCTATATTGCAAGGCCATATATTGCCTTTTAATATTATTCTCTATCCCTGCGCTGCAGGGGTGTCGTGAGAATCACGAGAAATATCGCATCGGTGTTTCGCAACCGAGCGACGATGAATGGCGCCGTCAGATGAACGATGAGATAAACCGAGAGATGCTCTTTTATGACGACGCCACAGTGGAGATACGCACTGCAAGCGACGACAGCCGCAAGCAGATTGAAGATATCGACTATTTCGTTCGCGAGGGATTTGACATAATCATAATAGCCCCGAATGAAGCCGAAGCCCTGACCCCTGCCGTGCGCAATGCCTACAGGAAGGGGGTGCCGGTGATCATATTCGACCGCAACATAAACGACACTACCTACACGGCGCGCATAGACCTTGACAATGTGAGCATCGGCCGGGAAGCCGGGAAGTATGCCCTCCACGCCCTTGATAAGAACGGAGGGAAGATTGTCGAGCTAACAGGGCTTCCGGGTTCCACTCCGGCCGAGGAACGTCATGCAGGTTTCATGAGTGCGATTTCTGACAGCGCGGCTGATTCATTTGCTGGAAGCTATGCGGCGGACTGGAATGCAACCCCTGCCTACCGCGTCACAGACTCTCTGCTGGCTTCAAATCCCGAGATAAAGATAATCTATGCCCACAATGACGTTATGGCCATATCGGCCTCCAAAGTGGCTCGTGAGAGGAACCGCAATGATGTTGTGGTGATCGGAACAGACGGCGCTCCCGAATTGGGCATAAAAGCTGTGTCCGACTCCCTCATCGACATAACCTTCACTTATCCTACCGTGGGAGAGGAGGTGATTCGTCTGGCCATGGATATCTTGCGTGGAAACGCTTACAATCGCGACAACAAGATGGAAGCGGTGAGTTTCATAAACCGCGACAATGCATTGATGCACCTTAACCTTAACGAGGTGTTGCGCCATAAAACAACCCAGATTGAGGATCTCAATTCAAGATATGCGCTTGTCAGCTCGCGCCACGCCACTCAGAAGACAATCCTTTATGTCACGCTTATCGCTTTCTTGCTGCTGCTTGCAGTGGTGGCGGCGCTTCTCTATTTTAGCCGGCAGAGGACAAAATACAGCAGGGAGCTGGCTGAAAAAAATTCACAGCTTCTCGACCGCGAGGAGAAACAAAGGGAGCTGTATGCGCGCCTTGAGGAGGCCACGAGGTCAAAACTGGCGTTCTATACGAATGTTTCTCACGACCTCCGCACCCCTCTCGCCCTGATTGCCGACCCGGTTGAGAAAATTGCAAAAGAGAGATACCTCCCCGATTCGGACAGGACATTGATGAAGATGGTGGTGAAGAATGTGAAGATTCTACGCAGAATGATCGATCAGATTCTCGATTTCCGCAGATATGAAAATGGAGTCACGACAATGTCGCTTCAGGAGGTTGACATCATTTCGCTCATTTCTGAATGGTCGTCAAATTTCACGGATTATGCCCTGCGCCATAATATCGCTTTCGAAGTTATCCTCCCCGCCACGGATGGTTGCGCCAAACCTTTCTTCATGGCCTTGGATGTGGAAAAGATGGAGCGTGTGTTTTTCAATCTATTGTCGAATGCTTTCAAATATACCGGCGCCAAAGGCATGGTAAGCGTTGAAGCCGGCGTTGAGGATTCCAACTTCATCCTGAAGGTGACCGACACAGGAACAGGGATGAGCAAGGAGGAACTGCCTAAGATATTTGAACGCTTCTATCAGGTCGATACCCCACGGCCGAAGGGATCGGGCATTGGGCTGTCTCTTTCGAAGGCCTTTGTGGAGCTTATGGACGGTAGCATCTCTGTGGAGAGCGAGCCGGGAGTGGGCTCCTGTTTCACTGTCACAATTCCTGTGACTCACACTGAGGCCGACATGTCGGATAAGGGTGCCTGTAATCCCGAGCCAACAAGGTTTGACCTTGACATAATCGATACAGTGGATGAGGATGTGGTGATGCCTGCCGACGACGGAGATATAGAATCTGAAAGCCTCTCCACGGAGAAACCGCTCCTCCTCGTGATTGATGACAACGATGATATTCGCACTCTGGTGCGCCTTATGGTCTCAGATGCCTATAACGTGATTTCAGCCTCAGATGGCAAGGAGGGAATGAGGCTCGCACTGAAATATATTCCTGATGCAATCGTCTGCGACATCATGATGCCAGATGTCGATGGGCTTGAAGTTACGCGCCGGCTCAAGGAGGAACGGATCACTTCGCATATACCGATCCTGATTCTCACTGCCTGCCGTCTTGATGAGCAGCGTGTGCGCAGCTATGATTCGGGGGCAGATGCCTTCCTTGCCAAACCGTTTACGGAGGTTATGATCAAGGCGCGCCTCGATTCCCTTATCAAGAACAGAAAACGGATCTTCGACCTCTTCCTCGAACAGGGTTCCGATCCGGCAGAACTTTTACGAAGGGATGACCCGGATCCTTCAAATACGCGCCTGGAGCTCGACAATTCCTTCTACCGCGATTTTCTGTCGCAGGTAAGGCTCCACTATTCCGACGAGGATCTGACGGTGGGAGACGTGGCCGGAAGGCTTGGGATTGGTGCCACGCAACTGACGCGCAAGATAAAGGCCTTGACGGGCAGCACTCCGGTTGAAATAATTCGCGGGTTCCGCTTGCGCGAAGCCCGCAAAAGATTGCTTGTCTCAGATGACACCGTAGCTGAAATTGCATTTGCGACGGGATTCTCCTCTCCGCAATATTTCGCCCGCTGTTTCCGGGATGCTTTCGGAATGAGCCCTTCCGAGCTCAGGGCTTCGGTGAGATGAGATGAAATTTACAATTCTTGAATCCGCGCCTCCTTCTCTTAACCCATCCTATCACTTTGTTTCCGGATGGAAATGACCATAGATAATCGCTCCTTTTGCTTTCCCGACGGCTTCCCCGATCTCTTCGAGGGAAGCCTCTTTTATTTTCCTTACGCTCTTGAAATGCTTCATCAGCGCGGCGGCCGTGGCGGGCCCGACTCCGGGTATGCCGTCGAGCTCGCTCACCACCTGTCCCTTCGAACGGCGGTTGCGGTGATGGGTTATGCCGAAACGGTGAGCTTCGTCGCGCAAGGCCTGGATCACGCGCAGGCTTGGCGATTTCTTGTCGATGTAGAGCGGAAGAGAGTCGCCAGGAAAATAGATCTCTTCAAGGCGTTTGGCAATGCCGACAAGAGCCACCTCTCCCCTAATCCCCATTTCATCGAAGGCCTCGACTGCGGCACTCAACTGCCCTTTGCCGCCATCCACTACAACAAGCTGCGGAAGCGGCTCCCCCTCTGCCATCATCCGAGTGTAGCGACGATGCAGGATCTCTTTCATCGAGGCAAAGTCGTTGGCTCCGACAACGGTCTTGATGTTGAAATGACGGTAGTCGCGTTTGCTGGGCTTTCCGTTACGGAACACAACACAGCTCGCCACAGGATTCGTGCCCTGAATGTTCGAGTTGTCGAAACACTCGATATGGCGTGGCTCAACATTCAAGCGGAAATCAGATTTCATCTGCGCCATAAGTTTCTCCACGCTTCTCTCCGGATTCAGCTTCTCGGCCGCTTTCTCAACATCTTTCATGTATTGCTGGGCATTCTTCATTCCGACATCAAGAACCTTTTTCTTGGCCCCTTTCTTGGGAACGGTGAAAGTGACTCCCTCAAATTCCACATCCGGAAGGAACGGGACAATCACTTCCCTGAAGTCGCGGTCAAAGCGCGACTTCACCTCCGACATTGCCATCGACAATATCTCTTCACGGGTCACCTCGTTCTTATGGCGGCGATATTCAAGATTCAGGCTTTGTGTCACTGCCCCTTTGTGGAGATGCATGAAGTTAACGAATGCACGGTCTTCATTCTCTACGTATGCAAACATGTCAGCATCGTCTCCACCCGATTCCCCTATCACGCTTTTGGCGTTGTAACCCTTCACAGCTTCATATTTCTCCTTCACTGCCTGCGCTTCCTCAAATTTCCAATTCTCGGCTAATTCGTTCATTTCGGCCAAGAGGATGCGTTCAAGCTCCACGGTTTCGCCATTTAGAATCTGCCTCACCCTCGAGATATATTTTCCGTAATCGTCGGGATTAATAAGCCCGCGACAAGGTCCGGCACATTTCTTTATGTGGAAGTCGAGGCAAAGGGAATATTTGTTGCGGGCTATGCTTCGCTCGTCGAGGGCATGACGGCAACTCCGGAGAGGATATGTCTCGCGGATAAGGTCGAGCACAACCTTGGCGGAATGCTGGTTGCTGTAGGGTCCGTAATATTTAGCCGGCAACCCTTTTTCGCGCGTCATAAACACACGCGGATACAGCTCCTTTGTCACCACAATCCAGGGATATGACTTGTCATCTTTAAGCAATACGTTGTAACGGGGCTGATACTCCTTTATCATCGCATTCTCCAGATGAAGGGCGTCCTCCTCTGTTGCAACCACAATGAAGCGCATATCGACAATGTTGCGCACAAGAAGATTTGTCCGCGTCACATCATGATGGCGATTGAAATATGAGGAGACTCTCCTTTTAAGCCTTTTCGCCTTACCTACATATATCACGTTGCCATGCCGGTCGATATACATATACACCCCGGGGGAATCCGGCAAGTTCAGTATTTTCTCCCGAAGCTGTTTCCCGGGACGGTTGTTGAATATATCCTCCTGCGTGCGGTCGGGAGTGATTTCAATTCCGAATCCCCCCATTTCATCGATATTCCTACCCCAGCCGGCGAGAAGATTCTGAACTTCCCGCCAGCCTTCTTCACGGAGCTCTTTATCGTCGGCTTCGCTGTATTCCTCAATTATCTCATCCTGCATCTCACCCATCTTCCAATTCTTAAAACTTCAAAAGGGAGGTAACTTCACAATCCTCGGGGAGCGCCGCCCGGCCATTCAATCCTTCGAGCTCTACTATGAAATTAATATAAATTTTCTTCGGATTCATCGATTTTACCAAGTCGTAGCATGCACGCATTGTTCCGCCTGTAGCAAGAAGGTCATCATGGAGAACCACGACATCATCCGATGAAATCGCATCGCTATGAAGCTCTATTGTGTCAACCCCATACTCTTTGGCGTATGCTTTCTTTATTGTCACGGCAGGAAGTTTGCCCGGCTTACGAGCCGGCACGAATCCGCATCCAAGCTCGTATGCCATTATCGAGCCTCCGATAAAACCGCGCGATTCTATTCCAACAACCTTAGTGACGTCCTTCCCCTTGTAAAGGTCAGCAAGGAGAACGCCCATATCTTTTAGAGCCTCACCGTTCTTGATCAATGTGGTGAGGTCTCTGAACATAATTCCCTTTGACGGGAAATCAGGCACGCACCTGATTGATTCTTTCAATTCTTCAATTGTCATAATTATTATATTTAAACTTTACTTTCATATTTAGGGCTTAATTGTTCTATAAGCAATAAGTTAGGCTTCAATTGTTCCACGTGGAACATAAAAACCACTTTAACTTTTCATTCCTCAATATAACATTCTATGAATCCTTATCTATTAAGAAGGAGAAGCAGAACATTTATATCAGAAGGAGAAACACCGGGTATTCTTGATGCTTGGCCAATCGTTGCCGGACGTATCCTATCAAGCTTCTGACGAGCTTCAGTTGACAAGGCCTGGATGGCTGAATAATCAAATTCATGAGGAATCTTCACATACTCCAACCTCATCTGCTTTTCTGCCAAATCACGTTCCCTATCAATATAGCCCTGATATTTTATCAATATCTCCGCAGCCTCAACAATCTCTTTTCGCCTGGTCTCCTCTATGTCATCAATTCGTGAAGATAATCGGGGAATAAGATCTTTCAGAATCTCAAAATTCAACTGAGGACGCTTAAGCAATTCAATCAATCTGACCGAAGCCGTCAAAGGCGCAGTATTCAATTCTTCAAATTTCCTATTGATTTTTTCAGTCGATTTTACAAGAAATTCTTTACAAAAATCGATCAGTTCATCTCGCTGGCGTTTCTTGCTTCGCATTGCTTCCAGACGCTGAATAGTAGCCAGTCCAATAGCATAGCCGATTGGTGTCAATCGCATATCAGCATCATCCTGACGCAGGAGAATACGATATTCAGCCCGGGAAGTGAACATGCGATAAGGTTCATCTACACCTTTTGTCACAAGATCATCTATCAGGACACCAATATATGCCTCATTCCTTTTAAGCACCACCGGCGACAGACCTTTGCTTCTGCGTGCGGCATTGACACCGGCCATAAGCCCTTGTGCGGCCGCCTCTTCATATCCGGTAGTTCCATTGACCTGGCCGGCAAAATAGAGTCCTTTAACAAGCTTGGTCTGAAGATCGTGAGTCAACTGCGTGGGAATAAAATAGTCGTACTCTATAGCATATCCCGGACGATAGAATTGGACATCACGCAACGCCGGAACCTTCGACAAGGCATCTACCTGTACTTTCCATGGCAAGGAACTCGAGAAGCCATTGATGTAATATTCCTCTGTTGTCTCCCCCTCAGGCTCGAGGAAAAGCTGATGACTATCCTTATCTGCAAAGGTCACAATCTTTGTTTCAATGCTTGGACAGTACCTCGGGCCGATGCTTTGAATCTGCCCATTATAGAGTGGTGAATCAGCAAGGTTGTCATTAAGGACTTTATGAACCTCGGGATTAGTATGCACTATCCAGCAAGGACGCTGACGCAATGTTCTATGAATATTGGGAAGGAAGGAAAACTTATACTCGGGAGTGTCGTCGCCCTCTTGAATCTGAGCTTGGGAGAAGTCTATGGTTCGTCCGTCAATTCTGGCGGGTGTGCCGGTCTTCATTCTTCCAACCTCAAAACCCATTTCCTTTAATTGGTCGGAAAGACCTTTTGAGGAATCTTCCGAGATTCTCCCCCCTTCAATTTGGGTGCGTCCAAAATGCATCAAACCATTAAGGAACGTGCCTGCCGTCAATACCACTTGCTTGGCTTTGAAATGAAATCCCAGCGCGGTCTCCACTCCTGCAATTTCATATTTCTTATCCTCGCCCACCGCAAATTCGAGCCTGACAACCGTATCCTGAAATATGGAAAGATTGGGAGTGGCATCAAGTATCTCACGCCATTTATCTATATATTTTGCACGGTCGGATTGTACGCGAGGAGACCACACGGCAGGCCCTTTAGAGCGGTTAAGCATCCTGAATTGTATGGCCGTAGTATCAGCCACGATACCCATCTGGCCACCAAGAGCATCTATTTCACGCACAATCTGTCCTTTTGCAATGCCTCCCACAGCAGGATTGCATGACATCTGGGCAACACGGTTCATATCTTTCGTGATAAGAAGTGTGGAACAGTCAAGTCGCGCTGCCGCCACAGCAGCCTCACATCCGGCATGCCCCCCTCCTATCACTATTACATCAAATTCAAATTTCATCGATTATTATTCTGTTCTTTCTGCAATAGCTTAATACTGCAGTTCGTTCTTTTCCATTATGCAATAACTCATAATAACAGAAGAGCCTTATTCTCCTCCGCTTCCATTATCTCACGCTCTCCCGGACCTTTATCGTTAATGCCACAAAGGTGAAGCACCCCATGTATGATTACTCGCAATAATTCCTTTGTATAGCCAACGCCTAAGGCCTCTGCATTAGTACGGACGGTATCAAGCGAAATGACCATGTCACCGCTTATCCTCCCTTTTACTTTACAGAGGCTTGCATCCTTAGCATGGAGAGCCTCTTTATGACCTTCTTCAATTAATAAAATTTTATCATCTGAAATTATTTCTTCATCATCAAATTTTCTTGTGTAATCAAAAGTGATGATATCGGTGTAGTAGTCGTGATTAAGAAATTTCCTGTTCGTATCCAGAATGTATGGATCATCACAAAAGCAATATGTGAGATTACCGACAATATAATTATGACGGGCACTCACCTCTTCAATCCATTTTTCAATTTTCTTGAAATCGAGCTGCGGCATAGCCACATTTTCAGCAAAAAATTCTATCATAATCAAATTCTGCAATATCTTGCATTATTGTGTACTTAAATGAAGCGAACACAAAAATAATAAAAAAATGTCATACTTCATCATTCTATTTAATCTAAAAAGGAGGAGTTGTAAATAAAGTATATAAAATGCTGGTTTACAAATCAATGTATTAAATCTAACATTAATTTAAGGGGGTAAGAATCGAATATTTAAAAATAATAACTCCGTTATACACGAATTTAACAGAATAGGCAATCAAAAACTACTTTCATAATAGTTGAAATAAAGGATGACAGGCATGAACCTGACATCCTTTATAAATATTTCCCAAACATTATAAGATTTATTCAAAATCTTAATTTTCTAAACGCAATAATATTTTCTAAGAAAAGCCTATTTCAGCATTTCGTCTAACTCGTCGTCAGAAAGGCGCGTAACCGCCCGGATGGTATCTTTAGGAAGCCCCATGCTCCACATTATTTTTGCTGTCTTTATCTTTTCTTCTCTTTCCCCCTGAGCCTTACCTTCGGCACGGCCTTCTGCACGTCCTTCTGCGCGTCCTTCTGCCAAACCCTTAGCTCGGCCTTCTGCGAGACCTTCTTCCAAGGCTTTTGCGCGGGCCTCTCGACTGGCCATCATGGCCTCATACTTTATCCCTGCCTGAGTCTCTCGGAGTTTTTCCAATGAATCACTGTAACGGATATAATCCTCTTCCTTTAATGAATTTATACGTGACGCTTCAAACATATCCTTATATCTACCCTCCTTGTAGGCAATTGAGTTATTATCCATCTTGTCCATGTTCTTTAATAGAAACAATATCTCCTCCAAATCTGTTTTACATTCCTCCCATAATTTAGGGACTTCCTTAAGCGATACAAAAAACAGATGAAACTTCTCCGTCAACACTTCCGAAGTGTCACGGTCAAGGAGCATTATATCCCTTACCATTTTATCACTCATGTTTCGGAAATTGAAATCAGTCACAGCTATGGTGATAACCGGTTCCAGGTCATAGTTCCATCCTGCCTTGCCTTGATCGCTCACCATTTTGGCCGCATAATAAAACATCCTCTCCTCAAAGGGTGGGGTGTATAGATTCTGCATCTCAAGTATAAAATGGTGATCCCTTGCTCGGCTTTTATCCCCATACAATAAAGGCCTTTCCAAAAATCCGGAGTCTTCGCCTGAGACCCCGGATGTGCAATAGACATCATATATGATTCTTTTTCCATCAGAGTTCGGGGGAAGGATTTCCTTATTCTTAAACGAGACATCCTTAATATGAATCTTATCGCCCAACAGGGCAGTTAGGAAACGCATAAGGATATTCTTGTTCCTTTCGTCTCCAAAAAGATGTTTGAAACCGAAGTCGGTCTGTAAATTAAGAAATTCAGAGGTGATTTTCATCAGGACATATTTTATGCGCTAAAATACACAATAAATGGATAAGTTCCAAATATATCTTCAAAATTGAAATATCAGAAATTTAGAAAATGGGGCTTATCTTCTTATGACCATACATCATAGCCTCTGAATAATATGAAAATAAAATCTCTGTTTCAATTAAATTTATTATCTTTGCGCAAAATGTTGCATCTGGTATTGAAATGGCGCAAATTATAAGAGGATTAAGGATAAATTTAATGGGGAAACCGCTGGCATTAATTATGCTACTGATGTTATCATGGCTATGTGGGTGTAACCACAGCATACGGAACAACACTCTTAAAGAGATACAGGCGAACCTTGACGATCTGTCATTGACAGAAGCTAAGGCATCTGAGATATACAATAAACTTTCGGATATAAATGCTGACAGCCTAAATGATGGAGAACGCAATCTGCTCGCTTTCCTGACGATCAAGGCGGCAGACAAGGCGTACATCACTCACACCAACGACACAGCATACCTGAAAATAAAGGACTATTTCAAGGATCATAATACCGGCCTGTATCCTGAAGTGCTCTATTATGGCGGTCGCGTTTACAGCGATATTGGGGATTACCCTACAGCATTACAATATTTCCATGAAGCGTTGGAGAAACTACCTAATAATAATCTCCAAGTAAGGGCAAGAATTCTAAGTCAAAGAGGACAAATACTTTCCAATATTAACATTAGGTTATACAATGAGGCTCTCCAATCATTTTTAGAAGCAATTAAAATCCAAGAGGGTTTGAAAGATTCACTCAGCCTTATGTATAATTACTCTGATCTCGGAACGACCTATATGCATATCAAAGCCTACAATATAGCATTTAAATATTTTAAAAAAAGTCAATCGATAGCTCAAAAAATATCGCCTGAGAATTTATATGACAATACTGACTATATAGCCTTCATTTATTATTTAAAAGGATTAAATAATAAGGCTATGGAACAGATTAGGTTGGCTATTTCAAAAGGAGATTCCATAAACTGGCCCACCGCAAAAAGCTATGCCATAAATATCTATTTAAAAGCTGGTATAAAAGATACTGCATTTTATTATGCAAAAGAGATAGCAACAAGAAAAGATTTTTATAATCGTGAATATGGATACGAGATGATGCTTTCCCCATATCTAATATCCTACATTGACCCTGATTCGTTGTCTGTATATTTTTCGGATTACAAGAATTTATTAGATAAATATTTTGATCGAAATCAAAATCAAGCCGCCTTAACTCAAAACGCATCATACAATTATACATTACATGAAAGAAAGCGTAAAGAAGCAGAGGAGAAAAGCATCAAGCTCCAAAGAACAATTGCACAGGTTCTAATTATTCTTCTTGTTGTCATAATTTTAATATTCTATCAAAAAAACAGAAATAAGAAAAATTTACTTCAATTGCACAAAGCTCTTGAAAATATAGAGAATCTAAAGAAGATTATTAAGGAAAATAATCCTGGAAAAATCAATTTAAACGACGGAGACAATACAAATCTTAAAGTCGAGCAACAAAAGAAAACAAATTGTAATGAGATAAACGATTTATCTAAAATCTGCGATGAGACAGAAGAATTAAGAAAAAACTTACAAAAGGAATTAAACGAGTTAAGAAAAAGTAATTCAGATCCATACCATATCCCATTATCCATATTGAATTCAGATTCCTACAATGAAATACAAGAGAAATTGCAATGTAACAAGGTAATTGGACAAGATAGTACATTATGGAAAAGGATCGAGAATGATGTTTTAGTTAGTTCCCCTCAATTTAAACAACATCTATTGCTTATGACAAGAGGGCACCTCAAGACCGCAGATTATCAGATGGCACTCTTGATCAAATGTGGAATGAATCCAACCCAGCTGTCAATTCTAATTGGGAGAGGAAAAAGCACGATAAGTTACAGGCGTGAGAAACTCTGCTTGGCAATGTTTGGTGAGAAAATGGAGACAAAAACAATAGACTTTATAATTCACTTACTATGATATAGTTATAGATGTTTATAAGAGTTCAGTTTTTGTTCGAAAACAAGTTTCGAACAAAAACTGAACTCTTATTTTGCACTCCATCCACTAATCATACTTAACTTTGCAACAAATTTGTTAACTGGCTTGACAACCATTAACGTCAAAAAACAATAACCTATAATTAACTAAAATGAAATATCCAATTCGAATTTTAGCAGCTACAACACTACTTTTATATACATCAAGTGTATATGCAATTATAGACACTTATAAAACTATCCCAATTTTCAAGGTCGATTCATCTCCCGAAAATAAGATTTCCACACACCCAAAACACAACAGATTACCACAAAAGACATTGAGAGCAATAATCAGTACTTATGGTATCGAAATACCAGGTGTGGATAACAACGACATTATTTCTTTTGAAATCTACACTGCCAATGGAATCTGTATGGGGATTTTTAGTGATGAGATGGAATTTATCGAAACTCTATTCTCACTATCCGGAGAATATGAGATCCGCATCCTAACAGACTATGCGGTGTTTGCCGGAATAATTGAAATTTAAATATGAGTATAATCTTAAATGGTGGCGTCAACAGTGTGGAGTAGTAATGCAAGATGGTGTGATCTTTTCTGAATCCATTGCGCGTAATATTGCAGTAACTGACGATAGGATTGATTGGGGGCGACTTGAGCAAGCTGCGAAAATTGCAAATATCTATGATTATATTATGACACTTCCACTTAAATATGAGACTAAAATTGGAAGTGAGGGAGTTGGATTAAGTCAGGGTCAGAAACAACGTATTTTAATCGCCAGAGCCGTCTATAAGGAACCGAATTATATTTTTCTTGACGAAGCAACAAATGCTCTGGATGCAAAAAATGAGAGAGTTATCGTAGAGAATCTTGATAATTTCTATGAGGGTCGTACCGTTGTAGTAGTAGCACACCGTCTCTCTACCGTTAAAAACGCTGATCAAATAATAGTATTAGACAACGGCACAGTAGTAGAAATTGGAAATCATACAGAACTTATTAAGAAAAGAGAATATTATTATAATTTAATAAAAAATCAATTAGAACTCGGGAATTAATCAAGCGTTATGAAGATCAATAAAATAATCCTTGCATTAATCTGTCAAATTCAAATTTTGGGAGCAGATGCTCAAGAGGCCGCGGATAGCATACAGATGCATTCTCTTGATGAAATTATAGTTGAATCCCGGAACAAACAACTGGGTAATGAGGTCTCAACCTATCTCCCTACTCATAAGCAAAAGAATTCTTCTCAGACTGCCGTTGATTTGCTTAAGAGGATGGCAATTCCACAACTTAGAATCTCTTCAAACGAGGATGTTAAAACCTTGGCCGGGAAAAATGTTGATCTTTTTATAGATTTCCTGCCGGCTTCTAACGAAGATTTGGATGGGATGCGTATGCAGGATGTGAAAAAGGTGGAGTATTACGACTTTCCTTCTGATCCTCGGTTTCAAGGTAAAACCCATGTGATTAATTTTGTTATGCAGAAATATGAATATGGCGGTTACTTGAAGGCATACGGCTGGGAGACCACTACAAACGCCGGCCAATTAAGCCTTTACGGAAAACTTCAATACAAGAGGATGACTTTCGATATTGCCGGGGGCACATCCTATGTTAATACCAAGCATACAGGCGGTAACATTTATGAAACCTTCCGCTTGCCTCAGTCTGATGGCTCTATGAAATCGTTTGAGAGAAATTCAATCCAAGAGGAAGGGAAGTTGCATAATCGCACGTTCTGGCCTACCGTCAAGGCCGTCTATGCTTCTGATGACATCTCTATTCAGAATGTCATAGGAGCTGATTTTTATCACTCGCCTTCCAATAATGAATCTGGCCATGTGTCCTTTATACCTGAAATATCGAGTCGCATGGACTATTCAAACCAGGTTTCAGATCGGGTCAATTCACTTACATACAACGGGTATTGGAATTTTGTGATAAATGAAAACAATAGCATTATTTTTTCTCCGATATATGCATATTCCCATACGAATACAAGCAGCCTCTATTCTGAGGGAAACACCAATGAATATCATAACGCGGCCAAGGATGATTCACATCAATTCAAGGCTGATCTGACCTACGCGCATTCATTCGGAAAATTCGGCAACTTGAATGCAATGTTCCAAACAATCATCACCACTAACAATACCGCTTATTCAGGCACAGCTAATAGCCATGATGATGCACATACATATCGGGTAGGCCCGGGAATGCAGTACAGCATAACGTTAGGAAAAGTGTATGGGCTGGTCGGTTTGGGGTATCATTGGGATAGGCAGGAGTATATGGATCATAAGGAAAACTCATCTGCACCTTGGGTTGACTTCTCAATCCAATATTCTCCAAACGATCATCATATTTTGAGTGGAGAATTTCACCACATGAAATCAATACCTTCGTCAAATTTTCGTTCTGCGGTTGTAATCCAGAGCAACCCGTTGATGAGCTATACCGGAAATCCCGATCTTAGGTCTTATGGCAGCTACGATGCAGGACTCAATTATTCATTTATACCTAACAGTATATTAAGTTTCTCCGCTTTTGCTACCGCATGGATTGTTGACAATCGCTATGTTTACGACTACAAACCAAGTGCAACAGGAATAATACGGACAATCAGCCAACCATCTGGGGCATACTCTCAATGGGATTACGGCCTATATGGCTCGCTGCTGCTTTTTAATCGGCAGTTGCAGTTGGCGGCACAACTAAACGCAACATCTGTGCATAATGGTGAGCCTTACAATCTTGACAAAACCCATGTAGGATATAGCCTTCAAGCTGATTACTATCTGAACGATTGGACTTTCTCCGGATTATATTATAGTCCTCAGGGGTCTCCGGAAGGGTGTATGGTCGGAACCTGGATAAAAACAAAATCATTTTATATGCTTCAAGTTGGATGGTCTAACTCAATGTTGAACGTCCAGCTTCAGCTTTCAAACTTTGCGCGATGGAATTGGAACAGCGAGGAAAGGGTTATGCACAGCAAGTATTATGATAAAACCGAGAAATCCTTTTCTATTAATGACCATGCTTTTGCACGGTTGTCTTTAACTTATACATTCGGATTCGGCAAAAAGATTGAACGCGTTGATGAAGCGTCACAACAGAATAGAATTGATTCAGGTATCTTGAAATAATTCATTCAAAAATATGAGTAAAAATAAATAAGCATTGATTGAAAAATAATTAGTATTCAAAACATTAATTCAATTTTTAATGAGCAACGATCCTCTGCTTGAACAACGTTCAGAAAAAGTAAGAAATCTTCTTGGTGAAATACCCCACGCGCTTATACGGTGGGGAATGGTCATTATCATAGCCATTTGTCTTGCACTGATCTTAGTGGCGTGTTTTGTTCCCTATCCTTATTCAAACGGAGAGAGTATTTTGCATCATCTATTGATGTGAAATGAACTTTGCGGTCTTAAAGAATCTGCATTCGGAAATTATAAATTCAGAAGCATAGCATACTATCTTTAGATAGATTATATTCTTGCAAAAATTGAGTAACTTACTTATGATCCTTGCAATACACTCCATTAGATGGGTATGCCATCTATGAGGCAGATAAGATTTATAGAAAATAATTAATAACAGATTGTCACAAATTTTATCATCCCGAAGTTTACTATATGTACTTTCTAACGAATAAAGCTCAAAGTAATAATAAATTAAAAAAATGAAATTTAAATGTCTAACACTCCTTCTCCTCTCATGTTTAATATCCATGGCTATTAGTGGATGTTCGAAAGATGAACCGAATCCTGAAGAGTACACCACGTCTGTACTTTCGAGAGAGTATGCAAAAGATGGCCCATGGAAATTAAAAGTGTATGAAAATGGCCAAGAAATCAATGAGCACGGATCTGTGAGATTCTCTTCAACGGACTTGAAAAAGGGTGACTTTATCTTTGTCCACGTCATTCCGGGATACAGCAGTAAAGAATTTAATAATATCCCGTTGAGTTCAACAGGAAACGGAGTGTCATTTAAAATTGAAGACAACGAGAATAAGACCCCTGTTGAAATCACCGGCGACATCTCCTTAGGGGAGATGGTGGTAAAATTGAAATACTAATGGACTTACCACACGCTGATTTCTTCAAATGAATGTTTTTCAAACTAAAAGAGAATGTGGGTAGTGGCCTGCATTCTCTTCATTACGTATCTATCCCGTGATGAAAAAATACCTGTTTTACGTTTTAATTCTCCTCTTAACTTCTTACAGTTACAGCGAGCAATTAAGTGGAATCATAGTAGATGAGAATTATAATCCACTTCCCTATTCAACCCTAAGGATAAAAGCCAGGAACATCGCCGCTTTAGCCGACAGCACCGGCAGATTTAACCTTACAATAGGGAAATATGATAAAACGGATACCCTTAATATTTCCTATTTAGGTTATCATTCTCTGAATAAAGCGATCGGTGAAATCGCCGGGCAAAGAAGTTTGGTCTTAGAGATGGCTCCAGTCGCTGCCCTATTGGAGGAACTGGTCGTGCTTCCTAAAAAGAATAAAATAAAAACAAGGAAAGCCGGCAAGAAGCACAGCTGGGCAATGATGAAGTCGGTGATTGACGGAGACGTGGCAGGAGAATGTTTTGGATATGAATTCCACGCAAAGCCTGATAAAAAATACTTGCTACATAAAGTGGGTTTCTATTATTGTGAGGGACCCTCTCAAATGACAAAAATGAAATTCAGGATAAATGTTTACGATATGAGCGGGGTTAAGAAGGCTCCCTCCTCAAACTTCGTAAATATCCTGCCGAAACCAATCTATTTTGATTACGTGCTGACTGAAAATTTAAGTGGGAAATTTGAATATGAAATTCCTTTCCATATTGCCCTTCCCAAAGATGCCTTGGTGGAGATTGAATTTTTAGAAAATCTAAAGGATGAATATTTCTGGTTCAGAAGCAATATGTTTGGAAAGAATACATGGAACAGAACATTAGTGGATGGAATCTGGGATAAAAACCCCTTTGCCGCCCCATTCTTTATAGAATGTATGGAGGTGGATAAATAACTTGCTGAAAGTAGCGACTTCATATTTTCAATCTGAAAGATTATTATAGATTCAAATAAAATCATTAACTTTGCGCAAAATGTTGCATCTGATAGTAATATTACGCAAATCATGTATCTCCAATATGTAAAGGGGGTTGTGGATATTATCGTTATCGCAATAAATACAAAAACGGACATTTCAATTTGTGCAGTCAATTTAAGGATAAGAATGTATTAGAAGAATCCTTATTAGATTCAATAAAAACAAGTCGATAGTGATTAAAAAATAAATCAATGAGCCCAATATTTACCGAATACATGTCTATCGTATTGGTGTTGGCATCCATGGCAACTACCCATCCTATAGCGGCCCAGAACACTATGCAGGATTCAACCACTACCACAGACCTGAACGAGATTGTGGTTGAGTCCAGGAACGCTTCCCTGAGTGCTCGCGGAGCCTCATACATACCGTCGGCAAGGCAAAAGAATGTGGCATCCGACGGGTATTCACTCCTGCTACACATGGCAATCCCTCAAATAAACGTCAATCCAGCCTCTGACGCCGTGACGACCTCCACAGGTAAAAACGTGGCTATATTTATTGACTTTGTGAGTGCTTCTGCTGAGGATATCCAGGGATTGCTGCCAACAGATGTCAAGAGGGTGGAATATCTCGTTTATCCCCAAGACCCGAGATTTCACGGGGCTGAGTTTGTCATAAACTTCATAATGAAGAAATATGAGTGGGGAGGATATACGAAGCTTACGGCTACAGGATGCATCGAGGAGCCTCAGGTTGGTGGAAGGATATATTCAAAAATGAAATACAAGAGAATGACCTTTGACCTATCCGCCGCCGACAGTTTCACATCAAATTCCAGAATTGGAACCGATATGACGGAAGTGTTCAGCCTGAATAATCCGCAATATGGGTCAGATCAAGATATACTCCGCCAGACCAACACCCTATCATCCGATAAAAAATCAAACGCGGGGAATGTATCTTTCCGTTCCCTATATTCTTCAGACAACCTCACTCTCTCAAATACAGTGGCTTATGTCGGGAGCAGAACGCCGACTAATGATTCGGAGTCAGAAGTTACATATCCCACAGGAGTATTCCCATATTCGAACACGGCAGTAAAATCGTCAGCTGATAACGATGGTTTCAGGTATGATCTGTTATGCGATCTGATAATAAATAAGAAACTATCCATGAGCATCACGGGAGAATACCAGTTCGGCCGGAACATTGCCAGAAACCTCCGCCTCTCCGACGGACTCGACATCACGAACAATGCCACCGAACGTTCGCATCACGTCTCTCTGACCGATTTTCTTTTATGGGCTCCCGACCAGCATAACAGCCTGGCTCCCTTCATACACGTGGACATACGGCACATCGGCATTGATTATGCCGGAGACTCCCCTTCAAAACAGACATACAGCATCCAGGGCTACGGAGCCGGAGTAAGGTATATGCACGTAAGGGATAACTGGAATGCCGGGGCTATGTGCACCTCAGGACTGGCAAAAACAGATATGACAGGGGTCAGAACCACTGAGAGCTGTCCACAGGGTTCCATATTCGGCAGCTATTCCCCTACAGACCGGCATAGGATAGAAGCATCGTGGGGCATAGCAAAGGAGATACCTGAGACTTATCAGAAAAGCCCTGTTCTTCTTAGACAAGACGAGATAATATGGTATGCCGGAAATCCGGAACTCAAGAGCTATTTCAAGCAGCTTGTAAATCTTGCCTATGCTTGGATTCCCAACAACAGATGGCAGATGTCGCTTTCAGGAAACTATTACAGGGCGAACAATCGGATTGCGATTTTGTATATCCCTGAAACACAGGAGGGCTATCTATTAAGAAAATATGAAAACAACGGCTCTTACAGCATGGGTAGGATTTCCGGCAGCGTTACTGCGAAGCTTTGTGACGGCCGTCTTGTTGCCAATGTATCGCCGGAAATCAGTTTCTATCGACTCACGGGGGAATATGCCTCTTCATTATCAGATTTCAGTGGGTCGGCACAGCTGACATGGTATTTCGGTGAATTCTACCTTATGGGTTGGTATTCCTCTCCAACCAAGATAATTGAAGAGGGAAGCAACACACGTATCAAGTACCCCTCCCAATATCAGTTGCAATTCGGCTGGGGACACGGACCCTGGAGGGCAAGGATTGTGGCCAGCAACGTTTTCAATTCGGATTGGAAGACAACTCAAACTTCATTATCGACTGCATATTACCGACAGGATATCCAACGTTTTGGCTACGGATACCACAGAAGCCTCGATATTCAGTTATCCTACACTTTCGGGTATGGAAAGAAGGTGGGCGAAAATAGTGAGATTGAACAGACGGAATTAGGACAAAGTGCAATATTACGATAAGAAGTGAGTTTTAGAAATAATAATCAAAATAACTTAAATTGAGAAGAATTGTATGTCTAACGATGATTGTGATGTCATTTGTGCTGTCAGTGAACATGGCGGCAGAGAATTGGTGGAACGTTTATGCCGGAATAAAATATACTTTCTGACATCGGAATAGTTCAAGGATATTGCACAATCCATATCACAGCGTATTCATTCCCGGAATACGCTGTGATTGGGGCAAGCCTTTTCTTGCCCTCAACAAGGGGAGCCACACTCACGGTGATCCTATTGCTTCCTATCCTTGTTTTTGCTTCCAGCCAAGGGCTTCTGACCGCCACAGTGTCAGGCTCAATATACTCTTCGTGATAGGCATCCATCTTTTCCCCCTCCCCTATCTCCAGAGAATAAACTCCCGTTTCGCCCTTTACAATAAAAATGCCTCCATTGTTGTTTACAGCCATACGGTTGATGAATCCGTTGCTATCCTCCGTAAAACAGGATTGACAAATCAATATAAGGATGAGGAAAACTACGTTTCTTATAATTCTTTTCATTGCAATCTATTTTTCTTCATTGCCACTTATTTTATCCAATGCTTTCTTCACTAAGGGTACAAAGAAATCATCCATCGGAATCCTCACTTTCGCTGTGGAACGGGCCGCAACCACCCCTGCTCCGGTGGAAACATTGCTGTAACCTTTCACCGGCTCGGCCAATCCCACCTCAGACAAATCCCATATTGCTCCGGAATAAATCTGCCAACAGTAATTAAACCAATTGTAATAGCTTTCTGATACCGAGCTAAGGCATACAATAAATCCGGAATCGCATACCTCCTCAATATTGTCGGGAGTGCAAGTGATGAGGGCCTGCACATTGCGGTATTGAAGGTTCAGTCGATAATCAGTCCCGGAGAACTGCCGGTCGGTGAAGAAAGCGAAACCGTACGCATCACCTCCCATCATAGCGTCAAATTCACTTATATGCTCGCTGAAAATAGGCTCAGCCTCATATTGCAAAATACCGTCCCTGATGATACATGATGACTCCTCCCTATTCAGCTCCCCTTCCGTGGAATCACTGCCTGCTACAAATTCCGCATAATGCTCCAGCCCGTAATGATAATAGTTTTGCCATTCCGGCGAATCCTCCAAAGTGACACGAATGCCTAAATCAAAATCGATTGTGGTGCAGAAAGTATGTTCATATTCATGCACCCTCCCCTCTTTAACAGTTGGAACACATTCAATATCCTTCAGCATAGGAGCCACAGGCACCTTTACAGTTGCCTCAGCCTCTCCATAAGTGGGACTGAAGGCGTGTATCCTGATCTCATCCCCCTCTTCAGGCAGATAATCATCCTCCACTATTACACCGTTGGCAAAAATATTCACCACAGCATCATTTACCTCGTGATTCTTCTCACCATTCACGTCGGTATAGACCCAACTCCGCGTGACATCCACAGAAATCGTTTCACCGGCCGTGATAAGCGAATTGAGGCAGAGCACAGGCCGGGCTTCAATATCGGGGGCGAAATCAGTGTAGCAGCCTGAAAAAACCACACATAATGCAAAGCCTATTGCAATGCTTAAGGAATATTTTCTTATATTTTTTAGAACTCCCATGTATAAGAAACTGAAGGAATGATTGGTAAAATAGAAATCTTCTGAAACACGGGATAATCATTGGATACCAATGAATTGGTTTCTTTATCCCAATGACCTATCCCATTATGTATTCCTCTGGTAATGGCGATTGCATTTCGGTTGCAATAGGCATTGTAAAGCCCGAAATTCCAATATCCATGCCGGTTACGCACTGTTAGCCCAAGATCGAGACGATGATAGAAGGGCAGCTGATAGTTGTTCAGAGGCACGCCGAGCGAGTTTTCAACAAAGTCATGATCTTTATCAAACCCGGGACTTTCCCAAAGCTGAGGCATAAAGGTGAAGCGATTGCCTGAATGGCCGGTCCAGCCTACGTTCAGCTCCGCTTTGGAGCTGATTTTCCAATTGAGCAGGACATTTATCGTATGGCGGTTGTCGTATCTTGCCGGATATCTCTTCCCTCCATTCTTTTCATCAAACCTACGGTCGCTCCACGCCAGCGAATAACTTATATGGCCTGTAAGCTTGCCAAACTTTTTCTCAAGCTTGAAATCGACACCTTTTGCCGTTCCTTTTCCGGCGGTGAGACGCGCATCCCACATCTCCAACGGCGGACGCAAATAATATTCATCGCGATATTCAACCAAATTGTGCATCCATTTCCAATAAGCCTCTGCAGATATAGCCCAGTGTCCATCGGAAGATTCCCAATATCCGCCAACTGCTACCTTATCGGCGGTCTCCGGTTTGAAGCGCCCGGTTACAGGTATCCACTGATCGGTCGGCAATGACAACGTCCCCTGTGTAAGCTGATGCACATACTGTACGGTGCGACTGTATGCCCCCTTTACAGCCAAATTATCCATGGGCCGATAGCTTAGAGAAATACGTGGCGACACCCCGAACTTACTCTTCCCCTCGATATGGAACATTGAAAGGTGCAATCCGGCATTGGCACGCAACTTTGGGGAGATACGCCAGTCGTCCTCAATGTAAGCATTAAATTCGCTGGCAAGATAGCGAGTCACTGAATCACGTGAGGTTACTTTCATGCCATCCATATCATATTCACGCCAAGTCTTCAAGGGCAGAAAAGAATGAAGCGTGTAGCCTCCTCCAAACCGCACTATGCTGTTGTCAGCAGGGACCCATCTGAAATCGGCTCGCAATATGCCGTCGTCAATATAGTTGTTGGTCTTCTGGCGCGATTTGATGCTGCTCAAGATTACGCCACCCTGCTTTTCCACGCTTTCCTCCTCAGCCTTCAGGCCGGAAAAATAGCGGGTGTAAGCTCCGGTAAACTCCCCTGTCACTGCATCGTTTAGCCTATAGACCACGCCCGCCTGCGCCAAGATGTTACCCCAACTAATGTCATACTTATCGTTGTCAAAGTAGGTATTATCATAATCGGCATTATATTTGGTACCCGTATGAAGCTCATCGTTACCGAAATACACGCTCAAGAAACCGGAAGTGCGTTCATTGAAAGAATGATTCACTTTCGCATTCAGATCCATAAAATCATATCTGAACTGCATCTTATCCTCATTGGCGGTGTTCATTATGGCAATGAAGGGAGCCGTGAGCACATCATACCAGGAACGGCGCAGAGCCACGCTATAGGTTGTCTTACGCCCTATCGGTCCGCCAATGCTGAAGGCGCCAGAGGTGAGCCCTAATTTGGCCGAGCCGTGATGACCCTCGCGCGACCCGTTGCGCGTGCGCACATCCATGAACGATGACAGACGTCCGTCATACTTGGCAGGGATTGAGGAGTTGAAGAAATCGATATACCTTATTGCGTCAACATTGAAAGCTGAGAAAAGTCCGGCAAAATGATTCACCTGATATATCGGCACATTATCCAGCATATAAAGGTTCTCATCGCCATTCCCTCCGTGAACATACATTCCGGCAAACCCTTCCATCCCTTCGGTCACTCCGGGCTGCATCTGGAGGGTCTTTACCACATCCGGTTCACCGAGGAGTACCGGAGTATTGACTATGTCGGCAGAGGTAAATTTACCGGCGCCAATTTCCACGGTCTCAACCTGCGGAGACTCAAGGCGCGACACTACCACCACCTCCTCCAGCATTTGTGGCTCCGCTTTCAGAAAAGAATCAGGTAAAGGTTCCTTCCTCTTTTCCGATACGGGGAATGGGTTAGCCTTCCCGGCCTCCCTCTTTTTCCCTTTTTTCAGCACGACATTATTCCCTTTTATCTTAAACTCGATACCGGTGCCAGCAAACATACGTTTCAACACCTTGCCGAGCGGTTCATTCTTTGCCTCTACCGTTACTTTAACTCCGGAAAGGATATCTGTAGAATATACGAAGTTCTTACCTGTCTGTTCCATCAAAGACCGGAATACTTCTGATGCAGGCCGCTGACGTGCAGATACCGACACATTCCGGGCCTCCGCGGCTATTGAGATTGCCACGGCCATACAAAGCAATATTGTCCGTTTCATTACTTGACCCTCAGATTTGTATCGAGAATCTCATTGATTGTTTCCACTAAATCAACGGCATTCCCTTCATAATGAAGTGTGAGATGATAGGACGAAGCATCTTCGGGAAGACCCTCTATTTCCACTCCATATACCTCCTTGACCTCCTCTATCACATCCGTGAGGGGGGCATTATCGAAATCAATACTTCTCACGGCCTTCAGGTCTCCCTTCACTGCAGGCCGCTCAATTATCACAGGAGCCTCCTCACGTGAAGCATATTCATTGTGAATAAATATAGAGGCCACCGCCGTGATAGCAACGATGCAGCTCACAGCAACCGCAATACTCAAAGGATGCCGGCGGTTAGGCATAATGAAACCCATGCGGTGCAAAGCCTTTTCAGCTGAAAATGCACCTTTGCGGTAATGCTTGGCCACAAAATTTATATTCCGCTCTTCCATATCACATATTATGACATTGTAACCTGTCTGATTCCTTAGAAATCTGTCTCATCCATCTTAACCATTAGAAATCTATTCCAATCCGAAAACTGAAATAGGGTTTCACCTTATGATAAGTACCGATATAAGAGATCTCATAGATTCCATTATCGAAATCAAGAGTGCCATCATATTTATCTATCTTGTAATCGATGAGGGAGAGTCCAAGGCCTACATTCACCCCCATCTTTCTACCCCAGTTGAAACGATAGCCAACAGTGGGAGAAAAATAGACTCCGCCACCCTGCGACAGGTTATAACCGAGGCGCAAATCTGCATAAGGGGTGAACTTTCCCAGCTGCAGATCCAAGCGTCCTTGTGCGTATAATGGCACTAACCAGACATCCCATGTCTTATTATATTCCATCCCTAACCCTGCGCCCACGAAAAACATCTGATCTATCTGATAGCCGTGAGAAGTGGAGGCGCCGGTAAAGAAGAATGATTCGTGGTAGCTGCCGCTGAAGCCATTCCCCGTCCAATTAGCAATTTCTTCGGAGCGCACACTGCTGCTCCATTCCAGGAATCCCCGGTAGCCTCTTTTAGGCTGACGAGCAAAGCAATTCAGAGCAACTATAAGGAGAGAGGCAATAAAGAAAATCCTTTTCATTCGTAACGTTAATTTTTGATTCTGCCTTTATGACGCAGGGATTACGAAAAGGTCCTATACGGAATTGATAAATTTTAAAAATTCTACAGAAAAGGGAGGAAAAATGGTTTATGACCCTCTGAAAGAGCTTGGCGGAGACGCGATAATGCCTTTGTCATCTGATTCTTGACAGTCTTGATTGAAATGCCTAATTCTGAAGCTATCTCCTCGCCGGTCATTCCGTCGCGCTTGCTCATAAGAAATATCTCCCGGCATTTCTCCGGCAATCCGTCAACAGCGCGCCAGATCCGGGCATCACGTTCGGAAGTATCGATGGCCTCCTCCCCTGCTTCAGGAATCTCCTCCACATCAGCCATCTCTCTCTTTCCACGCAAGAAAGAGATGCATTCATTCCTTACACAACGGTAAATCCAGCTTTTAAAATCGCTTATCTCTTTTCCTTCATCGACTTCTCTCCATGATTTAAGGAAAGCCTCTTGCACCAAATCCTCCGCCTGGTCAATATCCCCCACCAGACGGAGAGCATACATTCCCAACGGGAGATACAGCCTCTTAAACAGCAATTCAAATTCGCGTCGGTTCACTTTCCTTCAAATATTTTTTACAAATATAACGATTTTTCGTCCAAAGACGAATTTTTCAGTTATTCATGAAAAATTTTCGTCCACACTCGAAAAAAATTAACATAGTTTATGTTTTTTCGAGTGTGGACGAAAATTTATTACTGCTTGCAACTTGCAGCTTACTGTTTACAACGCATGACTTACTTATACTCGTCCCAGCTCTTTATCTTTATATCCTCCAGCGAGAGTTCGCAGAAGGCCTTAATGAAGGCCGAGGCAAGACGGGAATTGGTGAGCAGAGGTATGTTGAGGTCAACGGCAGCACGGCGAATCTTGTAACCGTTGCTGATTTCAGTGGCGGTAAGATTCTTTGGTATATTGACCACCATATCGATTTCCTTGTTATGGAGCAATTCCAAGGCCTGTGGACGTCGATTATCGCTCGGCCAATATACTGTTATGGCCGGAATGGCATTCTCCGCCAAGAAGCGTTGTGTCCCTTCAGTGGCATATATGATATAACCCTTCTTATGGAGCATTCGCGCCGCCTCCAAAAGGGCCACCTTCTGGTGAGCATTCCCTGATGAAAGCAATATCCCCTTTCTCGGAATCTTATATCCGACGGAGAGCATCGACTTGAGTATTGCCTCGGCCGTGTCGTCACCGATGCATCCAACCTCTCCTGTAGAGGCCATATCCACGCCCAGCACCGGGTCGGCACCCTGAAGCCTGGAGAAGGAGAATTGTGAGGCTTTGATTCCGACATAGTCAAGCTCGAAGGCAGACTTTGCGGGTTTGTCAACTGGCAGACCGAGCATCACACGTGTAGCGGCGTTGATGAAATTCTGTTTCGATACCTTTGACACGAACGGGAATGAGCGCGAAGCACGCAGGTTACACTCAATCACCTTCACATCATTATCTTTGGCAAGGAACTGAATGTTGAATGGTCCAGAAATATGAAGCGCCTTGGCAATCTTGCTGGCAACCTTCTTTATGCGCCGGATGGTCTCTATGTAGAGTTTCTGGGGCGGGAACTGTATGGTAGCATCGCCGGAATGCACCCCGGCAAATTCTATATGCTCGGAAATGGCATAAAGCTTTATCTCCCCATCCTGCGCCACAGCATCCATCTCTATCTCCTTGGCCTGCTGAATGAATTCAGACACCACCACTGGATGCTTCTTTGAAACATTAGCGGCAAGCTTAAGGAAACGTGTCAGTTCATCCTCATTGGAGCATACATTCATGGCCGCGCCTGAAAGGACGTAAGAAGGACGCACAAGAACCGGGAAACCAACTTCAGCCACAAACTCATCAATATCCTCCATCGATGTCAGCTCCCGCCAGCGTGGCTGGTCGATACCGAGGGAATCGCAAAGAGAGGAGAACTTGTTACGGTCTTCAGCACTGTCGATATCCACAGCCTGCGTGCCAAGAATGCGCACTCCATTCGAATCGAGACGCACGGCAAGGTTATTGGGGATCTGTCCGCCGGTAGAAAGGATCACGCCGTGAGGCAACTCCAATTCAAGGATATCCATCACGCGCTCAAACGTCAGCTCATCGAAATAGAGGCGTTCGCACATATCGTAGTCGGTGGAGACAGTCTCCGGATTATAGTTTATCATCACCGGACGATAACCCTGCTCTGCCACTGTCATAAGGGCATTTACGCCACACCAGTCGAACTCCACGGAAGATCCGATGCGATAGGCACCCGAACCGAGCACCACAACAGAACGATGGTCGCCGAGATAATCTACATCGTTCTGAGAGCCGTTGTATGTGAGGTATAGATAATTGGTCTGTGCAGGATATTCAGCGGCAAGTGTATCAATCTGCTTCACCACCGGGCGTATGCCACGTGAAAGGCGGTTGGTGCGTATGCGGTCGGCAAGATGTTCCGCATCCTCCTTCATTTCATCGCCATAAAGTGCGCGTCCAATCTGGAAATCGCTGAAGCCCTGTTGCTTGGCGAGAAGCATAAGCTCATCGGGAAGTTCATCAACTTCATTATATGTTTCCAATTCGCGAGAAGTGTCGTGTATGAGCTGAAGTTTCTGAAGGAACCATTTGTCAATCTTTGTGAGTTCATGTATGCGTTCCACGGTGTAACCCTTGCGGAATGCCTGCTCTATGACGAAGATACGCTTGTCGGTTGGCTCCTTCAAGGCTTTGTCTATGTCGGTGATCTCAGGCAGTTTATTCTCCACGAAGCCGTGCATCCCCTGCCCTATCATTCGCAGTCCCTTCTGGATCACCTCCTCAAATGTGCGCCCGATCGACATAACCTCTCCCACCGATTTCATCGATGATCCGATTTCACGGCGCACACCACGGAATTTGCCCAAATCCCAACGCGGAATCTTGCACACTATATAGTCGAGAGCCGGCTCAAAGAAGGCTGAGGTCGATTTGGTTACATTGTTCTTGAGGTCGAAGAGTCCATATCCGAGGCCAAGCTTTGCAGCCACGAAAGCCAATGGATAGCCCGTTGCCTTGGATGCGAGGGCCGAAGAGCGCGACAGACGCGCATTTACCTCTATGACACGGTAATCCATCGACTTGGGATCGAAGGCATACTGGACATTGCATTCCCCTACTATTCCGATATGCCGGATTATCTTGATTGCAAGCTTGCGAAGCATGTGGTAATCTTCATTTGAAAGAGTCTGGGAAGGAGCCACCACGATACTCTCGCCTGTATGGATGCCGAGCGGGTCAAAATTCTCCATATTGCAGACAGTAATGCAGTTGTCGAACCTGTCACGCACCACCTCATATTCCACCTCTTTCCATCCTTTAAGTGATTTCTCAACCAATACCTGAGGGGAGAAGGAGAGAGCCTGTTCCACAAGCTTTATCAGCTCCTCGCGATTATCGCAGAAACCGGATCCGAGGCCTCCGAGAGCGTAAGCGGCACGGACAATCACCGGATAGCCCAGACGGTCGGCGGCAACAATAGCGTCCTCAACCGAACTAACAGCCTCGCTCTTGATAGTCTTCACATCAATCTCGTCGAGTTTCTTAACAAAAAGCTCACGGTCTTCAGTATCCATAATGGCGCGCACGGGAGTTCCCAGAACACGCACTCCGTGCTTCTCCAGGATTCCTTTCTCATAGAGCTTTACGCCGCAGTTGAGCGCTGTCTGCCCTCCGAAAGCAAGGAAGATGCCATCAGGACGTTCCTTCTCTATCACCTTCTCCACAAAATAGGGAGTGACAGGCAGGAAATATATCTTATCGGCAAAACCCTCGGAGGTCTGCACCGTGGCGATGTTGGGATTGATGAGCACAGTCTCGATATTCTCCTCCTTCATTGCCTTCAGGGCTTGTGATCCGGAATAGTCAAATTCTCCGGCCTCACCAATCTTAAGCGCCCCGGAGCCTAAAAAAAGAACTTTCTTTATATCTTTCATAATTTACCTGTTTTCTCTATGGTTTACCTGAGCGTATTTATATGAGGACTCAGGATAAAAAACAGGCCCGGGAGCAAGGAAAGCTCCAGAGCCTTATGAATCATAGCAAATTTATAAACTCATCGAAAATGAATTCTGTATCCTTCGGGCCGCTTGACGCCTCGGGATGAAACTGAGCGGAGAAGAAGGGCTTAGACTTATGGCGTATCCCCTCATTCGTGCCGTCGTTCATATTGATGAAATGTGGTTCCCAATCGGAGGGGATGGTTTCATTATCAACGGCGAAGCCATGGTTCTGCGATGTGATGTAGCACCGTTCTGTTCCGGCAAGTCTCACGGGTTGGTTATGGCTTCGATGTCCATACTTTAGCTTATACACCTTTGCGCCGGCGGCCTTGCTGAGAAGCTGGTTTCCCATGCATATTCCGCAGATGGGCTTGCCGATTTCGAAAGCTTTGCGTATATTCTCCACTGTCTTTTCAGCAAACTCCGGTGAGCCGGGACCGTTGCTAATGAAAAGCCCGTCATATGGAATTGTGGTGAAATCATAATCCCAAGGCACAAGGGTGACACGAACGCCACGGCGCGTGAGGCATCGAATAATGTTATACTTAGTGCCGCAATCCACAAGCACAACTCTCTTCTCACCTTCTCCGAACTCCACCACCTCCTTGGTTGAAACACGATCAATCAGGTTCTCTTTATTAGGGTCGCGAAATTCTATATCTTCGCCATCCTCGAAAGTGATTTTTCCTAACATTGAGCCCTTCTCTCTGAGAAGTTTTGTGAGGGCACGCGTGTCAATGCCATATATTCCGGGGATTTTCTCGGCCTTTAGCCAATCGGAAAGTGAACGGGTGGCTTGCCAATGGGATGGCGTCCAGCTATAATCCTGACATATTATAGCCTCGCAATGGATACGCGACGACTCGAAATAATCGCTCACGTTGGCCTCGGTCTTTGTTTCAGCCGACGGAACGCCATAATTTCCGAGAATAGGATAAGTTGTCACAAGAATCTGTCCTTCGTATG
This sequence comes from uncultured Porphyromonadaceae bacterium, assembly GCA_947178165.1. Taxonomy (GTDB): domain Bacteria; phylum Bacteroidota; class Bacteroidia; order Bacteroidales; family Muribaculaceae; genus Lepagella. The sequence continues at coordinate 58,119 of CAMWXH010000001.1, read as the reverse complement.
AGGGATCGGTAAGGCTTTCCGGGTAACCGGTCATGGCGGTGTTGAACACCACCTCGCCGGCACAGGGTTTTTCGAAGCCGAAAGAACGGCCTTCAAAAACAGTGCCATCCTCGAGAGTGAGGAACGCTTTTTTTGATTTCTGCATCTTATAATATTTTCGGGATGCAAAGTTACTCATATTCTCGCTCATACGCAAATTTTTCTCTATGTCCCCAAATTATTTTTTCCAATATGTAACTATCTTTGAGCTGATTACCGAGAATCTATAATAACTCAAAATTTTTTTCAAAGTTTATTTAATAATTTGTTAGCTTGATGAAATATCATTAAATTTGCAAGAACCTAAATGACAACATTAATAAAAAGTTTCTTATGGGGGATGACAATCTGTATATACGGTTCGACTGGGCGATAAAGCATATTCTTCGGGATAAGGCAAATTTTGATATTCTCGAAGGGCTCATCTCTGTTTTGTTAGGAGAGGATGTGAAGATAGAGGAGCTTCTTGAAAGCGAGTCGAATCAGGAAAACGACCGCGACAAATTCAATCGTGTCGATATCAAAGCCAAAAACAGCAAGGGACATATAATCATAGTGGAGGTTCAGCTCACGCGTCAGCTCTATTATCTGGAGCGCATCCTTTTCGGCGCGTGCAAGGCAATCACCGAACACATCAATATTGGAGAGAAATATGACCAGGTGAAGAAAGTCTATTCGATCAGCATTCTCTATTGCGACTACGGTCAGGGAGATGATTACGTATATCACGGCCAGACAATCTTCAAGGGTATTCATACAGGCAACGACCTGCTGGTTAATACTAAAGAGGAGGGGGTCATAGTTCCTCACCTGCCCAGGGAAGTGTTTCCTGAATATTATCTAATCCGGGTCAACGCCTACGACAAGATACCGGAAAATCCGCTTGATGAATGGCTCACCTATCTCAAGACGGGCAAGATCAAGGAAGACACCCGCACTCCCGGGTTGCAACAAGTCAGGGAGAAGCTTCGTGTGCTTGCCATGACACCCAAGGAGCGCAGGGCATACGACGAGCACATCGATGCCATAATGGTTCAAAATGACGTACTTGATACCGCCCGAGACGAAGGTCGCGCGGAAGGTTTGGCAGAAGGCTTGGCAGAAGGCCGGGCGGAAGGACGGGCGGAAGGACGGGCGGAAGGCCGAGCTGAAGGACGGGCTGAAGGCCGAGCTGAAACCTTGATAAATGTAGCCATCTCAATGAAACAGCAGGGAATCGAACCGGAAGTAATAAGCTCAGTCACAGGATTGACTCTTGATGAAATAATGAATTTATAAGGAAGTTGACGATAAAACCGGTTTTGTCATTATTTTTCCATGGTTTGTCGCAAATTTCGCCGGTTTATTTAGGGATTGATTAACTTTATCAAAAATTTACTAATGAATTAATCCTTTTGATTATGAAAAAATGTCTTAATATGCTTCTGCTGTTGGTTATGTGTGTGGCTATGGCAGGATGCGGAGGAAACGACAAACTGCTTAAGGCCCAGATTGAATCCGGAAAAAAACATTGCCCCATGAGTCTGGGGATGGCCGGGAAACTGACAAGCATGTCATACGATGAAAGCAATCGTGAAGTCAAATTCGTGATTACGCTTAATAAGCAGATTTCCGATGTAAAGGACTTGCAGCAAGATCCTGAAACCGCACGACAGGCCATGCGCCTTGCACTCCAGAAGGGGAATATGAAAAAACTCCTTGAAATGATGGTCGATGCAGAAGCTTCCCTGAATATAACCTATAAAAACCGTGGAAGCAAAGATGGATTCACAATGAATTTCTCTGCCCCGGAACTCAAGGAGATACTTGCTAATCCGATGTCGGAAGAGGAAACCAACAAGCTTCTGCTACAGAATCAGCTTAACAGTGAGAAGAGACGTCTCCCTTATAAGATCGACAGAGGCCTAAATGTGGTTGGCATTGAAGACACCGGGGCCTCACTCGTATATAAATGCGAAGTCGATGAAGAGCTTTACGATATAGATGAAATGGGAAACTCAAAGGAGGAACTGAAAGAGAATATGCGCAAGATGATGAAAGACCGTTCGATGCGTCAGCAGGCTGAAGTTCTTTCCTCTCTCAACAAGGGCTTTGAATATGACTACGTCGGCAAGACTTCAGGAAAGAATGTAGTCGTGGCATTCACTGCCAAGGAGCTGGCAGAAATAGTTGGGAAATGAGGGTCTCCCTCATTCTCCCTGCCGAGAGCACCAGAAAGAGGACAAAGGCAAAGTTAAAAGCAATGACAGCAATTGGCCGGATGAAGGAAATAACTTCATCCGGTTACGCGTTTTAGTAAATGCAACAGTTTCCACAGGTTTGAAGTCAAAATATCTGAAATATCTTTTTCTTACAATCTATGGATTAGTCATCTCTTCGGGTCCGGTGTGCATGGCCTATATAACTGCTCCGCGAGAGATTGGCTATTCCATCATATTGCTGATGATCCCCAATGCCCTGATGCTTTACGCTGGCTTATATCTCTGCACCAGGGTGTTCTATTCCCGCTTCCTTAAAAAAGGTAGATACGTTTCGTTTGCCATTTGCGCCTGGCTGGTGGCGTATCTAACAGACCTATCCGTATTTTACGTTGAATATTTCTTCCGGGACATCCAGGGCCTTCCGCAAGTCATACAACGCCCCGGAAGTCTCTGGATATTTATTTATGCAATTTCATCGAGCATGCTTTTTCTTCTGACATTCGGTGGATTTCTTCTATGGCACTTCTATGAAAATAACCGAAAGCAGAACGCTTACGAACGAGCCTATAAGAAAGAGATTGAAGAGAAGGCAAAACTATTCCGCAACCGAATAAAGATGCCTGAAATTAAAAGGCGACTCAATGAAGTTATCAACACAATAAACGATGATCCTGAAAAAGCAAACCGGCAGATAAGGAGACTGTCCGACTTTTTAAGGCATAACCTCTATGATGTTCCGCAACCCAAGGCGAGTCATCAGTCTCCCTTGCCCGACAAAAAACAATTGGTGTCCGATTCACCATGGTCGGCAGATTTTATAAGCCGGAAGAGATATCGCATAAAAAGACATCTCCTGCTTCTTCTGGCAGTGGTCACTATCTGCTTCGGGCTTACTTACGATTTCCCCGACCAACCGATCTTCGACTCATACCATATAGGATACGCCCTGACATTTGTGGTAATCATCAGTAGCCTGATATACGCAAATCTATACCTCATATTTCCTCTTTTCTTAAAGAACGAACGACAACGCCTATACGCATTTCTGTTGGCCGGAATTTTATTCGGTGTGTTTATTCTTCTCAACATACTCACCTTCACTCACGGCGACCTCGTGAACCCTTATGGGTTAGAGATCCCTTGGTTCATCGTTCCATTCGCAATTGCAGGGAATCTCCTCACCTTCCTTCTCCTTCTTGCCGGCACCTCTTCAGCAGTTCTCCTTAAAAGGAATATACTCGGCAAATGGCGTCTGGGGCGCCTTGAAGCGGAAAGAGTGGAATTAGAGTTTGAGAACTTGCAGCAACAGATCAACCCTCACACCCTTTTCAACTTGCTCAATAATGTCGGCATCCTCAGTTATGAAGATCCTGCGGAGGCTGTCGTCACATTGAAATCTCTTGAAGGATTTTTAGATTATATCCTTGCCGACAGCGCCCGGGGCTCTACAACAATCCGTGAGGAGATAGCATTCATCGAAAACTACCTTACTATGGAAAAGTCCTCCGGCAAGTTGCTGGCCGTTGAAATGAGCTGTCCGGCGTCTATGCTTTCGCTCCACATGCCGCCGCTGCTTCTCGTTCCATTTGTTGAGAATGCCGTGAAACACTCCGGCTCTGTAGTTGAAAATCGGTTCATTGAAATAAAATTCGGAAAAGAGGGAGGCGATCTTTCATTTCTATGCCGGAACCCATATCTGCCGGCAAACAAGACTTCGCCTCTCGGGAATCTTAAATCAAGCGGACTGGGAATCACCAATACACGCCGCAGACTCGAACTTCTTTATGGAGATAATTTCAAGCTGACAGCCACCGCAAGTGGTCATATTTTCACAATAACCTTAAAAATACCTCTTTCTAAATGAAGTGCATAATAGTTGACGACATTCCCATTGCCCGCAAAGGGATGGCGCGCCTGATAAATCAAAGGCCCGAACTTGAACTCATCGGTTCATTCGACAGCGCGGAAACTGCTCTGCAGGCAATAGGGGAAAAAGATGTGGATCTTGCATTCCTCGACATACGCATGAACGGGTTGTCGGGAATGGAGCTGGCGCACTCATTACCCTCTGAGGTTATGGTGGTTTTTACTACCGCCTTTTCGGAATATGCCGTTGAGAGCTATGACATAGAGGCAATAGATTATCTGGTAAAGCCCATCGATCCCGATAAATTTAACCGGGCGATTGACAAGGCACTCAACATGGCGTGCCAGAAATCAGCCATGGCTCATCTCAAGAATATGGCTAATGCCAACCGTGATTTCATAACCGTGAAAGCCGACAGACGATATGTCAGGATCAAGCTTGATGACATACGGTTCATCGAGGGATGCAAGGACCTTGTGATATTTCATCTGGAGAATGAGCGGATCAGGGCCAGGGCCACCCTCAAGACAATCAACGAACTCCTGCCTCCGGCCAAATTCATAAGGGTGAACAAATCATATATCGCCAACAGGGATAAAATCACCTCGTTCAACAATAATGACATCTTTATCGGCACATACGAAATATCGATCGGCCCGACATATCATCAGGAGGTCATGGACTATCTCCTCAAGTGAAGAATCCGGCCATTTTTTATCGGCAACATCATTAAAATATCGGAATGTAGGGCAAAATTATACGGAATGTCGGTTAAATTTTGTATCTTTGCAAAAATCGCCATTTCGATTATGGAAGAAAATAAGATAAAAGAGCTTCCGGGCTTGGCGGATGTGCATGTGCACTTCCGTGAGCCCGGTTTTTCATATAAGGAAACTATCAGGACAGGCTCAGAGGCCGCGCTTGCCGGCGGATTCACCGCCGTGTGCACGATGCCTAACCTCAATCCCGCTCCGGATTCCCTTGAAAACCTCCTCCCTCAGCTGGAAATCATAAAGCGTGATGCAGCGATAAAGGTGATTCCCTATGCCACAATCACCAAGAAAAGGATGGGCAACGAGCTTGTGGATTACGAAGCCCTTGCTCCATACGTTGCCGGCTTCTCCGACGACGGAAGCGGAGTGCAGGATGAGGATGTGATGCGCCGGGCAATGAAAGGCATTGCTCCTACAGGAAAGATTCTTGCTGCGCATTGCGAAGTCAACGACCTTTTGCGTGGCGGATACATCCACGATGGTGAATATGCACGTCGCCACGGCCACCGCGGAATATGCTCAGAAAGTGAATGGCGCGAGATTGAACGCAACATCCGACTGGCCTCCGAGACGGGATGCAGGCTGCATATCTGCCATATTTCCACTGCCGAAAGCGTGGCTCTAATACGCGATGCCCGCAAAGCCGGGATAGAGGTCACCTGCGAAACAGGCCCTCACTACCTTGCTTTCTGCGATGAGGACTTGCAGGAAGATGGCCGTTTCAAGATGAATCCCCCTATCCGGTCGGCACGCGACCGCGATGCACTGATTGAAGGGATTGTTGATGGCACAATCGAATGCATAGCTACTGACCACGCCCCCCATTCCGTCGAGGAGAAAAGCCGTGGACTTGAAAGAAGTGCAATGGGAGTGGTTGGTCTGGAGACAGCTCTTGCGGCAGTTTATACCACCCTCGTAAAGCCCGGGATCATATCGCTCGATAAACTCGTGGAGATAATGACCATGAATCCCAGGCGCATATTCGGAATTGAAGGAGATGCCGGAAAGGTGACCGTTGATTTCTCTGAAAGCTTCACTGTAGATCCGGCCACATTCAAGACCATGGGGAAAGCCACTCCGTTCGAGGGGGTGGAACTTTTCGGTAAAATTCTCAAAACAGAGATCTGAAAATAGGAAATGAAGAATTATCGCAATATAGAAACGGTTTATACCGTCACGGCCAATGAGCCGCTGACCCATAAGACATGGCGCATGAGGCTTAGCGGCGACACATCGGAACTGACACGTGCCGGACAGTTCGTGAATCTGATGATTGACGGAAAATACCTTCGTCGTCCCATATCGGTGAGCGATTACAACTCAGGGGAGCTGATGCTTCTCTACGATGTGGTCGGCTCAGGCACCAAGGCAATGTCGGAGATGAAACCCGGCACAGAAATCAATACCTTAACCGGCCTCGGCAACGGATTCACTGAGGATATGGATACCGAGCATCCGGTGCTGTTGGGCGGAGGGATAGGTTGCGCTCCCCTATTGAACCTTGCCCGCAAGCTGCTGGCGCGCGGAATAACCCCGACCGTCATCCTCGGTTTCAACACTGCCAAAGATGTTGCCATGAAAGAGGATTTCAAGGAGATAGGATTAGACGCTATAATATGCACCGTAGATGGTTCGGATGGAGTCAAGGGATTCGTGACTGATGCCATCAATGCTCTCCCCTTCCGGCCCGACTATTTTTATGCTTGCGGCCCTATGCCTATGCTACGTGCCGTCTGCACAGGCCTTGACTTTCCAGGGGAGGTCAGTCTTGAATCAAGGATGGGATGTGGTTTCGGAGCCTGCATGTGCTGCAGCATAGAGACAAAGGATTCTGCAAAGCGAATCTGCAAGGATGGTCCCGTTTTCTCAAAAGATGAACTGATATGGAAATAAAAGAATTAAGGGAACGCGAACAGAGCGGCGACTGGAGTGTGTCGCTCAGTGGAGTGAAGCTCGACAATCCGGTGATTCCGGCCAGCGGATGCTTCGGATTCGGCTACGGCATGGCCGAATATTACGATATCAATATTCTCGGATCCATATCATTCAAAGGCACAACGCTCAATCCGCGCTTCGGCAACCCCCTCCCGCGAGTGGCGGAATGTGAAGCAGGAATGATAAATTCCGTGGGTCTGCAGAATCCGGGTATAGAGAAAGTTATCAGTGAGGAGCTGCCTAAGATGAGAGCCGTGTTCCATAAGCCGATAATAGCCAACATAAGCGGATTTGCCATTGACGAATATGTGGAATGCTGCCGTCTTATCGACAAAGAGGAGCAGGTGGAGATTATAGAGCTAAACGTTAGCTGCCCTAACGTCCATGGAGGCGGCATGAGTTTCGGAACTCAGCCTGAAAGCGTGGCTGAAGTGGTAAGAGCCGTGAAGAAGGTTATCAACAAGCCCCTCTACGTAAAGCTCACTCCCAACGTGACCGATATAGTGGCGATAGCCAAGGCGGCGGTTGATGCCGGTGCCGATGGCCTCTGCCTGATCAACACTATGCTCGGAATGCGAATCGACCTCAAGACCGGGAAGCCGATAATAGCCAACGTGATGGGCGGTTTCTCCGGGCCTGCCATCTTCCCAGTGGCTTTAAGGATGGTTTGGCAGGTGAGCCACGCTGTAGATGTCCCCACAATAGGATGCGGCGGTGTCTCCACTGCCGATGATGTGAAGGAGATGATGCTTGCCGGAGCCACTGCTGTTCAAGTCGGCGCCGCCAACCTCCGCGACCCGTACGCCTGCAAAAGAATAATTGAAAATCTATAATATGAACGCAAAAGATGTAATCATAGCCTGCGACTTCTCATCAAAGGAAGCAACGCTGGAATTTCTTGATAAATTCAAAGAGGAGAAGCCTTTCGTCAAGATCGGCATGGAACTCTATTATGCCGCCGGCAACGATATCGTGAAGGAGATCAAGCGCCGTGGACATAAGATATTTCTCGACCTGAAGCTTCACGACATACCCAACACCGTTAAAAAGGCTATGCGCGTGCTCTCGGAACTCGACGTGGATATGACCAACGTTCACGCATCAGGCACAATAGAGATGATGCGCGCCGCCATCGAAGGACTGACTCGCCCCGATGGCACACGCCCTCTGTTGATTGCAGTGACACAGCTCACGAGCACTTCTGAGGAAGCGATGCGCAATCAGCTCCTTATTGATGCCACAATAGGGGACACCATAATCAAATATGCTCAGAATGCAAAGGAAGCCGGTCTTGATGGCGTGGTATGCTCTCCGCTTGAAGCTGGAATCGTCAAGGAGGCGTGCGGAAACGACTTCATGACTGTAACTCCCGGTATTCGTTTCGCCGATTCGGGCAAGGATGACCAGGTGAGGATCACCACCCCAGAACGCGCTCGCGAAATCGGCTCAGACTATATCGTGGTTGGCCGACCCATCACTGCGGCTGAAGATCCCGTGGAGGCTTACCGCAAATGTGTGAAGGGATTTTTAGCTAAGTAAACGCGGCACAGCCGTGGCGGAGACAGCTTCGCGATTATAACTTTTTGGAGAAGTTCTCTGCAAGTATGATATTTGGGAGAAGCTTTCTACGATTATGAAATTTTGGAGAAGTTCTCTGCAATTGTAAAATAGATTTTAAAGAATTAATCATATATGGAGAAAGAGATAGCAAAAGCTCTGCTTGAAATCGGAGCTGTGTTCCTTCGTCCCGATGAGCCTTTCACTTGGGCCAGTGGCATCAAAAGTCCTATTTACTGTGACAACCGCCTAATCCTCAGCGCGCCCAAACAGCGCAAGATTGTGGAGGAAGCGATTGCAAAGACTGTGAAAGAGCTTTATCCAGAAGCAGAAGCGCTTATGGGCACAAGCACAGCGGGCATTGCGCACGCAGCCATAGCCGCATGGATTCTTGACATGCCGATGGGATATGTGCGCGGAAGCGCAAAAGACCATGGCCGCAACAACCGCATCGAAGGTAAACTCGAACCGGGAACAAAGGTTGTGGTGATTGAAGACCTGATCTCAACCGGCGGAAGCTGCATTGACGTGGTGGAAGCACTTCGTGAGGCCGGGGCAGATGTGCTTGGAGTGGTGAGCATCTTCACTTACGGCATGCAGAAAGGCCTCGACCGACTTGCGGCCGCCAACGTGAAGAATAACTCTCTCTCCAACTTCGACACTCTCGTTGAGGTGGCCGCCGAAGAGGGGAGAATCAAGGAGAGCGACATCGAAAGGCTTAAGAGATTCCGCAATAATCCTTCAGATGAATCCTGGATAAACGGGTAAGAATTTTCACAAATCATGAGTAAGGCCTAAGAACCCTTACTAATCCTCCAACGACCTGTTCTAAATCAGAAAAACAATGAGACATATAATAGATCCCACCGACCTTAGCCGTGAGGAGCTTGACGAAGTGATCAATCTTGCTCTCGACATTATCGACAACAGGGAGAAATATAGCGAAGCCTGCAAGGGGAAGAAGCTTGCAACCCTCTTTTATGAGCCTTCCACACGCACGCGCCTCAGCTTCACAGCCGCCATGATGGAGCTTGGAGGCAATGTGCTCGGTTTCACCGATGCCCAAAGCACATCAGCTTCGAAAGGGGAGACCGTTGCCGACACCACCAAGGTTATCTCCTGTTTTGCCGACATAATCGCGATGCGTCATTTCGAGGAGGGTGCGGCCCTTGTTTCGGCAATGAATGCCGGAATACCGGTGATAAACGCCGGCGACGGCTCTCACAGCCATCCCACACAGACCCTCACCGACCTGCTCACAATCAAGCGTGAGATTGGCCGCTTCGATAACATCAAGATTGGATTCTGCGGCGACCTCCGATTTGGACGCACGGTGCATTCACTCATAAAGGCTCTTGCAAGATACAGCGGGGTAGAGGTGATACTCATCGCTCCCGATGAACTCCGTTTGCCCGACTATATGAAATATGAAGTCTGCGAGAAATATGGAGTGCCTTACCGCGAAGTCAAGACTATGGAGGAGGTGATGCCGGAACTCGACATCCTCTATATGACCCGCGTGCAGAAAGAACGTTTCCTTGATGAAGATGAATTTGACCGCGTGAAGGATGCCTTTATCCTCACACCTGAGAAACTGGCTACTGCGAAACCTGAACTGCGCATCCTTCATCCGCTCCCCCGCGTGAACGAAATCACAGTAGAGGTTGACTCAGACCCGAGAGCCGCCTATTTCCGTCAGGTGGAGAATGGCAAGTTCGTGCGGATGGCGCTGATTCTAACCCTCCTCAAATGGGCAGCCGAAGGGGATGACAAGCAGAAACTGATTCCTGAAGGTACCATCGTGAACCAGCACCGTTGTTCCAACCGTCGCTGCATCTCCAATATGGAGAACGTTGACCGTCTCTTCCGACCCGCCAGCGACGGCAGTGGCATTTACCGCTGCGTTTATTGCGAATCCAAGCCAGCGAAATAATAAGTGTAACCCCTCCGGGGGTTACACTTTCTTTATCATAGCCGCACACCTCCCTTAGTTGCATCTTAAAGATAAATCAGTTATCTTTGCAAAAAAGATGCGGTATGGAGAAGAAAAGAATAGTGAAATATCCGATTGGACAGCAATCCTTCGAGATGCTTCGGGAAGGAAACTTTATTTACGTAGATAAGACCCGTTACATTGAAAAAATCGTCAATGGGTCTCAATACTATTTCTTGGGTCGGCCTCGCCGTTTCGGAAAAAGCCTTTTCCTCTCCACACTGAAATGCTTCTTCGAGGGGAAGCGCGAACTATTCAAGGGCCTCTATATCGATACAATAGACTGGGATTGGAAACCTTACCCCGTGCTGCATCTTGACTTGAATAACCAGCAATACAAGGAGGAGAATAACTTAGATATCCTGATAGAAAATTTTCTCTCCATCAAGGAGAAGGAATATGATATCACGCCTACTCAGCAGGATCATTCCGTCAGGTTCTCCAATCTGATAAAGGGAATGTATGACGCAACCGGAAAAAGGGTCGTGATATTGGTTGATGAATATGACAAGCCTCTGGTCAATAATATCCACAACCGCGAACGGTTTGAGATGTATCGCGATAAACTGGCAACCATCTATTCCAATTTCAAGAGTTCTGCCGAGTATATCAGGCTCGTTTTCCTGACAGGGGTGAGCCGTTTCGGAAAGCTAAGTGTATTTTCGGGTCTGAACAACATAAGCGACATCTCCTTCCTGCCTCAATATTCCGCTATATGTGGAGTCACAGAAGAGGAACTGCTGTCTAATTTTCAACAAGGAATTGAGGATTTGGGAGAAGAATCGGGTAATAGTTACGATGAAGTGGTTGCCATGCTTAAACGCTGGTATGATGGTTACCATTTCTCAGAAAAATCTCCAGATATATACAATCCATTCTCCATTTTACATGTGCTAGCCGATAAATACTATGACAACTATTGGATTTCATCGGGTACGCCTACATTATTGGTAGAACAACTTAAACGCACCGATACCGACCTCACCAAGTTGCTTAATATCAGATGTGACAGGAACGCACTTCGCGGGCTTGACATATACAACATATCTCCGGAATCCCTTTTCTACCAGACCGGTTACCTTACCATAAAGGATTATGATCCGCGAAGGCAACTTTATCGGTTAGGTTTGCCGAACATAGAGGTGAAACAAGGCTTCTTTGAATTTCTATTGCCCTACTATTCCAATATGCGCCCCAACGATGTCAGGGTATTTGTCTTTGATTTCCTTGATGAGATGGAAGAGGGGCGTGTGGAAGCCTTTATGAAGCGTCTGGAGTCTATGTTTGCCGGCATAGGGTATGACATGAAGTTTGATGAAGAGCGCAACGTTCAGAACGCTTTCCTTATCCTCTTCTCCCTTATAGGACTGAATGTGGATGCTGAAGTAAGAACTTCTAATGGCCGTATCGACATCCTTGTGAGGACAAGGGAGTATGTCTATATAATGGAGCTGAAATATGACGGCACACCCGAAGAGGCTCTTGAACAGATAGAACGCAAGGAATACGCCCTCCCCTGGGCTATCGACAGCCGCAACGTGATAGAGATAGGTATCAACTATTCATCCGAAAAAAGACGCATAGACGGTTGGAAAGCAAAAGGGAATAGAAAGTAGATGTGATGTTCCCGTTCATTCATTCCCGCGAATTGCATCTTAAAGATAAATCAGTTATCTTTGCAAAAAAGATGCAGTATGGAGAAAAGAATGGTGAAATATCCGATTGGTGAACAATCTTTTGAAAGCCTTCGGGAAGGCAACTTTATTTACGTAGATAAGACCCGTTACATTGAAAAAATCGTCAATGGGTCTCAATACTATTTCTTGGGTCGGCCTCGCCGTTTCGGAAAAAGCCTTTTCCTCTCCACACTGAAATGCTTCTTCGAGGGGAAGCGCGAACTATTCAAGGGCCTCTATATCGATACAATAGACTGGGATTGGAAACCTTACCCCGTGCTGCATCTTGACTTGAATAACCAGCAATACAAGGAGGAGAATAACTTAGATATCCTGATAGAAAATTTTCTCTCCATCAAGGAGAAGGAATATGATATCACGCCTACTCAGCAGGATCATTCCGTCAGGTTCTCCAATCTGATAAAGGGAATGTATGACGCAACCGGAAAAAGGGTCGTGATATTGGTTGATGAATATGACAAGCCTCTGGTCAATAATATCCACAACCGCGAACGGTTTGAGATGTATCGCGATAAACTGGCAACCATCTATTCCAATTTCAAGAGTTCTGCCGAGTATATCAGGCTCGTTTTCCTGACAGGGGTGAGCCGTTTCGGAAAACTCAGTGTCTTTTCGGGACTTAACAATATAAGCGATATCTCCTTCGACATTGATTTTTCTACTATATGCGGTATTACAGAAGAGGAATTGACCGCCAATTTTAAAGAGGGTATAGAGAATCTATCGCAAAGGTACAGCCGTAGTGCGGAGGAAGAACAACTGGAACTCAAACGACACTATGACGGCTATCATTTCTCGGAAGAATGCCCTGATATTTACAATCCATTCTCGCTGCTTCAAGTCTTTGCCAAAAGAAAATATGGGAACTACTGGATTTCGTCAGGCACACCGACCCTTCTGGCTGAGCAACTGAAACGAACAGACACTGACTTAACACAACTTCTGAATGTAAGATGCAGTCAGAATGCTTTGGCAGGACTTGATATTGAGAATATCACACCGGTTTCACTTTTCTACCAGACAGGCTACCTTACCATCAAGGATTATGACCTTGACACTGATATCTATACATTAGGTGTTCCTAATGTAGAGGTAAAGAAAGGATTTTTTGAATATCTTTTACCATATTATACCAATGTAAAAGAGATCGAATCAAAAGTATTTGTGGTGGATTTTCGCAAAGAGATGGAAGAGGGGCGTGTGGAAGCCTTTATGAAACGTCTGGAGGCGATGTTTGCCGGCATAGGATATGACATGAAGTTTGATGAGGAGCGCAACGTTCAGAACGCTTTCCTTATCCTCTTCTCCCTTATAGGACTGAATGTGGATGCTGAAGTAAGAACTTCCGACGGCCGTATAGACATCCTTGTGAGGACAAGGGATTATGTATATATAATGGAGCTGAAATATGACGGCACACCCGAAGAAGCCCTTGAACAGATAGAACGCAAAGAGTATGCGCTCCCCTGGGCTATCGACAGCCGCAACGTGATAGAGATAGGCATCAACTATTCATCCGAAAAAAGACGCATCGACGGATGGAAAGCAAAAAAGCATAGTTATTGAAAAATTTGCGTATTGCGAAAAAAATATGTAATTTTGCAATTCAAATGGATTGAAATGATTCAGCAAATAGGTCACATATCCGCTCTCACATTCTTCCGGAAGCGAAAACACCCGGAGATTATGGCGGAGTGTGCTGAAACATAAAAGGATAGATTGCGCGCGTCAGGCGAAAAAGACTGACGCGCGCAAAATTTTTTATTCACGGATAACGCGTATTGAGCAATATAATATTCAGGTAGAAAAATGAAAGTAGGAATTGTGATGGGCTCGGCCAGCGACCTCGGAGTGATGAAGGGCGCAGGGGAGACACTTGCCAAATTCGGCGTAGAGTATGAACAGAAGATTTATAGCGCACACCGCACACCCCGCGAACTCGAGGCGTGGGTGACAAGCCTCCGCGACCGTGGCTTCGGCGCCATCATCGCGGCAGCCGGAGGCGCGGCTCACCTTGCCGGCGTGGTGGCCGCATTCACCACTCTTCCAGTGATCGGCGTTCCCGTAAAATCACGCTCTTTAGAGGGTCTCGACTCCCTTCTCTCAATGGTTCAGATGCCAAGCGGCATCCCCGTGGCAACCGTGGCTATCGACGGCTCTAAGAATGCCGCCCTCCTGGCGATCGAAATGTTTGCCATAACCGACGAAAACCTTAAAAACAAATTAGATGAATTCCGTGCCGAACAGGCCGCGAATGTATTAGCAAATAATAACTGATCTGATGAATCACCGCATTTTTGTTGAAAAACGCGACCCATACCGCATCGAGGCGGAAAGCCTCCGCAAGGAACTCAATTCCAACCTGGGTCTCGACATAAAAGATCTGCGCTTCCTCTGCGTATATGACCTGTTCGGCTTCACCCCCGAACTGATTGAGAAAAGCCGCTACCGTGTGTTTGGCGAACCTGCCACCGACAACGTGACCGACAGCGTGGAAACCGACGGCCGTCCTTTCCTTGCAATCGAATGCCTGCCGGGCCAGTTCGATCAGCGTGCCGCATCTGCACGCGAATGCGTCAATCTCCTTCAGCCCGACGCTGATGTGGAGATCAGCAGTGCCACAATGATGATTTTTGATGACACTGTAGGGGAGGAGGAACTGAAAAAGATTGCCAAATATACCATCAATGCCGTTGAGTCGAGGGAAAAGAACCTTGACGTTCTTGCACGTCCCGAACGCGCCCACGCCAAACCGGTGGAACGACTCGAAGGTTTCCGCAACATAAAGGCTGAAGATGCCGCGGCATACTGCAAGGAGAAAGGGTTGGCAATGAATGGCGACGACCTGATGGAGGTTGTGAAATACTTCACAGCAGAGGGTCGCGATCCCAATGAGACTGAGCTTCGCATCCTCGACACATACTGGAGCGACCATTGCCGTCACACCACTTTCACCACAGAGCTTACCGACATCGAGGTTGAAGATTCTCCCATGGCGGAGACGCTCAAAGAGAGCGTGGAGCAATGGAAGGAGATCCGCCGTGCATTAGGACGCGAGAACAAGAGCCTCTGCCTTATGGATCTCGCCACAATCGGTGCGCGCTACCTCCGCAAGGAGGGCCTGCTCGACGACCTTGAACAGAGCGAGGAGAACAATGCCTGCTCAATCTTTGTGGATGTCGATGTTGACGGCCAGACCGAACGCTGGCTTTTGCAGTTCAAGAACGAGACCCATAACCATCCCACCGAGATAGAACCTTTCGGTGGCGCTTCAACCTGTCTTGGCGGTGCCATCCGCGACCCGTTGAGCGGACGAAGCTACGTATATCAGGCTATGCGCGTCACCGGTGCCGGCGACATATATCTACCCGTAAGCGAGACAATGGAAGGGAAGCTCCCTCAGCGCGTGATTTCGCTCCGCGCCGCCGCCGGATATTCCAGCTACGGCAACCAGATAGGACTCGCCACCACCCATGTGCGTGAGATTTACCATCCCGGATATGTTGCAAAACGCCTGGAGGTGGGCGCAGTGGTTGGAGCGGTGAAGGCATCCGACGTGCGTCGCGAACGCCCCGAAGCCGGCGATGTAATCCTTATGTTCGGCGGCCGCACAGGACGCGACGGCATAGGCGGAGCCACCGGTTCTTCAAAAGAGCATAACACCAGCTCACTCGAGGAATGCGGCAGTGAGGTGCAGAAGGGTAACGCACCCGAAGAGCGCAAGATTGCACGTCTTTTCCGTCGCCCGGAAGTTACACGCCTTATAAAGAAATCAAACGACTTCGGTGCGGGAGGTGTCAGCGTGGCAATTGGTGAGCTAACCGATGGTCTTGACATCTATCTTGATCGCGTTACAACCAAATATAGCGGCCTCAACGCCACCGAGCTCGCCATCTCCGAATCTCAGGAACGTATGTCGGTGGTGGTAGAGGCAAAGGATAAGGAGGAGTTCGAGCGTTACTGCGCCGAGGAGAACCTTGAAATCCGCCACGTTGCAGATGTGACCGACAGCGGACGAATGAGGATGTATTATAATGGAGAGGTAGTGGCCGACCTGAGCCGTGAATTCATCGATTCAGCAGGTGCGCGCCACTATGCCAAGGTAAGGATAGGTGCCATCGAGCCGAGGGATGCTTTCAACCGCACTCCGGAAGGAAGCACTCTCCGTGAGCGTTTCCTCAGCAACCTTGCCGACGACAACGTGACTTCTCAGAAAGGCCTTATCGAGATGTTCGACTCCTCAATAGGTGCATCGACAGTGCTTATGCCTTTCGGCGGACGCACCCAAGGCACGGAGACACAGGTGAGTGTGCAGAAACTCCCCGTAGGGAATCATTTCACCAACACCGCCTCAATGATGGCCTACGGCTTCAATCCCTACCTGAGCAGCTGGAGTCCGTTCCACGGTTCACAATATGCCGTGATCAGCGCCATTGCAAAAGCAGTGGCCGCTGGTGCGGAATATCCTAAGATGCGTTTCTCCTATCAGGAATATTTTGAGCGCATGCACAACGAGCTTTCTTGGGGGAAGCCTCTCGCCGCCCTCTTGGGCACACTCAAGATGCAACTCGATTTCGGTCTTGCTTCAATCGGCGGAAAGGACTCCATGAGCGGCACCTTCGACAAGATTTCCGTGCCTCCAACATTGATTGCTTTCGGTGTTGCACCCGTTGACTCACGCAAGGTAATATCGCCAGAATTTAAGAAAGCCGGCGATAACATCTATCTTGTAAAACATACTCCCAACGCCGATCTCACCCCCGATACCGGCGCCCTTAAGGCACTCTTCTCTGCCGTGACTGAGAATATCCATAACGGCAAGATTGTATCGGCCTACGCTGTTGACTTCGGCGGAGTAGGGGAGGCTGTGGCCAAGATGAGCTTCGGAAATGAGATAGGAGCCGAAATCAACATAGATGAGAAAGATCTCTTCGCCTCCGGCAACGGCTCTATCGTTGTGGAGACTGAAGGGGAACTCGATATTCCCGGTGCTATTCTCTTGGGTAAAACCATTGATAAACCGGAACTGATTGTCAATGGTGAAACGATCACCGTTGATGAGGCACGCGAGGCCAACACTGCCCGCTTCACTCAGGTCTATCCCGACAGAAGCGGAGTGAAAGGGGAAGTGGCAAATGCCACTTCTGGCCCCAACACCACTGTATGGTCCGGAGAACCAATTGAGCATCCACGTGTATATCTCCCCGTATTCCCCGGCACTAACTGCGATTACGATATGTGGAAAGCCTTCGAGAAAGAGGGGGCTAAAGTAAGCAGCAGCGTGTTCCGCAACCTCACGGCCGAGGATATCGAAGCTTCTGTGAAAGAGATGGCTGAGCATATCGATAACTGCGAAATACTTGCATTCAGCGGTGGCTTCTCAGCCGGTGACGAACCCGACGGCAGCGGCAAGTTCATCGCCAACGTGATAATGAATGAAACCGTGAAGGGCGCAATAGAACGCCTTATGGCCCGCGGAGGCTTGATTCTCGGAATCTGCAACGGCTTCCAGGCTCTCGTGAAATCAGGATTGTTGCCTTACGGAAAGATCGGGGATCTGAATGCCGATTCTCCAACACTCTTCCACAATGATATCAACCGTCACATCTCGCAGATCGTGACTACTCGCGTGGCATCTGTTGCATCTCCTTGGCTTGCCGGTTTTGAACTCGGAGAGCTTCACAGCGTCGCGGCCTCTCACGGAGAGGGTAAGTTTACGGCCTCTGCCGAACTTGCCAAGAGCCTTTTCGACAATGGTCAGATTGCATTCCAGTATGCCGATGCCGAGGGTAACGCCACAATGACATCACCAGCTAATCCCAACGGCTCGACCGATGCAATTGAAGGTATCATATCGCCTGATGGTCGCATCTTAGGCAAGATGGCTCATTCAGAACGTTTCCACGAAGGGCTGATGAAAAATATTGAAGGAAATAAGAACCAGAACTTATTCCTGAATGCAATGAATTATTTCAGAAAACAGCAATAACACAATACAATGGCAAAAAGTTATGAAGCATCCGGTGTGAACCTTGAAGCCGGATATGAGGTGGTAAGCCGCATCAAGAAACATGTTAAGAGCACTGAACGCTCCGGAAGCATGGGCAACATAGGCTCCTTCGGAGGAATGTTCGACCTCGGAAGCCTTGGATACGAACATCCGGTACTGGTGAGCGGCACAGATGGTGTCGGCACTAAACTTAAGATTGCTTTCGCACTCGAAAAGCACGACACTATAGGTATCGACGCTGTAGCGATGTGTGTAAACGATGTGCTTGCACAAGGTGCCGAACCGTTGTTGTTCCTCGACTACGTGGCCGTAGGCAAGAACCATCCGGAAGTGGTTGAAGCCATCGTATCAGGTGTTGCCGAAGGTTGCCGGCAGGCCGGCTGTGCCCTTGTAGGGGGTGAGACAGCCGAAATGCCCGGGATGTACACGGTAGGTGAATATGATATAGCCGGCTTCACGGTCGGAGTGGTTGAGAAATCAAAACTCATTGATGGTTCGAAAGTATCAGCCGGCGACCTCCTGATAGGAATCGCCTCCTCCGGCGTTCACTCCAACGGATTCTCGCTCGTAAGAAAAGTTATCAGCGATGCCGACCTTGAATATGATCAGAAATATGAGGAGACAGGAGATCAGACTTTAGGCGAAATGCTCCTCACTCCTACAAAGATATACGTGAAACAGGTTCTTGCTGTCCTTAAAGAGGTGGATGTTCACGGCGTGGCCCACATCACAGGTGGTGGCTTTGACGAGAACATCCCTCGCATACTCAAAGAAGGCCAGGGAGTTGAAATAGAGGAAGGCAGCTGGGAGATTCTTCCGGTGTTCCGTCTTTTGGAGAAATATGGCAAGATTCCTCACCGCGAAATGTTCAACATCTTCAATATGGGAATCGGAATGGTGCTGGCCGTCAAGCCTGAAGACGCACCTCGCGTGCTTGAAATCCTCACCGAGAAAGGGGAGAAGGCGTCAGTGATCGGAAAAATTGTGGAGTCTGAAAAAGGAGGCGTCACGATAAATTAAATCATGATTTCTCACGATGAAACATGATTCAACTTGATAAAATAAGAATAATATAAATATGAGAGCATTAATCAGCGTAAGCGACAAGAGAGGCATAGTAGAGTTTGCCAAAGCGTTGAAGGAACTCGGGTGGGATATCATCGCCACCGGGGGCACCATGACCAAACTCCGCGAAGCCGGTATCGAAGTAATCAACATCAGCGACGTTACAGGGTTCCCCGAAATCTGCGACGGCCGCGTCAAGACCCTTCATCCTAAAGTTCACGGAGGTCTCCTTGGCCGCCGCGACCTTGCCGACCACATGGCTCAGCTTGAAGCCAACGGCATTGAGACCATAGAGATGGTATGCGTTAACCTCTATCCGTTTGAGGCAACCATCGCCAAAGAGGGTGTGACTTTGGAAGATGCCGTTGAGAATATCGATATAGGCGGCCCTTCAATGCTCCGCTCCGCCGCAAAGAATTTCCGCGACGTGACTGTGGTGTGCGATCCCGATGATTACGGCAAAGTTCTTGAGGAGCTTCGTGCTAACGGTCACACTGAATATGAAACCCGCTTCAAGCTTTCAGCAAAGGCTTATACCCATACTGCCGAATATGACAGCCACATCGCCACTTATATGCGCAAGCAGGCCGGGCTCGACGAGAAACTCTTCCTTGCATTCGATGCCGTTCAGAGCCTCCGCTATGGTGAGAACCCTCATCAGGATGCCATGTTCTATCGTGCAGAGGAGGAAGTGCCTTTCTCTGTGGCATTTGCCAAACAGCTCGGTGGCAAAGAGCTTTCATATAACAATATCCAGGATGCCAATGCGGCGCTCCAGCTCGTGCGCGAATTTGACGCCCCCTTCTGCCTTGGCCTTAAGCACATGAACCCCTGCGGAGCCGCAATAGGTGATACAATAAAGGAGGCTTGGGAAAAGACCTACGAAGCTGACAAGGTTTCAATATATGGTGGCATCGTGGCTATGAATCGTCCGTTGGATGCAGAGACTGCAAAGCTTCTTAAGCCTATCTTCCTTGAGATAGTTATGGCTCCCAAGTTTGAGCCGGAAGCGCTTGAAGTTCTTGCAAGCAAGAAAAACCTCCGTCTCCTTGAAGTGAATATGGAGAAATCCGACAAAAAGCAGAAACAGTATGTCGGCGTAACCGGCGGCCTGCTCGTGCAAGATGCCGACCTTGAATGCAAGGAGATAACCGAAGATATGTGTGTCACAGAGGTTAAGCCGACTGCTCAGCAGCTTGTTGACCTCAACTTCGGCTGGAAAGTTGTGAAGCACGTTAAGTCGAACGCTATCGTAGTGGTTAAAGACGGAGCCACAGCCGGCGTAGGAGCAGGCCAGATGAACCGTGTCGGATCCGCTCACATCGCACTCGAGGAAGCCAAGGCGGCTGGCCTCACAGAGGGCCTTGTGCTTGCTTCCGACGGTTTCCTCCCCTTCGATGACACTGTTGAATTGGCTTCAAAATATGGAGTCACTGCAATAGTTCAGCCCGGTGGCTCAATCCGCGATGAAGATGCAATCAAGAAAGCTAACGAGAAAGGGATAACAATGCTCTTCACCGGCATGCGTCATTTCAAACATTAAAACTTTCTCAGATGAAAGCACTTGTAATAGGAAGTGGCGGTCGCGAACACGCCATCGTGGAAGCGCTCAGCCGCAGCCCGCAGGTAACCAAAATATTTTGTGCCCCGGGAAATGCAGGAATCTCGAAACTCGCTGAATGTGTCAACATAGGCGTGACCGATATTGAAGCCCTTGCAGATTTCGCAGAGCGCGAAAAGATAGACATGACGGTCGTAGGCCCCGAGGCCGCACTGGCAGCAGGGGTTGTCAATCTCTTCAACGAACGTGGCCTAAAGATCTTCGGCCCTACAAAAGAGGCGGCGCGCATAGAGAGCAGCAAGGAATATGCCAAGCAGGTGATGGAGCGTTTCAACGTGCCAACTGCCGGCTATCGCGCATTCGACAACTATGATGAGGCCATAGCCTATGTAAAGGCGGGAAAGATACCGACAGTGATTAAATATGACGGGCTCGCAGCCGGAAAAGGTGTCGTTGTAGCAATGACCCTTGAGGAGGCGGATGCCGCATTGAAAGACATGCTCCTTGATTCCGCCTTCGGAAAAGGGAGAGTGGTTATAGAGGACTTTCTTGAAGGGCCGGAATTCAGTTTCATGTGCGTAGTATCGGGAGACAAGGTATATCCCCTCGAACTCGCGCAGGATCATAAACGCGCATACGATGGCGACAAGGGACCGAACACAGGAGGGATGGGAGCCTATTCTCCCGTTCCCTTTATCGGAGAGGATGTGAAAAAACGTGCCTTGAAGGAGATAATGGAACCGGTTGCCAAAGGTCTTGTGAATGAAGGGAATCCCTTTACCGGCATCCTTTATGGTGGCCTGATCCTCACGGAAGATGGCCCGAAGGTGATTGAGTTTAACGCACGCTTCGGCGATCCGGAGACAGAGGTTGTGCTTCCTCGCCTCAAAAGCGACATCTATGCCCTTTTCGATGCCGCCCTTAAAGGGGAGGACTTCGACATTGAATGGGATAAGGATGCCGTCCTTGGAGTGGTTCTCGCATCAAAAGGCTATCCGGGCAGTTATGAGAAAGGCGCGGAAATAAAAGGGCTTGAAGATGTCGAGAGCAGTGTGTATCACATGGGTACATCGCTGAAAGATGGGAAGCTGCTC
The DNA here is from genome assembly GCA_947178165.1 of uncultured Porphyromonadaceae bacterium. Taxonomy (GTDB): domain Bacteria; phylum Bacteroidota; class Bacteroidia; order Bacteroidales; family Muribaculaceae; genus Lepagella. The sequence goes on along the minus strand of CAMWXH010000001.1, from coordinate 36,327 downwards.
ACTGCCGGAGGCCGCGTGCTGATGGTCACCGGTAAAGGAGCCACTCTGGAAGAGGCCCACAAATCGGCCATGGAGAGCCTGGGCAAGATAGAATGCCCGTCGCTCTTCCATAGAACCGACATTGGAAAGGCCGCAGTGAAAATATAAATTAAAGAAAAGAAAATGATAGAAAGATATGGGCGCGAAGTGATGCGCCAGGTATGGACAGAAGAGAATAAATTCAAGGCATATCTTGAGGTTGAGATCCTTGCCGCCGAGGCTTGGAGCAAGCTCGGGGTAGTGCCAGAGGAGGATGTGAAGAGACTGCGTGAGAATGCGCGTTTTGACATAGCCCGCATCAAGGAGATCGAACTCCAGACTCGCCACGACATAGTGGCTTTCACCCGCGCTGTCAGCGAATCGCTCGGCGACGAAAGGAAATGGGTGCATTACGGCCTCACTTCAACCGACGTGGTTGACACAGCCAATGGCTACCTTTTCCTTCAGGCCAATAAGATCCTGCTTGCCGATATAGAGAATTATATCGAGATTCTCCGCAAACAGGCCATCAAATATAAATATACCCCCTGCATCGGGCGCACCCATGGCATTCACGCCGACATCACAAGCTTCGGCCTGAAATGGGTGCTCTGGTATGAGGAGATGCGCCGCAACCTGAAGCGCTTCAAGGAGGCCGCCCGCGGTGTGGAAGTGGGCAAAATTTCAGGAGCCGTGGGCAATTTCGCCAACATTCCTCCTTTTGTGCAGGACTATGTGTGCGAAAAGCTCGGCATAGAAAGCTCCAACATCTCCACTCAGGTGATCCAGCGCGACCGTCACGCATATTATATGGCCACCATAGCTCTCATTGGAGCCTCTCTCGAACAGATGGCCCTCGAAATCCGTAATCTCCAGCGCACTGAAGTGCATGAGGTTGAAGAGGCTTTCGGAAAGGGACAGAAAGGTTCGAGCGCAATGCCTCATAAGCGTAACCCGATCTCATCAGAGAATATCTGCGGTTGCGCACGAGTGCTTCGCGGATATATGGTAACCACCTACGACAACGTGGCTCTCTGGCACGAACGCGACATTTCGCACTCCGCCACCGAGCGCATCCTTATGCCTGATGCCACTATCCTCCTCGACTATATGCTCAACCGAATGGGTGGCATACTTGAGAATCTTGTGGTGTTCGATGAAAAGATGAAGAGCAACATCTACCTCACCAATGGCGTCATCTTTGCGCAGCGCGTGATGAATGCACTCATCGGCAAGGGTTTCGCTCGTGAGAAAGCATACGACACCGTTCAGCCTATAGCCATGAAGGCTATGGCTACCAATTCCAACTATCACGACCTTCTCAAGGAGGATCCCACGGTGATGGGCGCCCTCACGGAAGAGGAACTCGACGCATGCTTCACGCTCGACTACTATATGAAGAACGTGGATTATATTTACAAACGCAATAAAATCGAAGACTGATGTCACAAAGATTAGTAGTGATCGGCTCCCAGTGGGGAGACGAAGGTAAAGGAAAGATCACTGATTATTTCGCTTGCCGTGCAGATATGGTGGTTAGGTATCAGGGCGGTAACAACGCCGGACACACCGTAGTGTTCGACGGACACAAATATTCTCTGCGCTCTATTCCTTCAGGCATTTTCAATCCCAAGACAGTGAATGTGATGGCCAACGGAATGGTTGTGAATCCGGAATCGGTCATAACCGAGCTCGAGAAGCTTCACCAGCAGGGCATCACAGACTATCAGCTCTTCATTTCCGACCGTGCCGCGATGGTTATGCCTTGGCACTCTCAGCTTGATGGCGCGTACGAGTCTCTTAAAGGGAACGCCCTCATCGGAACAACTAAAAACGGCATCGGCCCGGCCTATTGCGACAAGTATAGCCGCGACGGCCTTCGCATGGGCGACCTCCTCGAGCCCGAATATTTTGCGGAGCGTCTCAAGGGAGCATTGGCTGTGAAGAACCCACAGCTCCGCCTCCTCGGCCTTCCGGAATATGATTTCCAGGAGGTGTATGACCGTTATATGGAGATAGCAAAAGTGCTCGGACCCCGCATCTGCGACACTTCCGACCTCATCAACAAAGCTCTTCACACCGATGCAAAGATTCTTTTCGAAGGCGCACAGGGAATGATGCTCTGCATAGACCACGGCACATATCCCTACGTCACCTCCTCCACCCCATCCTCGGCCTCTGTGCCTGTAGGAGCCGGCATCTCTCCAAAATGGATAGATAATGTTGTTGGGGTGGCAAAAGCGTATTGCACCCGTGTAGGTGAGGGAGCATTCCCCACGGAGCTCTTCGACGAGCGCGCACACCAGATACGCGAACGCGGACATGAATATGGAACCGTTACCGGCCGTCCAAGGCGCATCGGCTGGTTCGATGCTGTCGTGGCACGTTACACAAGCCGCCTGGCCGGCATAGACAACTGGGCACTCATGCTCTTCGATGTGCTGTCAGGCCTTGACAAGGTGTGCATCTGCACCGGATATGAACTCGATGGCAAGATTATCGACTACCCGCCCTCCACAGTATCAAAGCTGGCACGTTGCAAGCCTGTGCTTATCGAGCTGGAGGGATGGAAAGAGGATATCTCCGATGTCAAGGACTTCGACTCCCTGCCGGAAGCGGCAAAGGCATACGTGCGCAAGATCGAGGAGCTTACCGGCGTAAAGGTTGGCATCATTTCAGTTGGTCCCGACCGTAAACAAACAATCATCATAGACGAAAAACTAAAACAATTCTGATACTGAGATGTCATTCATAGATGAAAAAATCGTGCTCGAGGGTGTCACCTTCGACGACGTACTTCTAATCCCGGCCTATTCCGAGGTCACACCCAATATGGTGAACCTCGCAGGGCGTTTCTCACGCAATATTCCCCTCAACATCCCCTTCGTATCGGCGGCAATGGATACCGTGACTGAAGCAGAACTGGCAATTGCAATCGCCCGTGAAGGCGGAATAGGCGTGATCCATAAAAATATGTCGATTGCCAACCAGGCTGCTCAGGTCAGAAAGGTTAAGAGAGCTGAAAGCGGCATGATTTATGACCCTGTCACCATCTCAAAAGACCAGACAGTGGGCGAGGCTCTTCAGCTTATGCACGACAACCGTATTGGCGGAATCCCTGTGGTTGACGAAGACAATAAGCTCATCGGCATCGTGACCAACCGCGACCTCCGCTTCCAGACCGACATGGATCTGGCCATCGACAATGTGATGACTAAAGAGAATCTCGTCACAACCAACCGCACCGATCTCGCATCTGCCGCCAACATTCTTCTCAAAAACAAGATTGAGAAGCTTCCCGTGGTGGATGATGAAGGCCACCTCTTGGGTCTCATCACTTATCGCGACATCACCAAAGTTCAGGATTATCCAATGGCCTGCAAGGACTCCAAAGGTCGTCTCCGCGTGGCCGCCGGCGTAGGCGTTACAAGCGATACCCTCGACCGTGTGAAGGCTCTTGTGGAAGCTGATGTTGATGCTGTTGTGATCGACACAGCCCATGGACACTCAGCCAATGTGGCCAACACACTCAAAAAAGTTAAGGCCGCTTATCCTAATCTTGATGTAGTTGTAGGAAACATTGCCACAGGAGAAGCCGCAAAGCATCTAATCGAAGCCGGTGCAGACGGTGTAAAGGTAGGTATCGGACCCGGCTCAATATGCACCACCCGTATCGTGGCAGGTGTTGGCGTGCCCCAGCTTTCCGCTATCTTCGAGGTGGCAAAAGTGGCTCACGGCTATGGCGTCCCTGTGATTGCCGACGGCGGCCTCCGCTACTCAGGCGATGTGGTAAAGGCACTTGCAGCCGGTGGCGACTGCGTGATGATGGGTTCAATGTTTGCCGGCGTGGAGGAATCTCCCGGCGAGACAATCATCTATAACGGACGTAAATTCAAGGCTTACCGAGGCATGGGTTCTGTAGAAGCTATGGAAGCCGGCTCCAAGGATCGCTATTTCCAGAGTGAAAAGGTGGATTCCAGCAAATTCGTTCCGGAAGGGATTGTGGCGCGTGTGCCTTATAAGGGAACGCTCAGCGAAACAGTATATCAGCTCACCGGCGGCTTGCGCTCCGGTATGGGATATTGCGGAGCCAAGGATATTGATGCCCTCCACAACGCCAAGTTCACAAAGATAACTTCCGCCGGAGTAACTGAGAACCATCCTCACGACGTGACAATCACCAAGGAGGCTCCGAACTATTCCAGACGCGAAGCCTGAGGAAGGTTATGAGGTTATAAGCAGTAACGCTGCTCATAACCTCACAGCTAAATACTTTAAGTAAAGATATGGAAAAGATATTAATATTAGATTTCGGATCCCAATACACTCAGCTAATCGCACGCCGCGTGCGGGAGCTAAACGTGTATTGCGAGATTCATCCCTTCAATAAGATTCCGGATATCGACGCCGACACCAAGGGCGTGATACTATCGGGCTCTCCCTCTTCGGTGCGCGATGAGGATGCACCCGTGCCCGATTTGAGCAATATCAAGGGTAAACTTCCCCTGCTCGGCGTATGCTACGGAGCCCAATATCTGGCCTATGCTTACGGCGGCCATGTAGAAGGAGCGCCTTCAAGAGAATATGGTCGCGCTATGCTCACAGTGGTTGATCCTAATGATCCCCTCATGAAAGGCCTCCCTTCGCCAACACAGGTATGGATGAGCCATGGCGACACAATCACCAATGTGCCGGAAAGCTATAAAGTGATAGGCTCTACAGAAAATGTAAAATATGCCGCCTATCATATCGAAGGGGAGCAGACCTGGGGAATACAGTTCCATCCGGAAGTGTATCATTCCACCGACGGCAAACAGCTCCTCGCTAACTATGTTCTCGGCATCTGCGGCTGCTCCGGCACCTGGAGCCCGGCTTCATTCATCGAAACAACTGTCGAAGAGCTTAAGGAGAAAATCGGAGATGAAAGAGTTATTCTGGGTCTCTCCGGAGGTGTTGACTCTTCAGTAGCGGCGATGCTACTTCACAAAGCGATAGGCGACCGCCTCACCTGCATCTTCGTCAATAACGGACTGCTCCGCAAGAACGAATTTGAAGAGGTGCTGGATTCCTATAAGCACATGGGCCTTAACGTTATTGGAGTGGATGCCTCTGAGCGTTTCTACAACGATCTGAAAGGCGTGACCGACCCTGAACAGAAGCGCAAGATTATAGGCCGCGATTTTGTGGAGGTTTTCAACGCGGAAGCCAAGAAGATTGAGAATGCAAAATGGCTCGCCCAAGGCACAATCTATCCCGACGTGATTGAAAGCTGTTCAGTAAAAGGTCCTTCCGCCACAATCAAGAGTCATCATAACGTAGGCGGTCTGCCGAAAGAGATGAACCTGAAGATTGTGGAGCCGCTGCGACTCCTCTTTAAGGATGAGGTTCGCCGTGTCGGGAAAGCCATGGATATGGATCCGCGCCTGCTGGGCCGTCATCCCTTCCCCGGACCGGGTCTCGGAATCCGCATACTTGGGGAAGTCACCCCTGAGAAAGTCCGCATCCTTCAGGAAGCGGATGCCATCTTCATCAACGGCCTTCGCGAGGCTGGCCTCTACGACCAGGTATGGCAGGCCGGCGTAATGCTCCTGCCAGTGCAGAGCGTAGGAGTGATGGGCGATGAACGCACCTACGAAAGCTGTGTTGCCCTCAGGGCCGTCATCTCCACCGACGGAATGACCGCTGACTGGGTGCATCTCCCCTACGAATTCCTTGCCAAGACCAGCAACGAAATCATCAACAAAGTGCGCGGCATCAACCGCGTAGTCTATGATATCTCCTCCAAGCCACCAGCAACAATCGAGTGGGAGTAAAAACCTTAGCCCAGACTTCTAAAAACTGAGCCCTGAAGGTAGGTTAGCCTTAAAGGAAAGCCAAGCCCTGAAGGAAAGATAGCCTTCAAGGAAAGCCAAGCCCTGAAGGAAGATTAGGCTCTGAAGTAAGACTGAGCCCTGAAGGAAGACCAAGCCTTAAAGATTTAGCTCCTACGACCGAATCACCCAAAGACAAACATAATTCTATTTCGAAATTCCATTAAACTTGTGTTTGTCTTTGGGTGTCATTTCTCTCTGGGAGAGGAGTGCCCCTTCTCTCTGGGTGTGCGGATGCCGTTTGTCTCCGGGTGTTCGAGTGCCCTTTCTCTCTGAGTGTGCGGATGCCGTTTGTCTCCGGGTGTTCCGGGTGTTCCAAGTGTTCGCGGGTTTTTAACTGTTTTTTCTTTAGGCATAAATGAATATATCTATTATGAGAGACTCAAAGAGCGAAGGGCTTGCTCTCCCCAGATTTCATCAACGGGCTTTCGCGCATAATTATCACGCCCCTTTCATCTATCATATTATTCTGAAAAAACAGGAAAATTGCATATCTTTCGGCGTGGTAAAAGGCGATGCAAGAATTGCTCCGGGCAATAATGGTTGTGCCTTTATCGAGGAGTCCGGATTAGGAAAAATCATTGCCAAATCAATTGTAGGCATCCAAAAGATTTTCACAATTATACAGGTTTATCAATTTATAGTGATGCCGGATCATGTTCATATCCTGCTACGTGTAAAAGAATGGTCGGAACAACATCTGGACTTTTATATTGACCAGCTTGTTAAAAAGATAACCGATACCTATGTCAAGACTCTCCCATCAACACAAGAGAAAATGTTGGAGGCTCAGGATATATTTCTTCCGGGTTATTGCGACAAACCCCTTCTTTTAAAAAGAAATCTCGATACTCTCTTCACATATATCCGTGAAAATCCTCATCGACTTGCAATGCGCCAGCAGTTCCCTCATTTCTTTAGACGCACACGCAATCTCATTATAGATAATAGGGAATATGAAGCATACGGCAATCTATTTCTCTTACGCAACCCCGACAAAGAAGCTGTAATGATCAGTCGCCGTTTCTCTTCTGAGCAACGGGCAAAATTGGAAGAATCTTGGCTTTTCGCCGCCGAACAAGGAACGATTATAGTTTCCCCCTTCATATCAAAGGCAGAAAAGGAAATCCGCAGAAAAGCGGAGGAAAAAAACGCCAGCATTATCCTTATAACCCACGAATCATTCCCCGAACGATTCAAACCGCCAGCCCACGACTTTGAGCTTTGCTCCTCCGGACGTCTTCTCATCATATCCCTCAAAGAACCACCCAAGACCCCCTTATCACGCCAACTTTGTTTAAGAATGAATAAATTAGCCGAAACAATCGCTAAACTATAATCCTTCCAACCCCGGTTGTTTCGTCCTATCGGGCATTGTGCCTTCCTTCATAATAGTTGATGAAGGCTTTGGAGACGAGGCGGTTGCCTCCGGGAGTGGGGTAGTCGCCGGTGAAATACCAGTCGCCGGGATTGTCGGGGATTGCTTTATGCATATTCTCTACAGTCTGATACACGATCTCTATCTCCGATTTAATTCCTTCAGGGCGCAACAGGTCGGCTATCTTGGCTGCTATCTCCTCATCTGTGAAGGGGGCGTATATCTCTTTGACATAGTTCACGCATTCCTCTTTAGGCAGGTTCTCCTGAGCCTTGCATTTATGATAAACGGAATCAATCACATAGCTCATGCCACGCTCCTTAAGAAGCTCGATAGCGGCCTTGAAGGCTATAAACTCCGACATTCGGCTCATATCGATGCCATAACAGTCGGGATAACGGACCTGAGGCGACGAGGAAACGATTATCAGCTTCCTCGGTGAGAGGCGGTCGAGAATGCGGAGAATGGATTCGCGTAGCGTGGTGCCTCGCACAATGCTGTCGTCAATCGCCACCAGATTGTCTCCGGGATTAATTGAACCGTAGGTGATATCATATACATGCGCCGCCAAGTCGTTGCGGGTGTTACCCTCGGCTATGAATGTGCGCAACTTAATATCCTTGATCGCCACCTTCTCTTTGCGCACCCTATGGGCAAGCACATCGCGTATATTATCATCGGTCAAGGCGCCAATTGAGGAGAGCCTTTGAATCTCCTCAATCTTTTTCTTGATAAGATTCTCCTCGATCCCTTCCACGAGGCCATAGAATGCCACCTCTGCAGTGTTGGGGATAAAAGAGATGACCGTCTTGTCTATATCATTATTGACAGCCTTCAAAACCTGCGGCACAAGATTCTTGCCCAACTGCTTACGCTCATTATATATATCCCTGTCAGACCCACGGGAGAAATATATCCTCTCGAAAGAGCATCGCTTGTTTTCACCGGCAGGCAAAATCTGCTCTATTCGCGACGAACCGTCGCGGTCAACTATAATCGCCTCACCCGGAAGCAACTCTTTTACATCTGAAACCTGAAGGTCGAACGCAGTCTGAATCACAGGGCGTTCGCTGGCCACAACCACAATCTCTTCGTCACGATAATAGAATGCAGGGCGTATTCCGTTGGGGTCGCGCATAGCCCAGAGGTCGCCATTTCCTACAATTCCGCAGATCACATAACCGCCATCCCATGTCGGGGCGCAGCGATGAAGGATATTGGAAACATTCAGGTCGCGCGCAATGGCAGCGGAACGCTCCAGCCCCGTCAGTCCTGCCGAGTTATGAATATCAAAAAGGCGTTCGTTCTCGCGGTCGAGAGCATGTCCGAGCTGTTCAAGAAGAAGGAAAGTGTCGGCATACAGCCGCGGATGCTGACCAACAGCTGTGATCTGATCGAAAATCTCATCAACATTGGTCATATTGAAATTTCCACAAAGAAGAAGATTGCGCGCCGACCAGTTATTGCGCCGCATGAAAGGATGCACATAGCTCATTCCCGACCGTCCGGTGGTGCTATAGCGAAGATGTCCCATATACACCTCCCCGATAAAGGGAATATCCTCCATCGGTTCCCCCCTTCGCCGGGCCTCTTCAATCTGCGAACCGATCGAAGCAAATATGGTCTGTATTGCATCAGAACCTTGCGCACGTTCACGGAAGATATATTCATGTCCGGGGGAGGCATCGAGCTTGACAGCTCCCACACCGGCCGCCTCCTGCCCGCGGTTATGCTCCTTCTCCATAATGAGGTAGAGCTTGTTAAGACCATACATCGCAGTGCCATATTTCTCCTCATAATAGGAAAGAGGCTTGAGGAGGCGGATCATAGCTATTCCGCATTCGTGCTTGATCAGTTCCATAAGTAATTGAAATCTTCTGCAAAGTTACGATTACGGATGAAAATATGCAAGAAAAAGAGACGATACAATAAACGGTGCCCGTCCACGTTACAATATGATGAGCATTCTCATTAACTCTTCTCATATATGAAAATGACTTTAAACATCAGAAATTACTTACCCTCTCTCCGTGACTTCCTTATTCTCCCAAATTCCGGAAGGGGAGCGGGCTATCCGGACGGACGCCTTGACTTTATCGACGGCCTGAGAGGAATCACAATGATATTGGTGGTCTATTGGCACGTTTTGGTTATGAGCCTTAACGTCACCACCTACACAGCAATGACCTTGCAACTTTTCCGCATGCCCCTTTTCTTCTTCATCAGCGGTTTCTTCGCCTATTCTTTCAACTATGACCGCGACAAACTGAAGAAGCGCCTTGGAAACCGGTGGCATAAGCAATTGCTGCCTACTTTCATAATATTCACCTCCTTCATAATCTTCGAGGTGACTTATTATGGCAATTATCTGAATTTCGGGGAATTCCTTAATGAGCTGTTCAAGAAATTTTCCGTTAACGGCATCAGCGAATTTAAATCGGGCTACTGGTTCACATTCGTCCTTGTAGAGGTGTTCTGCCTTTTCGCGTTAATTAATTACCTGTTATCGAGCCGGAAAGTGTCAAGAAATATTCAAGGCTTCGTTTTCTTAGGGATAGCCGGCCTCTGCGCACTGATTGAATGGTTCTATTCAGGGGCAGTAACAGCAAAGAGCCCCAAAGGGATACAGGCAGTGTGTGAATTTTTCAGCCTGACCCACCTTATACGTTATCAGGTTTTCTTCTATCTTGGCGCGGCCGCGCGTGCATTCGATCGTCAATTATGGAAATTCCTGAGCCGGAATATCGTCGGGATAGCAGTCCTGGCACTGACTCTTGTTGTGTTCTGGTTCACGCCCCGTTTCCGCGTCCCCGTCTGGGCATTTTACGGAGCGGCATGCACAGGAATACTGTTTTCCATCACCCTCTTCTTTTATCTGCGACGCTTCTTTACCGGGAATGGCGCCTTAGGCCGACTACTGAAATTCATCGGCAAGAACACTCTTCCCATCTATCTCTTCCACTACTTCATTATCCGCATGATGAAAGACCTTCAGCTTCCCTGGCTTGTGTCAGGAATAAAAGCCGGAGCATGGGCTGAGATTCCGATTGTCGCCCTGATTTCGTTAGCAATAGTGCTGACAGTGTTAGGGGTGGATTCCCTCTTGAAAATCAAACCAAGGATACACAAAATAATCTTTGCTTGCTGACAAAGATTTCCTCCAATAAAAGATTTTATAATGAGAATAGGCTACGACGGCAAAAGAGCCGTGAACAATATGACAGGGTTGGGAAATTATTCCCGGCTGGTAATAGAGGGTATCGCCGAACATTATCCGGAAGATACCCTTCTGCTTTATACCCCCGAAATGCGCGACAATGCAAGGCTTGGCAAAATAAAGTCAATGCCCAATATTGAATTTCGCTACCCTGCTCCTCAAGGACTCAAAGGGAGCCTGTGGCGCACGTTCGGGATAACCAATCACCTGAAAGCAGATAGGGCCGACCTGTTTCACGGCCTCAGCAACGAGCTCCCTCTCAACATCAGCTCCTCAGGCGTTCCTTCGGTTGTGACGATGCACGATGTGATCTATCGCAGGTTGCCGGAATGCTATAAACGGATCGACCGCTTTATATATGACTTCAAGTATGGGCGGAGCTGCCGCAACGCCGACCATATCATCGCCGTGTCGCAACGCACAAAAGATGATGTGGTTGAGCTTTACGGAATTGACCCCGATAAAGTTACTGTGATCTATCAGGGGTGCGACCCTCAATTCCGCCGTGAATGGAGCAAGGAGGAGCTGAAAGCCTTGAAACATAGGCTCAATCTTCCCGAAAGATACATACTCCAAGTCGGAACAATCGAAAGAAGGAAAAACTTAGAGGTGACAGTAAGGGCATTAAGCAATATCTCGCCCGATATGAACCTTGTGGTTGTAGGAAAGGATAACGGCGGCTATAAAAGATATATAGAGAGGCTCGCCTCGGAGAGCGGTGTCTTGTCGCGTATAAAATTCATTGAGGGACTCCCCTTTGCAGACCTTCCGGGAGTTAACCAGGCGGCTGAAATCGTGGCTTACCCGTCGCGTTATGAAGGCTTTGGCATTCCTATACTCGAAGCCCTCGAGAGCCGCCGTCCTGTCATAGCCGCCACAGGAAGCTGCCTTGAAGAGGCAGGAGGCCCCGACACTCTCTACATAGATCCGGAAAATCCGGTGGAGATGGTGCAGGCGATCCATTCAATCCTCAGCGACCCCGCCTCGGCACGCATGATGGGGGAAGCCGGGAAAGAATATGCCCAACGATTCCATGGAGAAGATATGGCCCGGAAAATAATGGGAGTGTATGAGAATACAATTGAGAATTTTAAAAGCAAAATATTACCCAAAAAAGACTGTTGATAAGTTTTTTCAAAAAAATAATTAAAGACAGCTCATTTATAACGCATTGTTGATAAAAAATCGCTAACTTTACATTTTGAAATTAGAAGGCAAAATTTACAATTGCAAATTCCATAGTTTCATAAATTCGATTCAACTGCCCTCTATAAAACATGCAAAAGATGAGTGAAGCGATCTACCACATACCCGCCCTATTCGAAGAAGCCATCGCCGGCCTTGACATTAAGCCGGGGGGTGTATATGTTGACGTCACATTCGGTGGCGGAGGTCATTCTCGTGGCATCCTTTCGCGCCTTGGGCCGGAAGGTAAGCTTTATGGGTTCGACCGCGACATGGATGCTTTCGCCAACGTGCCCGACGACAGCCGCTTCACTTTTGTCCATTCCAACTACCGCTATCTCAGCAATTTCCTCCGTTTTCACGGAGAAGAGAAGGTGGATGGGATATTGGCCGACTTAGGGGTGTCGTTCCATCATTTCGACTCTGCCGAACGGGGATTCTCTTTCAGAAACGATGCACCCCTGGATATGCGCATGAACCGCAGAGGAGGAATCACGGCTTCCGAAATCCTTGCAACCTATGATGAATCGCAACTCACATCGTTATTCCGGACATATACCGACCTCAAGAAACCATTCGCATTGGCAAAAGCACTGGTCGGGGCGCGTGCAAAAGACCCGGTCACTACTACCTTCCGCCTTGCCGACACCGTGAGGCCTTTCCTTAACCCAAGACAGGAGAAGAAAGATATGGCCCAGGTTTTTCAGGCGCTCAGAATTGAGGTGAACGGAGAGATGGAGGCCCTTAAGCATTTCCTGCAAGCCTCTGCTGAGAAGCTGAGGGAGGGAGGGCGTCTGGCTGTAATAACGTATCATTCCATAGAAGACCGGATTGTGAAGAATTTCATCAAGACAGGAAACGTGGAGGGGATAGAGGAGAAAGATTTCTTCGGCAAAGTCTCCACTCCTTGGAAAGCGATCACACGCAGTCCCATTGTCCCGGGAGATGAGGAGGTGGAACGCAATCCGCGAAGCAGAAGCGCGAAGCTAAGGATTGCAGAGAAACTGTAAAAATTTAAGGGGAGAGGATTCAAAATGGCAAAAGAGAAGAAAAATAAAAAGACAAAAGAGAAGAAGAAAGAACACAGCAACGGGTGGATGAGCGAACTCCGCTACGGACGTTCGGTGAGTCTGGAGTTTTTCAAGACCCACGCATGGCTAATGCTGATATTCGTTGTTGCAGTCATATCGCTTATGGGTCTGCGCTACAAGACCAAAACCAAGATGAGCGAAATCAAGCAGCTCAACAAGGAGCTGCAGCGCGTTGAAAGCGAGAAATTGCAAGAGAAGGCAAGGTATATGTCGCTGATTCGCGAAACAGAGATGCGCAAGATGGTGGCAGAGAAAGGTCTCGACTTGCAATACCAGGATCAGCCCCCTTACGAGCTCAGGGATGAATAGTAAACAAAGATGGTTAAAGGGAAAATATAAATGGCTAAACAGAACAACAAGAAACATATACTCTTCCGTTACGGTCTTATATGCATTGGTTTTGTACTTTTTAGTATCTTAGTGGTATTCAAGATGTTCAAGACCACAGTCATCGATGCGGCCGTATGGAACCAGCGTGCCAAGTCAGAACTCTCCAAAGTGGATACGATAGCTCCCGAGCGAGGGAATATCCTGGCCGATAACGGCAATATACTCGCCTGCAACTTGAAAGTGTATGACATTAAGATAGACTTGCGCCATAACAAGGTGAAAGCCCTCAAAAGTATCCCTTGGGAGAAGGTGGACTCGCTGGCCGACTCCCTTGATGTCTATTTCCCGAGAGTGGCCAACCTGCGTCAGCATCCCGACACACTCGCCAAATATTCCTGGCACACACGCTTGAAGAAGGAGCTTGACAAGCCTCACGAAAAGCGCCCGCGTGCCTTGCGCCTTGTGCAGAAAGGCACTATGGAGGATTTCGAGAAGATCAAGACCTTCCCGTTTGTGAAAGATTTCAAAGGTTCCGGTTTCCGCAATCCATTATATAAGGAGGAACGCAAAATCAGGATGTATCCTTACGGCCGCATGGCCTACCGAAGCATCGGCCGCGTAAACGAAAATGAGAAGACACGAGAGATTCATGGCTATTCCGGACTTGAAAAAGACCTCGACACCCTGCTATATGGCAAACCGGGTCTGGCAAAGAAAGTGGCCCTCACCAACGGCATAACCAACTGGGTCGCTACTCCGGCACAGCGAGGATATGACATCCGCACCACCATCGACATTGACCTTCAGGATATGCTGGAGGAGGAGTTGTTCAACATCTGCTCCGAGGCCAATGCCGAATGGGGAACCGCAATCCTTATGGAAGTTGCAACCGGAGAGATAAAAGCCATCTCAAATATCGAACTCCTTGAAAACGGAACATACGGCGAAGCCCTTAACCGCGCCGTGCTCCCATTCGAACCGGGTTCGGTGATGAAGCCAATCTCCCTTATGATAGCTTTTGAAGACGGTCTTGTGAAAAATGTGACCGACATGGTGAGCTGTGCGCCTTTCCAGAAAACCAGCGACCCTCACGGCGGAGGAATGAAGACAATGAAACAGGTGATCGAACAGTCTTCCAACCCGGGGATAGCACGCGTAATTTTCCGTGGCTACGAGTCCAACCCGGCCAAGTTTTACGACCGTCTTGCCGGGATGGGATTCTTCGAGCCAATACGTTCCGGCATCGCAGGGGAGTGTACGCCCCGCATCCGCAAGCTTGTGCCTAAAGATTCGAGAGGGAACAACATCACCTTGACCGCCCGCCATCTCGACCTTGCCCGCCAGGCATACGGATATAACACGGAGCTCCCCCCGCTCTTCACTCTCTCAGTCTATAATGCCATCGCAAACGGCGGGAAATATGTGCGTCCGCATCTTGTCAAAGGGCTTATCGACGAGGAGGGACGCGACTCAATCATACCGATCCAATATATCCGCGACCGAATCTGTTCGGAAGAGACTGCAAGGAAAGTGAGGGAATGCATAAAGGAAGTGGTATGGGGCGAACACGGCACTGCCAAACTCGTGCGCGATGACCGCGTCATGGTGGTAGGAAAGACCGGAACAGCCTATCCTGTTGAAAACGGTATCTACAACAAGGCCAAGCGACGCTATGCATTCGCCGGCTTTTTCCCATACGAAGAGCCGAAATACAGTTGCATAGCCCTGGTGCTTGCCAACGGCGGAAACTCGGCCAACCGAACCTCCGGACAGGTGGTGAAGAACATGGCGGTCAAGATGTATTCCCGGGGACTGCTCGACAATTCCTCCACCTATTCTGCAGAACGCAAGGAGAGCCGCCCAATCTTGGCGGCGTCACATACTTTCGACCCCAAAAAGCTGTCGAAAAACCTCAACATTGAAAGGGTGAAGAAAGTGAAAAGCCCCACTCCTCCGTCAAGCGGAGCGGTGCCGAGCGTGATTGGATATGACGCGCCAACGGCTGTGAAGATTCTTGAACAGGCCGGTATCGAAGTGAGGTTGCGCGGAAGCGGCATAGTGAGAGGACAGTCGGTTGAGGCCGGCACTCCCTTAAAGAAAGGGATGACAATGACCCTCACTCTGAAGGTATAGCTCAATTTGCATTAACAGCCTTCAAACTTAATGCATGAACCAAATTAAGGAATCTCAATATCTTAAACTCAAATGCAGGCATCCATTTGCCGACATATATAAACAATAGGAGCAATGGCAGTAAAATTATCACACCTCCTGAAAGGGATCGAGACCCTCGAGGTGATAGGCGATACAGATAAGATTATAGTGGACCTACAGAGCGACTCACGCAAGGCCCGCAAGGAGGGCATGTTTGTGGCAGTGCGCGGCGTGACCACCGACGGTCATAAATATATCCCCGTGGTGGCTTCCACCCATGTCGGGGCTATCGTATGCGAGGATCTCCCGGCCTCTCTTGAAAAAGGGGTGACCTATATCCGCGTGAAAGATTCAAGCGTGGCATTGGGCAAGCTTGCATCAGCCTGGTTCGGCAACCCTTCGTCAAAGCTGAAACTTGTAGGAGTGACAGGAACCAACGGAAAGACCACCACCGCCACGCTCCTCTATGAGATGGCGAAACTGGAGGGCTATAAGGCGGGTCTGCTCTCAACAGTGTGCAATTATATCCATGACCGCGCTGTGCCGGCAACGCATACTACCCCCGACCCCCTCACCCTCAACTCACTTCTTGCAGAGATGGTGGAGACAGGATGCGACTATGCATTCATGGAGGTATCATCTCACGCCGCCCAGCAACACCGAATTGCCGGACTCACCTTCGCCGGAGGCGTGTTCTCAAACCTCACGCGCGATCACCTCGACTACCATGGCACGGTGGAAAATTATATGAACGCCAAGAAGATGTTCTTCGATATGTTGCCTGCCGATGCCTTCGCCCTTGTCAACGCCGATGATAAAGCCGGAGCTTACATGGTCCAGAACACCAAGGCACGCAAATATACCTATTCACTTCGCAGTGATGCCGACTTCCGTTGCAAGATTCTTGAAACTCGCCTCGACGGAACCCTCCTGATGCTCAATAACCACGAGGTGGAGGTCCGTTTCACAGGCCGATTCAACGCCTATAACCTGACTGCCGTGTATGGAGCATCGATACTCACCGGATTCAATCCGGAAGAGGTTCTGGTGAATATGAGCAAGCTGGTGCCCGTTGCAGGACGTTTCCAGACAATCCGCGGCGGCAACGATGTGACAGCCATTGTGGATTATGCCCACACTCCTGACGCTTTGGTGAATGTTCTCGACACCATCCGCGAAATCGTTGGCGCAGGAGGCGAGATAACTACTGTGGTCGGAGCCGGAGGAAACCGCGACCATGGCAAACGCCCGATGATGGCGCGAGAGGCCGCCTGCCGCAGCGACCTCCTTATCCTTACCAGCGATAACCCGCGTGATGAGGAGCCGGATGCCATAATCGCCGATATGAAAGCCGGACTCACCTCAGAAGAATTGCGCCGCACCATCTGCATCACTGACCGACGCGAAGCCATCCGCACGGCTTTGAGAATGGCTAAACCGGGAAGCGTGGTCCTCGTGGCCGGAAAAGGGCACGAAACATATCAGGAGGTGAAAGGGGTCAGACATCACTTCGACGATCGCGAAGAAGTAAGAGAAGGATTTTAAACAATCAAGATGCAACAAGATTAGTCAAGATGCAACCAACATAAACAACCCAAAATGTTATACGCTTTACTGGAACAATGGGAAGGATGGAAATTCCCCGGCCATAACCTTATGAGCTACCTGACCTTCCGGTCGGGAATAGCCTTTTCGCTGGCTCTTCTGATAGCACTTGTGTTCGGCCAGAAGATAATTCACCGCCTGCAGAGGATGCAGGTGGGAGAGGAGATCCGAAACCTCGGCCTCGAAGGGCAGATGCAGAAAAAAGGCACCCCGACAATGGGTGGCGTCATCATCATTCTCTCCATCCTTGTGCCTTGCCTGCTTTTAGGCAACCTAAGCAACATATATATGCTCCTTATGTTAGTGGCTACCGTGTGGATGGGCACAATCGGTTTCCTTGACGATTACAGAAAACTGAAGTATCATAACAAAGATGGGTTGCAGGGGAAATATAAAGTTACCGGACAGGTCGGTCTCGGCCTGCTCGTAGGAATCACAATGTGGCTCTCACCCGACATTGTCATGAGCGAGAACTTTGAGGTCGAGAATGTTGACAGCCACCAGACCGAGATAGTCGTCTCCAAAGATGAGATAAAGTCTCCTCAGACCACAATCCCATTTGTAAAGAACAATAACTTCAATTACGAATGGCTCACCGGCTGGGTCAAGAACAAGGAAGCGGCCTCGACGCTCGGCTGGCTCGTGTTTGTTCTGGTGGTGATAATAGTTGTGACCGCGGTCAGCAACGGCGCCAATCTCACCGACGGCATCGACGGGCTGTGTGCCGGAACGTCGGCCATAATTGGAATATCGCTCCTGATAATGGCATATTTGGGAGGGAACGTGATATATTCGAAATATCTGAATATAATGTATATACCCGGCTCGGAAGAGTTGTGTGTATATGCGGCCGCTTTTATTGGAGCCCTTGTCGGATTCCTGTGGTATAATGCATTCCCGGCTCAGGTATTCATGGGCGACACGGGCAGCCTTACATTAGGCGGTATCCTGGCTGTATTCGCCATACTTATCCGAAAAGAGCTTCTCATCCCATTACTATGCCTCATCTTCTTCCTCGAAGATGTCTCGGTGATGATGCAGGTGGCATATTTCAAATATACCAAGAAAAAATATGGCGAAGGGCGACGCATATTCAAGATGACTCCCCTTCACCATCATTTCCAGAAAGACCTGGACCCTGAAGCCAAGGTGCTGTGGCGTTCGCCGGCAAGGGGAATACCTGAAGCGAAAATTGTGACACGTTTCTGGATTGTCGGAATCCTCCTTGCCGTGCTCACGTTCGTGACATTGAAGATAAGATAAATTTAGATTGAAAAATTTAGATTAAAGAAATTTAAGATGGATAAATTAGTAGTGCTCGGAGGAGGTGAAAGCGGTGTAGGCGCGGCCATCCTTGGAAAAGAGAAAGGGATGGAGGTCTTCCTGAGCGACATGGGTAATATATCTGATAAATATAAATCGGTGCTTATTGAAGAGGGGATCGAATTTGAAGAGGGACAGCACTCTGAAAACCGCATCCTTGATGCCGACATTGTCGTGAAAAGTCCCGGCATCCCTCCCTACGCCCCCATGGTGGAGAAGATTTCAGCAAAGGGGATACCTGTGCTCTCGGAAATAGAGTTTGCCGGAAGATACACCGATGCCCGCATGGTCTGCATCACAGGCTCCAACGGCAAGACAACCACAACTTTGCTGACATATCATATCCTTAAGAAAGCCGGCCTAAATGTCGGCCTTGCCGGAAACGTAGGGAAGAGCCTTGCCTTGCAGGTGGCGCGCGAACATCACGACTATTATGTGATAGAGCTTTCCAGCTTCCAGCTTGAGAATATGTATGACTTCAAGGCCGACATAGCAGTCATAATGAATATCACCCCTGATCATCTTGACCGTTATGACCATAAGATGGAGAACTATGTCAACGCCAAGTTCCGCATTCTGCAGAACCAGACTTCCGATGATTATTTCATCTACTGGCAAGATGACCCGATCGTTACCGAACAGATACGGCGCATTCAGACCGAAGCCATGCTGATGCCCTTCAGCGAATTTCAGCAGGAAGACAGCAAGGCATACGTGGAAAACGGCATAGTGAAATTCATCGGCCCCAATGAGGTGTGGGAGATTCCTCGCGATAAGCTCGCCTTGCGCGGACTCCATAACCTCTACAATTCAATGGCCGCAGGCCTTTCCGCTTCAATACTCAATATAAAGGACGATAAGATAAGAAGCGCCCTTGAAGATTTTGAAGCTGTGGAACACCGTCTGGAGTATGTAGCAACCGTGGATGGGGTCAGATATGTCAACGACTCCAAAGCGACAAACGTGAATTCCACCTGGTATGCGCTCGAAAGCATGACCACGCCCACGATCCTCATACTCGGTGGCAAAGACAAAGGGAACGACTACACCGAAATCGAAGAACTGGTTAAGGATAAGGTTAAAGCCATAGTCTGCATGGGTAAGGATAATCAGAAACTTCTCGACTTCTTCACCGGGAAAGTTAACATCATATCCGACACCCATTCCATAGAGGATGCAGTGAAAGAGTGCGCACGGCTCGCCGAATCGGGCGACACTGTGCTGCTGTCGCCCTGTTGCGCCAGCTTCGACCTGTTCAAGAGTTATGAAGACCGCGGAGAGAAATTCAAGAAGGAAGTGAAGAAATTAATGAAATAAGAGGAACCTACCATATATGAGCAACACACAAAACAATTACTC
Source organism: uncultured Porphyromonadaceae bacterium (assembly GCA_947178165.1). Taxonomy (GTDB): domain Bacteria; phylum Bacteroidota; class Bacteroidia; order Bacteroidales; family Muribaculaceae; genus Lepagella. The sequence continues at coordinate 16,797 of CAMWXH010000001.1, read as the reverse complement.
CGGACTTGACATCCGGGAGACCATAGACGGCCAGACAGTAGTGACCGGGAAAAGCTCGCCTGCTGAAAGCGCCGTCGCAGCCGTTGCGGCCGCGGCCGAACGCGCCAAGAAAGCCACCAAGCCATCCAAGCCTGACCATTACATCTGGGGAATATATATAATGTTCCTCCTCATCAGCGTGGTGGAACTTTTCAGCGCATCGAGTTCGGAAGTTTCGGCCTCCAACGTCTATAGCCCGCTGATTCGCCATGGCATATTCTTGGTGATAGGTGTCGGCATAGTCCTCGGTTTGCAGAAAACCCATTATGTGGTGCTCCGGCGAATGGCATGGATCGTTGCCATCTTCTCCTTGGGCCTGCTGGTTCTCTCTTCGGTGATGGGAGTTGAAATCAATGGCGCACAACGCGCCATACGCATTGCCGGCATGACAATCCAGCCGGCTGAGATGATAAAGCTGGCGGCAGTGCTTCTTCTTGCCGCAATCCTCTCAAAAAATCAGGCTCCCGGTGGAGTCACCAATAGCGGGGTGATACAGTGTGCCATAGTGGTTGTGGTGTTCGGTGCGCTCTTGTGGCGAAACGGCCTGACCAATATGATTCTCCTTATGGGTGTGAGCATCAGCATGTTCCTCATAGGAGGCATCCAATGGAGAAAATTCGGCATAGTGATGCTGGTATATATGGTTTGTGCCGGCGCTCTCATGATGGTCAAGTATATGCGTCCCGACACATCCCAGTTTGATGAAGTGAAGAAGGAGCAGATGATAGCCGGCACATCAACGTCAAGCGAAAAAGGAGGCGGACGTGCCGACACGCATAAAGGACGACTCTCCCGCTGGCTGGAGGGCACAAGCCCGGACGATCCCATCGACGATATGAATCGCCAGGTGGTGTTCTCAAATTTTGCTCAGGCTCATGGAGGTGTGCTCGGACAGGGACCGGGCAACTCACGTGAAAGTGCGCGTCTGCCATTGGCTTTCTCCGATTATATCTTCTCAATCATCATTGAAGACACCGGTTTTGTGGGGGGATGCTGCCTATTGCTCCTCTATCTTCTCCTCGTGGCGCGTGCCGGGCGAGTGGCATACAAATGCTCCCGTGCATTCCCGGCGTTCCTGATAATGGGATGCGCCGTTCTGATAGTGTTCCAGGCACTTGTCCACATGGCAATCGTGACCGGCCTCTTCCCGGTGTCGGGTCAGCCCTTGCCATTCATATCGAAGGGAGGAACCTCGATTTTGGTGATGTCGGCTGCCATAGGAATGATGCTGTCGGTGAGCCGATATGCCGTCACAAGCGGTAACAAACAGGAAATAAAGGCTGAAATGAAGGCTCTTCCGGAAGACCTTCAGGCAGCCAACATAAGCAACTATACTAACAATGGCTGAAAAATATAACATATTGATAAGCGGCGGCGGAACCGGGGGGCACATCTTCCCGGCTCTTTCCATTGCAAATGCATTGAAGCGCCGCCTCGACTGCAATATCCTTTTCGTCGGCGCCGACAACAGGATGGAGATGGAGAAGGTGCCGGCGGCGGGTTATGAAATCACAGGCCTACCCGTGGCAGGATTCAACCGAAAGAACCTGTTCAAGAATGTGCCGGTGATGATGAAGCTGTGGAAGAGCATACGGAAAGCGCGTAAGATTGTAAAGGATTTCAAACCCGATATCGCCATCGGAGTGGGAGGGTATGCATCCGGGCCAACACTGAAAGCGGCCCAGAAGGCAGGTGTGCCGACACTTCTACAGGAACAGAACTCATACGCCGGCGTGACCAACAAACTCCTTGCCACCAAAGCCTCCAAGATATGCGTGGCTTACGAGGGGATGGAACGTTTTTTCCCCGCCGAGAAGATTGTGCTTACCGGCAATCCTGTGAGGAAAGACCTCCTCGACGCTAAAAAAGAGAAAGGGAAAGCCCGCGAGAGCTTCGGCTTGGCCGCAGAGCGTCCAACGGTGCTCGTGGTGGGAGGAAGCTTAGGGGCGCGGACACTCAACGAAAGCATGGAGGCAAGGATTCGGGAATTTGCCGACCGCGGAATACAGGTGATATGGCAGACCGGAAAGAATTTCGGCGACCGTGGCCCAAAGGCGGCAAAAGGATTAAAAGGGATTGTAGTGACCCAGTTCATTTCCGATATGGCCTCAGCTTATGCGGCTGCCGATTTGGTGGTGTCGCGGGCCGGGGCAAGCTCAATCAGCGAACTGCAGAATCTCGGCAAGCCTTGTTTGCTTGTCCCCTCTCCCAACGTGGCCGAGGATCATCAGACCAAGAATGCACTCGCCCTCGTTAATCACGATGCGGCAGTGATGGTGACCGATGCCGAAGCTCCCGCGAAACTCGTTGACACAGTCCTCTCCCTCATATCAGATAAAGAACGCCTTGAATCCATGGGCCGCAACATCTCCGAGATGGCTTTGCTTAACAGCGATGAAACCATCGTGGATGAGATTATAGCAATACTCAAGGCACAGTGAATCTTTGCAGAAATAATCCGAGAAGATGGAAAAAGGAGTGAATAATACTGAGGATAAGAAACAATTGAACAATCAGGAACAGAAAAAGCAGACAAGCCTCTATTTTGTCGGAGCCGGCGGAATAGGGATGGCCAATCTTGTGAGATATTATCTCCGTCATGGAGCAGATGTCGGGGGTTACGACCGCACGCCATCCGACCTGACGGCGGCTCTTGAAAAGGAGGGCGCAAAACTCACATTCACCGATTCCGAAGAGGAGATTCCAAATGAATTTCAGAATCCGGAGGAAACCCTGGTGGTATATACTCCCGCCGTGCCCGATGACAACAGGATACTGAGCTGGTTCCGCAATCACGGATTTGAGGTCATAAAGCGCGCCGCCCTGCTCGGAAAAATCACACGCCACACAGAGGCAATCTGCATAGCCGGAAGCCACGGCAAGACCACCACTTGTTCCATGACGGCAAATATACTCAGGAACTCCGCAAAAGGATGCACCGCTTTCCTCGGAGGAATCCTGCGAAATACAGGAAGCAACCTCGTCCTTGATGAAAAGTCTAAGCTTAGCGTGATCGAGGCTGATGAATATGACCGTTCTTTCCATCATCTCAGTCCCCAAATTGCCGTGGTCACTTCCACCGATCCCGACCATCTCGATATCTACGGAGACAAGGAGCACTATCTGGAAGCATTCTCCATCTTCACATCCCTCATCCGAGAGGGAGGGACGCTAATCACCCACACCGGACTCGACTATACGCCGAATGTTAAGCCGGGTGTAAGCGTGGAAACCTACAGCGGTGGTGCCGAAGGAGACTGGCACACAGAAAATATACGTTATGGCAATGGAAAAATAAGCTTCGACCTTATAGGGCCGGGCATCCGCATAAACGATATTGAGCCGGGAGTGCCGGTAGAAATTAATATCGACAATGCCGTGGCGGCCGCTGCGGCCGCCCTCCATGCCGGAGCCACGCCTGAAGAGGTGAAGGAGGGTCTGAAAAGCTTCCGTGGCGCACGCAGGCGTTTCGAAATATATCTCGATGGAACTGAAAAAGAGGGGGGCGAGATACTCATAGATGATTATGCCCACTCCCCCAATGAGGTGAAGGCTTCAATAGCGTCGGTGAAGAAACTCTATCCCGGCAAGAAACTTAGCGTGATATTCCAGCCTCACCTATATACACGCACCCGCGACTTCGCTAATGAATTTGCCGAAGCATTATCCGAGGCGGATGAAGTGATTATGCCGGAAATATATCCTGCACGTGAACTTCCCATCGAAGGAATAACCTCCTCAATCATCCTCGACAACGTAAAAAGCAAAGAAAAAAGATTTTGCGAGAGAAAAGATTTGTTGAATCTGATAAAAAATAGTAATTTTGAAATCTTAATGACGTTAGGAGCCGCCGACATTGACCGACTACTCCCCGATATCAGGAAGATTTTCGAAAACAGATAATGACAGCGACGGGAAAAACCATAATGAAATGGAGCATTCTGCTGCTCCTCTTCGCCTATTGTATCACTATGAGCGTATGGGCAAAGGGGGAGGCGAACCGTCATGTGTGCGAAGGAATTGACATTGAGGTCAAGGGGAACCGGAATATGGATACTGTGGTGGTCCGCGGAGTGGCAAAGGAGCTTGCCCGATACCCTCACCGCATAAAAGGGGCGCGGCTCAATGAAATAAACACAACCGATATTGAGAAATATCTTACCGCCCTCAACACATTCGAAAGCGTGAATTGCATGATTTCATCGGGAGGACGGCTCAAGATAGAGATCGTGCCGTTGGTGCCGGTGATGAGGGTATTTATCGGAAACCGTTCATATTACATCAACAAGGATGGGAAACAGATCGACTCGAAAGCCGAGTTTTATACGCATGCTCCTGTAGTGACAGGAAATTTCAATTCAAATTTCCAGCCCAAGGCAGTTCTCCCTCTGGTTAAATATATCGACAAGGATCCGATGCTCCGTGAACTTGTGGCTATGATTGAAGCCCGCGACGCCAACAACCTCCTACTCGTGCCGAGGATGCTGGGGCACGTGGTGAATTTTGGCGACACTACACGCTTAAAGGAGAAAAAAGAGGCCTTGCAGTTATTCTACAAGAAAGTTATGCCCTACAAAGGGTGGGAGGAATATGACACGATATCGGTTAAGTTCCGCGATCAGGTTGTAGCCACCAGGCGCCTGAAACCGGTAGCGCCGGCACCCATTGTTGAGAACGAGGATATTGATCCGGATGAAACCACCCTGGGAGACCACATTAGCTCCAATGAGGCGGATATAGCAAGAACAGAAGAATAGACGGGATATGAATGAAGATAGATATGTCGCTGCCATTGAGATCAGCAGTTCAAAGATAATAGGGGTCGTAGGTAAATTGCGACCCACCAACCAGCTCGACATAATAGCGTGTGAACAGGATCACGGCGTAGAGGGCGTAAGATATGGAGTGATACAGAACCTTGAAGACACATCACTCAGAATCCAGCACCTCCTTACAAAACTTCAGCGCCGTGCATCTGTGCAGCCTCGCCAGATCACAGGCGTATATATCGGTCTTTCAGGTCGCTCTATGCGCTCGCTCATAACCGAAGTGAGCAAAAATCTTCCCGACGACACAGAAATAACCCAGGAAATAATAGCCGGTCTCCGCGCACAGGCCTTAAAATCGGCCATTGACAATTCTCTTGAAGTGGTCGATGCAATTCCGCGTATTTTCAAGGTCGGAAAAACCGAAACCACATCTCCCAAAGGGATGATAGGCAACAGCATCCGCGGAACATACGACCTGATCGTATGCCGCCCGGAGCTGAAACGCAACCTTGTTCGCACATTGCACGATAAGCTGGGGATAAGGATAAACGGAGCCATGGTGACCGCGCTCTGCACCGGTCAGCTAATCTTGCGTTCGGATGAAAAGAATCTCGGATGCATGCTCGTGGATATGGGTGCGGAGACAACGACAGTGACAATATACAGGGGCGGACATCTCAGATATTTCGCAACTCTCCCATTGGGCGGACGTAACATCACCCGCGATATAACATCTTTGCACATACTTGAAGACAAGGCTGAAGACCTCAAGAAGACTTCGGGCGACGCTATAGCGCGCGACTCAGTGTCGTCGCTCAACATGAATGGCGTCAAGATGACCGATGTCTCCAATATGGTGGTTGCCAGGGCTGAAGAGATCGTGGCCAATATCATAGAACAGATTGCATACGCCGACATGAAGGAGAAAGATATTCCCGGCGGCATAATCTGCATTGGAGGCGGCTCCCAGCTCAGAGGGATGCTCGAACTTCTCGGAGAGAAAAGCAAACTGCCGGTGCGCAGAGGCCAGCTGCCAAGCTATATTCGGCTTGAAGACAACAGCAAGGCTCCCGCACTTGAAATCATAGAAGTGGCGAGCGTGCTTTACACCGGAGCCACCAACAATAATGCTGAATGTCTCATCGTTCCGCAACGCCAGGACCTTCCTGAAAACGGTCAGCCTCATCCCGATGACATAATTATCGAAGAGGAGGAGAAACGCCGCAAAAGGGGTTCAGAGAAGAAACCAAAGAAGAAAGGTCCTTCACTGATGGATAAATTATCCAACAAGCTCTCCTCATTCTTCACAGGCAGTGAAGATGATGATGACGATATCATCGAATAATTCACCTACTCATCTCCAACAAAAATGACAGAAGACTTCACACCAGATATAGATATCCGCGATATCAATGATACCTCCGGCTTTGCCGAGGAAAGAAACGACGCCATCATCAAGGTGGTGGGCGTGGGCGGCGGCGGCTGCAATGCCGTGAGCTATATGTATAATCTCCAGATTCCGCATATCAACTTTGTTGTCTGCAACACCGACAAACAGAGCCTGGAGATGTCGCCCGTGCCTAACAAGATACTTCTCGGACCCGGTCGCGGAGCAGGAAATAAGCCCGAAGTGGGAAGGCAATATGCCGAGGAATATCAGGATAAGATTGCCGAACTATTCACCGACAAGACGGAGATGGTGTTCATCACGGCCGGAATGGGTGGAGGAACCGGCACCGGAGCCAGCCCGATCATCGCAAGGATCGCAAAGGATTCCGGCATGCTGACAATAGGAATCGTGACCGTGCCTTTCCTTTTCGAAGGGGAAAAGAAGATTCTCAAGGCTCTTGAGGGGGCAAAGGAGATGAAGAAACACGTGGATGCGCTTCTGGTCATCAACAATGAGAACCTCGTTGAGCTATACAAGGACCTCAACTTCTTCAATGCCTTCGGAAAAGCTGATGACACCCTTGCCAACGCGGCTCGCTCTATTTCCGAAATCATATCGGATCCCTGCTATATAAACGTCGATTTCCAGGATGTGAAGACAACGCTAAAGGATTCCGGAACAGCCATCATATCCACGGCTTTCGGCGAAGGGGAGCACCGAATCTCCAACGCCATCCAGAACGCCCTGCATTCACCTTTGCTCAAGACTCACGACATATACAGCTCTAAACGCCTCCTCTTCAAGTTTATGTGCTGGAAAGATTCCCCCAATCCCCTCCGCACTGAGGAGATTTCTGAAATCAGGCAGTTCACCGACAAGCTTCCCTCGAGCATCGACGTGAAGTGGGGTATCGGCGACGACCCCTCGCTGGGTGACAAGGTAAAGATTACCGTGCTCGCTTCAGGATTCGATGTCACTTTACGCGACGGAGAAGAGGATCAGCCCGGAGGTAAAGGGAAGATAATCGTGATGGGCAATAACAGTGATGACGACAAGAAAGCACAGGCCCAGAAGCAGGAAACCCGCGTGGCAATAGAGGAATATTATGGCGGCGACCGCCTGATACAGCAGGAGCGCGAAGCCGACAAGCGCCGTTATGCAGTGCTTACTCCATCGATGTTCGATGACTATGAAATCATCGCGCGCCTTGAACGCACGCCGGCCTATAACCGCCCCTCAAACTTCAATGAAACCCTCAAGAAGCTCAGTGAGGCCACTGTCATGCCTGAGGCAAAACCCGAACCGAGAGCTACCGGCTTCAAGACCGGAAACTCCTCGGCATCCCATTCGGGAGGAGAAAATGTGATAACATTCTGATAAAAAAGAGCTACTACAACCTACAAACACCAGTATAAGCGTTAATGGAAAATAAATTTTCAATGGTGGCCAAGACCTTCCAGGGCCTTGAAGATGTGCTCCGCGACGAGCTCATCTCTCTTGGCGCAGAAAATGTGGAGATGGGCCGCCGCATGGTTAGCTTCGAAGGCGATCTCGCCTTGATGTATAAGGCTAATCTTTGCTGTCGCACGGCTCTCAGGATTCTTAAGCCGATTGAAAAATTCACGGCTCATGATCCCGATGAACTGTATGACATAGTAAGGGATATCCCTTGGGAGAAATATATGTCGCCCCAGACCACTTTCGCCATCGATTCCACTGTCAACAGCGATGAATTCACACATTCAAAGTTCGTGACCTACCGTGTAAAAGATGGTATAGTGGATCATTTCCGCGACCTTACGGGGGAACGCCCCTCGATACGTGTGGCGGGAGCTGACCTGATGCTTAACGTGCATATCTTCGAAGACCGCGTCACTATTTCACTCGACTCCAGCGGTGAGCCCCTTTCCAAACGCGGCTACCGTGTGGCACAGACTGAGGCTCCTATAAATGAGGTGCTCGCGGCCGGCATAATAATGAAAACAGGTTGGAGAGGTGATTGCAATTTCGTGGACCCGATGTGCGGTTCAGGAACTTTCCTTATCGAAGCAGCCTTGATTGCAGCCAACATTAACCCCGGAATCTATCGTGAGAATTTTGCGTTCGAGAAATGGCCCGATTTCGACAAAGATCTCTTTGAGGAACTTTACAATGACGACAGCGCCGAGCGAGAATTCGACTTCAAGATTTATGGAGGCGATATTGATCCGGATGCAGTGGCTATCGCACGAAGAAATGTGAAGATGGCCAAGGTGGATGATATGGTTGAGCTTACTTGCCGACCAATGAGCGATTGGATTGACAATCCCGAAGATGGAATCCTCGTGATGAATCCTCCATACGGGGCTCGCCTGAAGCCGGATGATATGACCGAACTCTATAAAGGGATCGGCAGCTGCCTTAAAAAGAATTTCCCAGGCTATCACGCCTGGATAATAGGGATGAACGATGAGGATTTTGCCAATATCGGCCTCAAGCCTTCAATGAAAATTCCGTTGCTTAATGGAAATCTCGAATGTTCGCTCCGTGAATATGTGCTATTCGATGGCTCTTACTCCGATTTCCGCGCAGACGGGGGCAAAGTGAGCCATTATGATGAAGATGAGGCTGAAGAACGCCGCCCCCGCAAGATGCGTCATCTTTCAGACGACGAATGGAAAGCGGAAACGCGCAAGTTTGGCCATGGCAAGGAGCGTTCTGCCAAGGGTGGCAAAGGCGGAAAGGGAGGCTTCGGAGCCGACAGGCGTTTCGATAAAAAGAATAAGCCCGCAAGGTCGGACCGCAAGCATTTCGACACCGGTGCTGAAATGGAGGGATATGCTGACCGCAAGCCCGAAAACCGTAAATTTGAAAGCGACCGCAAATTCAGTGGCGATCGCAAATTCAGCGATGACCGTAAATTTGGCAGTGACCGTAAATTTGGCGGCGATCGCAAATTTGGTGGTGACCGCAAATTCAGTGGCGATCGCAAATTCAGTGGCGATCGCAAATTTAAAGGGAAAAAAGATTATGTGACCGTGAAGCCGCAAGGGCCCAGGATTTCTTCAGAAGGGGCATACGTAATCTCAGATGTGCCGATGCGTTCACGCAAGAAGAAATATCGCTCTGATGAGGATAGCCTGACAGATTAAAAGCAGGAACAGCCAATGAAGCATAAGACAATAGGGACAGAGGGATTTTTAGGGGCTGTGGTGTTAGCCATAGCCCTTTCAATTATATATTATTTCGTGGGCGCGCACACCGAAATAAAATCCAATCTCGGCGTGTGCCTTCCATCGCCAAACCTATGGCCTATTCCCGAACTATGGTCGTGGGGCATTAATCTTGTCCTGATATTGGGTTGCGGAATAGCATTGCATTTCTTCAACAAAAGCTATTCAGTGATTCAGACAGCTGATATGGTGTTGCCTGCAATGTTCCTTGTTCTCACGGCCAGCAATCCTTGGGCCGACGGCATGCTTGGCTCATCATCGCTTATGGTAGCAATCAACCTCCTCTGCCTATCTACCATTTTCAGTTGCTATAAGGCGCGCAATGCCACGCAGGAGGTGTTCATCGTGGCAACAATGCTTTCGCTGGGAAGCATGTTCCAATATGCCTTCATATTCCTCATGCCCGGATATATAGTGATAGCCCTGATGATGAAATGCTTCCATATCCGCGAACTGTTCTCTTTCCTAATGGGTATATGCGCGCCCTATTGGATTGCGGTCGGAATGGGTCTGGTTCCGCTCGACTCCTTTCATCTCCCCGAGTTCACAAATCTGTTTGACAGCATGGCATCGGCCAACGACCGCCTGGTGGGTGGGATAAGCATTGGGCTAACAGCGCTGGTGGCCATATTGATGGCCCTGAATAATGCAGTGAAACTGTATGCAGGAAATACCCAGAGAAGGCTTTATAACAATGCAGTCGCCGTGATTGGGCTGATCTGTGTGGCCGGGATGATAGCTGACTTCAACAATCTGCCAACATATCTTGCCTCCTTCTATATGACGGCTGCGGTGCAGATTGCAAATACATTTGCCTTGTGGAACATCAGGAAACCCAATATATGGCTCAGCAGCATCACGCTAATCTACGTCATCCTATTCATGATAATGATCTTCTGAAAATGAAAAGGCCCAGAATAAAGATTGACGAGAACATACCTTTCATAAAAGGGCGTCTCGATAGCGTAGCTGATGTGGAATATCTCAGCCAGGATCTCTTCACCAACGATATAGCAAAGGATGCCGACGCGTTGATAGTGAGAACGCGCACCGCCTGCAATGAAAATCTTCTTAAGGATTCTCCGGTAAGCCTTGTTGTGACCGCTACAATAGGCACAGACCATATAGATTCTGATTATTGCAGAAGCAAAGGGATAACAGTGATGAACAGTCCGGGATGCAATGCCCCCGGGGTGGCACAGTATGTCTGGAGTTCAATTCTCCGCTTAGGTTTCCGTCCCGGTAAAGATAAGTTAGGAATTGTAGGCTATGGCAATGTAGGGAGCATAGTGGCCGACTGGGGAGAGCTTACAGGAACGGAAGTGCTTGTTTCGGATCCGCCAAAATCCTTGGAGGCAATCAGGGAGGGAAAAGAGTGGATTTCCAAAAACAGGATGTCGGAGGGCTCAATAAGGGAAGCTTCGCTGAAAGAGATTCTTGAGGAATGTGATGTGGTGACCCTTCACACACCCCTGACCCGTCACGGAGAGAATGCCACGTTTCATCTGATCGGGAAAGAGGAACTTAAACTGATGAAACCCGGTGCCATCCTTGTTAATGCATCGCGCGGGCCGGTGGTTGATACCCAAGCTTTAAAGGAAGCGATAAAGAAGAAAAAGATAAAGGCCGTGATTGATACCTGGGAAGGGGAACCCATGATAGATAAGGAACTGTTGGCGCTGACATCGATTGCCACCCCACATATCGCCGGCTATTCCCGGCAGGGAAAGGAGAGAGCCACGCGCATGGCGATAGAGGCAGTGAATCATATTTTTGAAATAGGGGGCGATATATCAGGCCTTACCGGAAATTATCAACCCCCCGCAACCATTACCGAGAAGGAGATTGAAGCGTCATATAATCCATTTGATGATGACAGGGCACTACGTACCAACCCCGACAGCTTTGAACAACTCCGACATGACTATCAATATAGAGAAGAACCTGCAACCGATAACGAAGCAAATCCTCAATGAGAAATTACAGCAAACGATTTTATGTAGTCTGGAAAGGCCGCGAGCCCGGAGTGTATGACGATTTCAACGACGCAATGGCACAGGTGGATGATTTTCCCGGCGCGATGTTCAAGAGCTATGCCACATCTGCCGAAGCGGCCGCGGCATTCCGAAAAGGGGAAAGCCGGCAGGATCGCGCGGAATTGAGCGGATTGCTTGTAGGGGCCGGAGAACATAACCTTCCGAAAGCGGGGCAGCCTGACTATTTCCAGTTTCAGGAGATCGATCTCGATGGATGGGCTGTGGATGCATCCTGCCTGGGGAATCCGGGGAAGATGGAATACCGCGGCGTGGAACTTATGACCGGGAGAGAAATCTTCCGCGTGGGGCCTTTTGAGCAGTCAACCAATAATATCGGTGAATTTTTAGCCATTGTTCATGCCCTGGCATTGCAGAATCAGAGTGGCGAACGGCACACTATTTACAGCGATTCCAAAACCGGAATGGCGTGGGTGAGAAACAGGAAGGTCAAGACGCAGCTCACCCGCAACCCTAAGAATGAAAAATGTTTCCGTATGATGGAGCGTGCGCTCTCCTGGCTTAACAGTCATCCGGCTTCGGAATATCCCAAGATACTCAAATGGGAAACCGAACGTTGGGGAGAGGTGCCGGCAGATTTCGGAAGGAAGGGATGACAGGAAAAATTTGCGGCATATTGAGACAAAGCGGGGCTGTGGCCATAGGAGTCGCAAAGGCGGCTCCCGTGGAAGAGGAGGTGTGGAGAGCATATCTCGACTGGCTAAGCAGGAAAGGGCACGCAGGGATGGCATATATGGAGAACCATAGCTCCATACGCCGGGATCCGAGACTCCTTTTAGAGGATGCAAAGAGCATAATATCACTGGCATTCCCCTTCAAGCCTGCAGCATTCCGGGAACCGGAGAAGGGGATGATTGCCTGCTATGCATACGGTCTCGATTATCACGATGCGATAAGGATACGCCTAAGCAAAACTTTGGAAAAGGTCAAGGAGGAATTTGGAGGAGAATACAGGATATGCATTGACTCCGCACCGATAATGGAACGCTACTGGGCGGTCAAGGCCGGGATCGGAGAAATAGGGGATAACGGTGCCGTGATTGTTCCCGGGGCAGGGAATATGGTATTCCTGGCTGAAATAATCACTACCCTTGACCTCAATCCTAACGTAAATATTACCAACCTCGATCTATGCCTTCATTGCGGAAAATGCCTAAACGAATGCCCTGCCAATGCCCTTCGCCGCGACGGAACAGTTGATTCGGCGAGGTGCCTTAGTTACCTGACCATAGAGCATCGTGGCGCATGGTCGGAATCGGAAGCGATTGCGGCAATGAATACCGATGCCGGAAAAAATATAATATTCGGCTGCGACCTCTGTCTTAGAGAATGCCCACTTAATTATGACACTCCTCACACGGCAATTCAGGAATTTCACCCCCTGAAGGGGATAATGGAATTGAACAAGGAGGGTGTTGCAGGGTTAGAGCAGGAGGATTTTTCACGCATTTTCAAAGGTTCCCCCATAAAAAGGTGCAAACTTAGCGGATTGAAAAGAAATATCGGTGAAAACATATAATATTTTATTGTTTAAACTTGCAAAATTCCACAAAAATTAGCTAAATTTGAAGCCGTAAACCTACCATTCAAACCTCCTTAAAACAGAAGTGTCATAAAATGGACACCCGGAAGGAGGGCTAACCAAAAAGACTCAATCATCGTGAATATAATAAACAGATTCATCCTTGTCGGAACTTTACTTATTTCCGCTTTCAGCATAATGGCGCAAGCTCCCGCCGGCTATTACGACTCCCTTGAAGGGAAGAGCGGGGCATCCCTTAAAAGCGCCGTCAAAGCGATTGCAAAGAAAGGGCATCACGCCATCAGCTATGGCGACGCAACATGGGATGCCTTCAAATCAACTGATGTGCGCAATATTGACGGTAAAGACTGCTGGTGGGATATGTACAGCTCAAATAATGTTGCCGTATCCTCCGGACATCCCGGCATGAATATAGAACACACCGTGGCCAATTCCTGGTGGGGAGGAACCAGAAACGATGCATATAAAGATATAGTGCATCTGAATCCCTCTAACTCAGATGCAAACAGCAAGAAAGGAAACTATCCGATCGGTGAAATCAGCGGGGCTTCGACCTGGAATAACGGCATAACCTTTATAGGCCATCCTGTCAGCGGACAGGGCGGTGGCTGCACTATGGTGTATGAACCTCACGATATGTATAAAGGTGACTTCGCGCGCGTGTTCATGTATATGTTCGTAGCATACGATGATATAACCTGGAAGGATGCATCCTCCAATGGCAGTGATGGCAAGGGAAGGATGTATAATTATTCCGGAGGGAAAGCGGAACTTCAGCCTTGGGCCTACAATATGATGCTTGCGTGGAGCGCCAACGACCCGGTGAGCGAGAAAGAGATTAACCGTAATAACGGAATCCATAAGGAACAGGGAAACCGCAATCCATTCATCGACCTTCCCGACCTTGCAGATTACATCTGGGGGTCCAAAAAGAATGAGGCATACCATCTTGAGGGTTCACACACACCTGATCCGACTCCCGGTCCGGGTGATGACCTCGATCCGGATGATCCGACACCGGATGATCCCAATCCAGGCTTTGATCCAAGCGATAAGGAAGGGAAATACATACTGGTGAATAATTCAACCGACCTCCAGATTGGAGAGCAGTATATAATCATTTCCCCGGATGCATCTGTAGCAATGTCGATTAATCCGGGTAATAAAAACAGCAGTTTATTACAGACCGACCAAATTTCAATTACAAACAATACAATTGAGAATGTTCCAGATGAAACCGCAATCATAACTTTAGAAGCTGATAGTAACGGATACCTTCTCCATCTTTCCGATATCAATGGCAAGAATTTAGGGTATCTTGCCTCTGCCTCTGCAAAGACGCTCAATATTGTTCCTTTGGCTACAGATGCGGGTACACATGCATCTATCAGCGTAAACTCAGGAGTGACTACAATCAACTACGGAGCGGGCGGTTATTTGAAATATAACAAAAATGATAATGGGAAAATGTTCCGCACATATACAAGCGGTCAGGAGGACGTTGCGCTCTATCGTTTCATTCCCAAGAATATTGCTTCATCCATCCTGCCGCTGGAGACCGGACGATTCCGTGTAATCATCAAAGGTAACAGCATCATCGCTCCAGAGGGCAGCCTTATCTTCGACCTCAATGGCCGACAGGTGAATGCAGAAAACCTCGAAAAGGGAGTCTATGTCGTTGTCTCACCCGAAAGGAACAAAACAGTGAAGGCTATGGTGGGCTTCTGATACTACTACATTTTCTTCTATAACCTAACAAAAACGATAAAATGAAAAAATTTATATTAGCAGCCACTATTGCCACCGCAATAATTGCACAGGCTGAAATTCCGGCGGGTTATTATGATTCTCTATCCGGCAAAAAGGGTGAGGAATTGAAAACCGCCGTGAAAGCTGTGGCATTCCCCGAAGAGTTTAGTAGGGTTAGATATGGAGATGACACTTGGGAAGCATTCCGAAATACTGATGTCCGTACTATCAATGGAGTGACTATTTGGTGGGATATGTATAGTAACAATATGGTTCCTACCGAAACTCACAAGGGTCTCAATATTGAGCACTCTGTAGCAAATTCATGGTTTGGTGCTGAAGATGCAAAGGATGCTTACGCTGACCTTATACATCTTAACCCATCAAATTCAGACGCAAATCAGAAGAAAGGAGACCTCCCCTTAGGAGAGGTAGCTACTATTGCATGGCAAAATGAACTTGTAAAGATAGGAGCGCCAAAAGCGGGAACAGCCGGCTCTGCTTCAAAGGTTTTTGAACCGGCCGACGAATATAAAGGTGACTTCGCACGAGCATATCTTTATATCTTCACCGTATATGATGGGGAGAATTGGAAAATCGACCAGCCAATGTATAAGTATGACGCAGTGGCCATATTAGAGCCATGGGCTGTGGATTTGCTCTGCCGCTGGGCTGCCAACGACCCCGTTGACTCCAAGGAGATAAAACGCAACGAGGAGATATTCAAGATTCAGAAAAACCGAAATCCATTCATAGATTATCCGGAGCTTATCGACCATATATGGGGTGGCAAGAAGGATGAGGCTTTCACTCCCGGTAAGCAGGCCGAAGCAATCGACCGCCCGGCCGAACCGGTATTCACATCACGCCGCCTCACTGCAGTGAATACATACTCCTCGCGTTGGTGGGATGGTGAGGTTGTAGGAATCGCTCACGAGGATGGCGACCTATGGGTAAGCATCAACGGTGGAGATTACCAGCAATATGGACCGGGAGTTGAGATACCCTCTGCATCGAGCCATGGAGCAACGATGTCATTATCTGCCTACACCGAAGCAGAGAGCAATGGCTTAACATTAAGAAGCTCCACTGCTTATCTCACCCTAACAGGACGTGACCCCCAGGTTGATGATTACACGGAAGCTGTATATAGCCCCGTTACCTCCGATTCAGAGTTAATCCTCACACCCGAAACCTTATTCATCCTATATTCCTCCTCCAACGGTCACATAATGGGGCATAACGGAGGTACATCCTCTTCAAGCTTTATGCCCGATGCTGGAGAAGTCAATTTCAAAGGTGAGGATATAACCTATCTCCCTATGGAAGCTTCCATAATCCGCTTCAAGCAGAGCGAAGGAGGGAAATATCTCTTGGAAGTTCTGGATGCTCTAAACAACAAATCTAAGGGTTATTGGAATGTGGGAGGCTCAGGAAACAAGAATACACTTAAATCTAATACAGGGACAAGCACTGAAGTCAAAATCAATGACGACGGCACAGCTCTCATAACCTTCGATGGAGGCAAAACATTACAGTATAATGCCACTCAGCCTCGCTTCACAAACTACAGTTCAAAACAGACTCCGGTGAAGCTGGCGCGTTTCTCATCCTTCCTGGACATAGCTTCCGTAATTGAGGATATGGACAGCGATGACGAGGGCTGCATAGCCATCGACGGAAACAACATAAGCCTGCCGGAAGGCTGGTCTCTCTTTGAACTAAACGGCCGTCAGTCGGAAGGCAAATCCCTTGAACCGGGCATTTATATTGCTCGTTCGGCAAAGGGCAAAGCCGTCAAGATACTGATATCCAAATAACCTTAAATCTTTGTATATCTTAAAAAGATTAATTAATTTTGCGTAAGATAAGACCCTTCGAGGTGTCTTGCGCTCCGGCAGAGGCCGGAAGTTCCACAATTTTATCTATCAAAACTATTCGTTATGTCAAAAGAAACGAATGTCAAGACCATCGACAGAGTGGTTATCCGATTCGCCGGCGACTCCGGCGACGGAATGCAGCTTGCCGGAAATATTTTCTC